>JAEYNY010000021.1 GCA_023412275.1 Bacillota bacterium
TACATACTTTACATTTAATACATTTCTTTGGATCTCTACATACCTCATATTGAGGTGTAAAATAATTTATTCCCATTAAATTTCACCCCCTGATAACGTTGCAATTACCGGTTCTCCGCCCTTAGGACTCCAGATTCTATCTACCTCCGGATGTATAATCCTAATAGCACTCTCTTCACTGGCTACAAGTACAAGGTCGCCTTTTTCTGCTGCAACCATGGAACGGAGTTTTAATCTGTCGTTCAATGCCATCATTCCGCCTTCATATCCCAATATTATTGAGAACGGACCTGTTATAAGAAGACTTGCATATACATTTCTGATTGCTGTAAATTTCTCTTTCATATCCTGAGGCATTTTGTCTATCTCAGACCAGAAAGGAGCAGCTATTATTGATGCACAATCTTTCAGGGATATTCCCTGTCTTCTGTTCAGATAATCAAAAATATATGTTATTACTTCTGTATCAGTAAGAAGAGAACATTTATATCCGAACATTTCCATAAATCGTCTGTTGGCATCATATGAGGATATCTCACCATTGTGAACTATAGTATAGTCCAGAAGTGAAAACGGATGGGCTCCTCCCCACCACCCCGGAGTATTTGTAGGGTATCTGCCGTGTGCAGTCCAACAATAACCTTCGTAATCCTCGAGCTTGTAGAACTCTCCAACATCCTCGGGGAAACCTACTGCCTTGAATACTCCCATGTTTTTACCACTGGAAAAGACATATGCTCCGTCAATTCGTGTGTTTATCTTTATGACGCACCTTGCAACATATTCCTTTTCCTCAAGCTGACTTTCCTCAAGCTTTCCGTGAAGAGGTGATACGAAATATCTCCAAATAAGGGGAGCATCAGTTATCCTTGGATGCTTTCTTGTTGGAATTCTGCTTAAATTAACTACATCAAAATGTTTGTTTATGAATCTTTCGGCATCTTCTCTTGCCTCATTACTGTCAAAGAATACATGAAATGCATAAAGTTCTTTATACTCAGGGTAAATGCCGTAGCCTGCAAATCCTCCTCCTAAACCATTGGAGCGATCATGCATAACTGATATTGATTTAACTATATCCTGACCTGAGATACGTCTACCTTCCCTGCTGAACATTCCTGAAATTGCACAACCAGATGGTATTCTTACCTGACCTTCCTTCAATAACATGTCGTACACTTCCTTTACTAAAAAAATAAAAATCAAAATAATAAATTTCTATATTTATAAAAATAACAGCCACATATTCGGGTAACAAAAAAGCGTACTCATACAAACCCCTGAAATCAGGTTTTTATGAGAACGCCATTGTTCTTTGTTTATTAAATTTTTGAATTATGTGACATACCTGCAATTTATCTTCAAGAGTATTTTACTAAGAAAATAATTATACGTCAATACCTTTTTTGCAATTTCTAAAATTCAATCCTGCAAAACGGTTTCACATCCAGTTTATTACTAAAACGACCAAACTATAGCCGTGTCACGGAAAGGCAGATATTAAGCTTGTTTCTCCAATAAAAATGTTTTCTGGAAAAAGTATTGCATTTTTGCAGGACGTATATTATAATGGTTGTAAATTAATTAATTGCAGCAAAGGTGCTGTGTCAGCAAACATTTTTAGCGAAATGTTCGTTTGGTACAGTTTTTTTTATTTATATAGTATATAATTTTCAACTTTTTGCAAAGCTTAAATTTGCGTTGAAAATTACGAATCAGGGAGGTACCTAATGACTAATACTGAACCTAATGATTACATTAGATATATAGCGGATCTTGCAAAGTTATCTCTTGATGATAACGAAATACAATCACTTGCTGAAGATATGCGAGATATTATAGGGTTAATGGATACTATCAAAAATATTGATACAGAACATATAGATGCAACCGAACACATATCCAGAGTGACTAATAATATGAGGGAAGATAATCCCGGGGATTCATTTGAAACAGAAAAAATCCTGTCAAATTCAAAAAAGACCATGGAAAATTGTTTTGCTATTCCTAAGATGATTGAATAAGGAGGTCCTCATGGATATAACCAGGTTAACTATTAAAGAGGCCCGAGGGCTTCTTGATAATAAAGAAATAAGTACTGTTGAGCTCACACGTATGTATTTGGACAGAGTTAAATCACTTGACGGAAAAGTTGAGTCCTATCTTTCAGTTACTGAGGATATGGCATTGGAGCATGCCCAACAGGCACAGAATATTATAGATAGCGGTAAATCATCCTTGCTTACAGGTATTCCACTTAGCATAAAAGATAACATATGTATTGAAGGAACGAAAACTACATGTGCCTCAAAAATGCTTGAGGACTTTGTTTCACCATATACAGCAACAGCAGTAAACAAGCTGCTGGCAGATAATGCAGTTATTCTTGGTAAAACAAATCTGGATGAATTTGCCATGGGAGGCTCTACTGAGAATTCTGCATTTAGGACAACAAAAAATCCTTTTGACTTAACAAGGGTTCCCGGTGGTTCGTCAGGCGGTTCCGCGGCTTGTGTGTCTGCTTCTTTAGCCCTTGGTTCTCTTGGTTCTGATACAGGCGGATCAGTGAGGCAGCCTGCCTCCTTCTGTGGTGTTGTTGGTATGAAACCTACTTATGGACTGGTTTCAAGATATGGTCTGGTTGCTTTTGCATCCTCCTTTGACCAGATTGGCCCCATAGCTAAAACAGTTGAGGATTGCGCAATAATTCTGGACAGTATCTGCGGAAACGATCCCAAAGATGCTACTTCATTAAAATATGAAAACGATTCCAGCTACAGTTCCTCTGTTTCAGGTGATATAAAGGGCTTTAAAATTGGCTTGCCCAAGGAATACCTGACAGAAGGCCTAAATGCTGAAGTAAAAGAGTCATTATATAAATCCATTGACAAATTGGAGAGTATGGGGGCAAAAATAGAAGAGTTCTCAATGCCGGTATTGAAACATGCCGTGCCTGCCTACTATCTCATGTCCTCTGCAGAGGCAAGTTCCAATCTGTCCAGATATGACGGTGTAAAATATGGATATAGGGCCGAGAACTGCAAAACCTTTAACGAACTAATCGGCAAATCAAGAGCTGAAGGCTTTGGAAAAGAAGTTAAGAGAAGAATTCTTCTTGGAACCTATGCTCTTGCATCAGGTTACTACGATGCTTATTATAAAAAAGCCCTCAAGCTTAGAACATTAATAAGTAATGGCTTTAATGAGGCTTTTTCAAAATATGATGTGGTTCTGCACCCTACTGCTCCTGAAACTGCATTCAAAATAGGGCAAAATACTAATAATCCCCTTACAATGTATCTTGCAGATATTTACACTGTTGCTGTAAATATAGCCGGACTTCCTTCTATATCAGTCCCATGCGGCTACGATTCAGCCGGACTTCCTATAGGTCTTTCCTTTACAGGTAAGCCATTGGGAGAAAAAGAGATATTCAGGGCTGCTGCGAATTTTGAGGCTGAGTTTGCCGATAAGTTCAGAGTTCCCGCTATATAGCAAGAAAGGAGCATAACGATGAAATATATCCCTACTATAGGCTTGGAAATACATTCGGAGTTATCAACAAAATCAAAAATTTTCTGCGATTGTCCCGTAAGTTTCGGTGGTGAGCCAAACACAAGGTGTTGCCCCGTTTGTACAGGAATGCCCGGAACTCTGCCGGTTCTCAACAAACAAGCAGTTGAATATACTGTAATGGCAGGCTTGGCCTTAAACTGCAAGATAAATGAATTTTCGAAAATGGACAGAAAAAATTACTTTTACCCGGATTTACCCAAGGCTTATCAGATATCGCAATTTGATCTTCCCATCTGCAAAGATGGTGGATTAACTATAAATACACCTGATGGAGAAAAATTCATCAGAATTGAAAGAATACATTTGGAGGAAGACGCCGGAAAGCTTCTTCATGACAGCTATGACAGATACAGTCTTGCGGATTATAACCGCTGCGGAGTTCCTCTTATAGAAATTGTAACAAAACCTGATTTGTCCTCCGCAGAGGAAGCGAGAGAATTTGTTGAAAAGGTTCGTTTGATGCTCCTCTACTCCGGCGTTTCAGACTGCCGTATGGAGGAAGGCTCTTTGAGAGCCGATGTTAATGTGTCTATCAGACCGGTTGGTACTGATGAACTTGGCACAAGAACAGAAATGAAAAATATCAACTCCATAAAGGCTATTGCAAGAGCTATTGATTATGAAATTGAAAGACAGATAGAGCTCCTGGATGAAGGTAAAAAAATAATTCAGGAAACAAGACGTTGGGATGACAGCAAAGGAGAAAGTAAGTCCCTTAGAAGCAAGGAAAATGCCCATGACTACAGATATTTTCCTGAACCGGATATTGTACCTGTCACCTTTACAGGGGAAGATATTGAGAAGCTGAGAAAGTCTCTTCCGGAACTTCCGAACAAGAGATTTGAAAGATATACTAAAGCATATGGAATTAATGAGGCTGATGCCAACTTGCTGCTGACTTCCGTAAGCCTTTCTGATTTCTTTGAAGCTACTGCTGCTGAATCAGGTAATCCTAAAACAGCCGCTAATTTTATAGTAGTTGAAGTATTGAGAAGGCTCAATGACAGTTGTATAACTCCTGAGGATATTCCATTTGAAGGAAAACTGTTAGGTAGACTTATAAAGATGATGGACAGTGATGAGATTACCTCAAACAACGCCAAAAAGGTTTTGGCGGAAATGTTTGAAACCGGAAAAGAGCCTGAAGCTATTATAGCAGAAAAGGGCTACAAGGTAATAAATGATACTGCTGAAGTAGAAAACATGGTTAAAGAAATAATATCAAATAACGAAAAAGCTGTTGCAGAGTATCTTGGAGGTAAGGAAAAGGCTTTTGGGTTTTTGATGGGGCAATGTTCAAGAGCATTAGCCGGGAGAGGCAATCCTAAAGTAGTTCAGGAAATATTGAGAAGTGAGCTTAACAAGCTTAAAAGCTAATAAATATACAAAAACTTAATAGATTTTGTGAAACAAAGGCGTTTCACTTCCTTAAAAAATTTTTTAAGGGGTGGAATGTCTTTTTTTATATATTATATTGACAATTAATTAAATTTAAATTATTCAAGGAGGGGTTAACTTGGATTTTCGTGTTACAGAAATTTATGGGAGTAACGTATTTAATGATGCAACTATGCGTGAGCGTCTTCCAAAAACTACTTATAAGTCTTTAAAAAAGACTATTGATGAAGGTTTAGCACTTGATGTATCAGTGGCTGACGTTGTTGCAAGTGCAATGAAGGATTGGGCTATGGAAAAAGGTGCAACACATTTCACTCACTGGTTCCAGCCAATGACAGGTATCACAGCTGAAAAGCATGACTCTTTTATTTCGCCTACAGACGACGGAAGAGTTATTATGGAATTTACCGGCAAGGATCTTGTAAAGGGTGAGCCTGATGCATCTTCCTTCCCTTCCGGCGGACTCAGAGCAACTTTTGAGGCCAGAGGATATACTGCTTGGGACTGTACTTCACCAGCTTTTGTTAAAGATGGTACTCTTTATATCCCAACAGCTTTCTGTTCTTATACCGGAGAAGTTTTAGACAAAAAAACTCCCTTACTCCGTTCAATGGAAGCTCTTAACAAACAAGCCCTCAGAATTTTGAAATTATTCGGAAACACCACTGCAACAAGGGTTACAACTACTGTAGGCCCTGAGCAGGAATACTTCCTTATTGACAGAGATTTGTATAAAAAGAGAAAAGACTTGATTTTCACAGGAAGAACTCTTTTCGGTAATAGGCCTCCAAAGGGACAGGAACTTGAAGACCATTACTTTGGAAACATCAAGGAAAGAGTCTCCAATTACATGAAGGATCTTGATAAAGAGCTGTGGGAACTGGGAATTGCAGCTAAAACAAAGCATAATGAAGTTGCCCCTGCACAGCACGAATTGGCTCCTATATTCACAACTTCAAACATAGCAACCGACCATAATCAGCTAACTATGGAACTCATGCAGAAAATAGCACTCAGACACAATCTTGTATGTCTGCTCCATGAAAAACCATTTGCAGGTGTAAATGGCTCAGGTAAGCATAACAACTGGTCAATGTCAACAAATGACGGTCAGAACCTGTTGGAACCAGGATCAACTCCACATGAAAACGTTCAGTTCCTTGTTTTCCTGTGTGCAGTTATTAAAGCTGTTGACGAATATCAGGATTTGATGCGTCTTTCAGTAGCATCTGCCGGAAACGACCACAGACTAGGTGCAAATGAAGCTCCTCCTGCTATAGTATCAATGTTCCTTGGAGATCAATTAACAGACATCCTCACTCAGCTTGAAAACGGAAAAGCTAAGGGTAAGGCATACAACTCCATTCTTGAAACCGGCGTTGCAAGCTTGCCAAAGCTTCCTAAAGATACAACTGACCGTAACAGAACATCACCATTTGCATTTACAGGTAATAAATTTGAATTCAGAATGCTTGGATCTTCAGCTTCTATTGCAGGACCGAACTTTGTACTAAATACAATAGTTGCTGAAGTCCTTCAAAAGTTTGCTGACACACTGGAGGGACAAAGCGACCTTTCAAGTGCAGTTACAGATTTGATATCTGAAACTATCAAAGAGCACAAGCGTATAATATTCAACGGCAACAACTATACCGATGAATGGGTTGCAGAAGCAGAAAGCAGAGGATTGCTCAATCTCAAGTCAACTGTTGAATGTATACCTACATTTATAAAAGATAAAAACGTTGCAGTATTTGTTAAGCATGGAGTTCTGAGTAATTCAGAAATTGAATCCAGATATGAAATATTGCTTGAAAACTATGTTAAAACAATTAATATTGAAGCTTTGACTATGATATCAATGGCTAAAACAGAGCTTATTCCTGCAGCATTTAAGTTCAGCAAGGATTTGTCCGATACAATAAATTCTGTAAAAGCAACCGGAATGTCTGTTGAAGTATCAGCACAGTCCTCTGTTCTTAAAGAGTTGTCACCAGTATTGAGCTCCTTCTCTTCAAATATAAACGCGTTGAAGAAAGCTGTAGAAAAAGCAAGTGCTGAAGACACAAGTGCATTAAAACAGGCAGAAGCATTCAGTAAAATTGTAGTACCTGCTATGGAAGCATTGAGAGCTGATGCAGATAAGTTGGAAACAATTATTCCAAAGGATCTGTATCCATTCCCTTGTTATGCTGACTTACTTTTCAATGTATAGAATATAAAGATAAAATATAATTGTATCTGACACAAAAGGGACAATATGTACCAAACTACTACTGTCCCTTTTGTCGTTTTTTAACATGATAGTATTAATAATTTAACGAAACGGAGAGAAGTTTAATGAAAAGCTCTTCCTACATAGTTGCAAACTGTCTGTTTTTTCTGGTATCAAGTTTTTTGGTATGTTTTTCAGGGATAAATTCTTATGTTAAACTAATATTGAATCTTATTGTATTTGCAATATATTTCTTGGTTACTTGGAAACCTATTCAGGGAAAATTCAGGCTATATACTGACAGAATTAAAAAACTGAAAAGTGACCTGAAAAAATTCAATTTTGAAGTTCAGGTTACTTCAAGTCAGATTTCATCTGTTTCGGAAAATATTTCGGTGACACTAGATGAAAACAATGAATTTGCAAAATATGTTTATGACGAAGTTAAGGAAATGGCCAACAAAAACGAACATGTCTATGATAGCATTACAAATACCCTTTCCGAAGTCAAAAATATTGTAGATTTGTTGAATAACGCAAAAGATATAACCGGTCAAATGATTGAAAAAAGTTCAATATCCAAGGATACAGTTAGATTGAGTCTGGAAGAAATTATGCAGATTGTTAAGACTATAGATAGTATTCACGAATCTTCCAATAAAACTCTTGTAAATATGGAGAGACTTCAAAAAACATCCGGGGAAATCGAACATATTCTTGAGACTGTCAGCAGTATTTCAAAGCAGACTCAACTTCTTGCATTAAATGCAACCATCGAATCTGCCCGTGCCGGAGAACATGGAAAGGGATTTGCCGTAGTGGCAGCTGAAATTCACAAACTTGCGGATAATACAGGCAAATCAGTGGAAGAAATAGGTTCACTGATTAAATCTATTCACGGAGAAGTCGGAAGTGTTTATACTGTTGTAAGGGAAAATGCCTCTAGGGTTGATGAAGGTATTTCTGCAACAAAAAGCATTGAAAAGTACCTGGAGAAAATTGATTCTTCCTTTAACGATGTATTTAACATGATGGATAAAATAAGTTCCTTATCCCAGCAGGAGGTTCTCATTGCACAGAATGTGGGAAATCAGATCAAGGGTGTGGAAGATGTTTTGTCTGCAACTTCACGGTCTGTGGATGACGTTTGTACATCTGTCCACCAACAGAAAAGGAATATCGAAGAAATCTCATCTATGGGTATACGGCTTAACGAAGCCTCCTCTACCCTATCCGAATTATTTTCAGGTGAAGCGGAAGATGTTGAGGCACTTGGTAACGACGCAATGGAGAAGGCAAAAAGTTCTCTTTCTATTATATATAAAGAACTTTGTTCCAATATTGAAATCATAAATTCTAAAGATAGCAACCTTCATGAAGAAATTTTGAGGGATTTTAAAAATAAGTACCCTTATGTTGAAGCGGTATGGACCAATGATAAAAAAGGCCGTTTTATATGCTCAATACCCAAAGCCGGAATAGCCAATGCAAACGTTCGTGAATGGTTCAAACGAAGTATTAAAGGAGAGAATTTTGTATCTTCCATATATATTTCTGCTATAACCAGAAATCCATGTATTACAGTGTCCTCTCCAATTAAATCTGATACAGGTGAAATCGTTGGAGTAGTAGGTATTGATATAAATATTCATTAAATTTGGAAGCACAAATTACCTCACTTTTTCATATACTAATAAGAGCATGGGACAATGGCGTCAGTAATGATAATTGTCCCATTGTCTTGTATTGATACGAATATTTTCTGGAGGATAAAATATGTGCTCAATTCTTGGTTTAGTAAATTTTAAAGATGGTACAAGAAGCATCTCTCAGGAAACCCTTGAAGCCATGAGACTGACTACTGTTCACAGAGGTCCTGATCAAAACGGTTTTTTCAGGGATGAACATGTATGCTTTGGCCATAACAGACTTGCCGTTATTGATGTTGCTAACGGTTTGCAGCCTATGACTGCTGTTTTTGAGGGTAAATCCTATACCATTGTTTATAACGGAGAGCTTTATAATTCAAATGAATTGCGCTCAGAGCTTGAAAATCTGGGAGTAGAATTTAAAACCCACTGTGATACGGAAGTTTTACTTTATTCGTACATACTTTGGGGTATGGGATGTTCGGAAAAACTAAACGGTATTTTTGCTTTTGCAGTCTATGATGATGATAAAAAACAGGTTTATTTATCCAGAGACAGAATGGGCGTAAAACCGTTTTTTTATACTTTTATAGGAGATACTTTAATTTTCTCTTCCGAAGTAAAATCAATTTTGAAGCATCCCCAGATTAAAGCAGAGCTTGATAACGAAGGCATTTGGCAGCTTTTATACCTCTCCCCCATGCGCCCGTCCAATAGTGGAATATTCAAAAATATCTTTGAAGTTTCTCCGGGTTTTCACGGAATTTATAACCGTAACGGACTTGAATTACGCAAATACTGGTCTTTGCAGGCTTACGAGCTGGAGGATAGTGAAAGTACTATTGTGGAAAAAACAAAATTTTATCTAACAGATGCAATTCAGAGACAGCTGGTTTCTGATGTTCCCTTATGTACTTTATTGTCAGGGGGACTTGACTCCTCCGTAGTAACAGCTGTTGCCCGGGCCGACAAGAAAAACGGGGATTTGCTGAGTACCTACTCCTTTGAATATGAAGGAAATAAGCAGCATTTTACCTCTACAAGCTTCCAACCTGAAAGCGATGACAGTTACGCTGTTTGGCTGAGTGAATATCTTGGCACAGACCATTCAGTTCTTACCGTTAGCCAGCAAACCATCGCCGACCTCCTTTATGATGCTGTGAAATTCAGAGACTACCCCGGCATGGCTGACATAGACTCCTCTCTGCTTTATTATTGCCAGCAGATTAAAAAAAGACATACTGTTGCTTTAAGTGGTGAATGTGCCGATGAAATATTCGGCGGATACCCCTGGTTCTATAAACCAGAAATGCTCCACCGAAATTTCTTTCCATGGATACATGACCCCGAATCAAGAATTTTTCTGTTTGCTACTGATTTTGCGAAACCAAAGCAAGGTATGGATTTTGTAAACCAGATGTACCGTGACAGTGTAAATGCATGTCCTTTTACAGGTAATGAAACTGAGAAAATGAAGACTGCAAGGTTGGCAAATTGGCTTTCTGTAAACTGGTTTATGGTATCTCTTCTGGAACGAAAGGATATAAAAGAAAAACAAACAATAGTGTGTATTACCACAGTAACAGAATAACCTTACTTGTTATCCTTAATAAGGCAAACCACATTAATCCTCCAAGGAGGTCTCCAAGAACTCCCATCAAAACAGACGGTACAAAATAAGTTAGTGATAAACCCCAATTTATAATAAAACTAAAAATCAATCCAAGTAAAAGAGATACTTCTGTAGTATTTTTAATTTTCCCTGCTCTCTTAGATATTATAGGAAGGAAATATCCAACAGGTAAAAGCATAAGGGCATAACACATTATTAATACTAAATAAATAACCAAATAATTCGTCAATCCGGGGTTAATTGCCTGTACGGGTTCCTCATTGATATTTCTGCAATAATTTGAGCATTTCTCTATCTAATAAATAAGGACCATACTTTTCATATTTTACATCAATTCTGTTTGAATTGAGTATCCCAAAAAATTGCTCTCTATAGCCCATTGTAGCCCATGGAATATTGTTCTCAGTCATCACCTTCAACCAATCCTCCATCCAGCTTAATGAGGCTTTTTCAGAGACGTTGTTGCATATTCCGAATTCCTGGCACATGACTGCAGTACCTGTTTGTTTGGAAAAATCCGACCAGGTTTTTACGAATTCCCTCATTCTCTGTATATTCAACTCCAAATTCTTTTGAGCGAAATTTTCATATGTTCCATCTTGAGCTACAGTTACAGTGGAATTAGCAATATCTGTTTCACCCCTTGTACACAATATATTGGTTATGACATTATTGGTTGTAAATTTTACAACATTAAAGGAATCTGATGCTGAACCCAAATATGGAGTTTTAACATCTGTCGTTTCCGGATGCTTTATGGTAATATTTGAAACCTTCAGCCATTCTCCCCCATCCCATACAACTTCCAACTTTTGAGCCGTGTCAGGAAGTTTTACAGTGTAATCAAGATTATAGAATGCCGTATTCGAGTCAAGCAAGCTTGTACAGCCGTTTTCACCTGCTTTATGGTTCTTAAGTGATTTTCTCATTACTTCATTGCCATCAGCTTTTATAACAACGTCACCATTTCCGTTTACACTTGCAACTCTAATCGTAACCTCAGTACCTGCAGAAAACTTTCCTTGGACACTTAAGTCACCTTTGTTTTTCCCTGACCCCCATACCAAACCATTAACATAGGGTATTGGCCAGTTTTGAGGAGCATACCCACTATTGTTAAATAGAGCAAAGCATAAAAAATCCGGAATATAATAATGCATTGATTGAACTATACCCATATCTGCAATCTCTTTTAAGGGCTCTCCAGCTACGTATAAGTTATTTAAAATATATCCGTCAGCGATTATCAATCGGTCGGGAGTTACCTTCCTAATAGCACTGCTTAGCTTACCAATTACTTTTACGTATGTTTCCTTAGTGGTCATGATTGGCTCATTCAATAAATTAAAACTCACCACATTGTTTGGCAAGTCAGCATACCGGCGTGCAAGCATTGCAAGAAAATCAGCAGCTATATCCTGATCCTTTTCACTTTTGAAAAATTTTTCTTTAGTTGAGCTACCATCTGCAGGATACCCCGGAAACTGATAACCATTAAAGCAAATGTGAACTTTGTACTTAATACCCCATTTTACCAGATTATCTATATTCTCTAATTGAACCATATCTACAGATGAATCATCGTCTGATTTACATATCAAATTGTAGTTTAATTGCACACGTACAAAATTAAAGCCCAATTCAGAGATATTTTTTATGTCCTGCTCCGTATACATATTTGTATTTGCATAATTGGTATAGAGTGGCCCAGTACTGCTTTTGTTAACAAAATTAAAGCCTCGCCAGTCAGGTAGTTTCTGAACCGTTGCAGCAGGCATGCTTTTTGACCGCTCTATTTGATCAGGAGAAAAAGCTAAACGGTCTATCTTATCCATTGGAACATAATCAGGACTTGGCAAAATGGAGTTATACAGACGATATGCTGCTGAAATAGCTTCAACCCGTGTCAGTTTGTCATTTATTCTGAAATAATTATCAGGCGTCGTCTCCATTACCCTTGAGCTACTGGTATAGTCAAATTGTGCATTTACAAAAAGCATTGCATTATATTCATCTCCAAAATAATTATCCTTAAAATAGCCATTACCTGTTCTGATTATTGTAAGAATGCTGTTTGCCTCTTTGATTCCCAGGCCATTCTTTGCGGCCTTATAAATTATATCTGCAGCGTCTTTGCGTAAAAGGATTTTTGACGAACTTGCTCTATTAAAAAGCGTAAGCCAATTATTATTAACTTTTCCCATGCGTAAATTTATACAATTGAAAAGTAAAGTATAAAGCTCCTTCTCAGTTACAGAAGAGTGATAGTTTCCTTGCATGGTTTTAGGAACAATTCCAAGAGTAATTGCTTTCGCTAATTCGTCATTATCCCATGCTGATAACGGTTCAAATACAATTACTTTAATAGCTACTGACTTCCCACTTTTATCCGTTGCCTTAGCGGTAACTGTGCAGCTACCCGGTGCCACCGCAGTAATAGTACCCTTACTGTCTACTTTTGCAATAGCTTTGTTTGATGAGGTATAGGCAATGGTCTTAATGGTTGCATTTTGGGGCAAAACGGTTGTCCTCATAAAATATGTACCATTAACATCCAAGTTCAATTGAGATGTATTTGTTGCTATTTTACTTACCAGTACCACTTTTGTTTTTGCTGCCCAAACTACTGTAGTGTTAAATTGTATTATTAAGCACACTATCATTGCTATTGCAAGTATCTGGTTTATAGTCTTACTAAAACTGATCTTTTTCTTATTCTCGTTCACAATTATCCCTTCCTTCTAGTGTTAATAACAAAAAGACATGCCAAAAATTTAACAGTATTCATTTACTTAGCTAAGCCATAGTATAAATATCTTGAAATTCCATCTGCAAATGTATCAGTATCCGGATATCCTTTTTTGTATGTTACTTTCATTATACATACATTATACATATTATGGAATTTATTTTGTATATTTTTCCCATTATATCTATATTCCTGGAATGTTTTTTCTTATACCATATTGCCGACCATTTCAGATGTTTTACTTTTAAATGGTTAAGTGTACGAAAGGATATAAAAGAAAAAACATTAAATCTTGAATACTATTTCAATTTCTTCATCAGTTATAACTACTTTTGCAATCAAGGCTTTTGCAACGCTTTTCTTCTGTTCCAGTGTATAGTTGTCCCAGTTCAGTATATATTCTGAAAGGTCTTTCCCATTTATTTTGTTTGGAGAGTTATCCATATAAAGTTTATTTATTTTGTTTTGTAACTGCTTCTTTTTATTATCCAGTTCCTTAATTCTTTCATTTACATAGCTTCCCGCTGTTTCATTTAAGGTCAACAGACTATCAACCAGTTTGTTTATGTTTTCCTCAACTTTAGCAAGCTGGATTTTTAAATCATTAATCTCTTTGGAATTGGAGTTTTTTGTGATAATAAAATTCCTTTTTAGTGATTTCATTTTTTCAAATAGCTTTATTTTAACTATTTCTTCAATTTCATTAAGATAAATGACCTTTTTTCTTCCATAGCAAAAGCCGTTCTTTCTTCCTCCGCAGTTTACATATAGAAGTCCGCGGCTTTTTACAACTGTAACGGCATATCCGCAGTATCCGCATTTCATCAGACCTGATAGCCAACTGTTTTTTCCTCTGCCACTATTTTTTAAATGTTTGTTTTCATCGGCTATGTATTGGCATTTAAGCCATATTTCAGCGCTTATTATACCTTTATGAGGTGCTATGGTTACAAAATTATTGGTCAGGTCTGTGAATTTACTGGTAGTTATTGATTGCCTTTCTCCATACACATAGCAGCCATTTTCGCCTATAAAATCACTTATATCATTGTTTATCATAGCTCCTTTATTTTTGAGATAAACATAGACATCTGCATTTGCTCTTACAAATACCGGGTTTCGGATTAACCTGCCTACAGTTGTGGCTGTCCAATTATGCCCTTTGTTGGTATTTATTTTTTTCAGATTAAGATACCTTGCAATAACTCCTAAGGATTTGGACTCCTCTGTATACATGTTGAAAATCTGCCTAACAAGCTCAGATTTCTCTTCATCTGTTTCAAACATATAAGTTTTTTTGCCATTTAAATATGTTTCAACCTTATTATAGCCAAAGGGAGCTACACCACCAAGATATAACCCCGCCTTTCCCCTTTGATAATAGTTGTCCTTCACTCTTTGCTGAATAGTTTCTCTTTCCAGTTGTGCAAAGACCATTACTATTGACAACATTGCCCTTCCCATGGATGTACTTGTGTCAAACTTTTCCGTCTGGCTGATGAATTCTACCTTATATTTATTGAAACATTCAATAATGTGTGCAAAATCAAGAAGTGATCTACTTATACGATCAAGCTTATAGACCACAACTTTTTCAATAACACCTATTTTGATATCCCTGATCATTTCTTCGAATGCCGGCCTATTTATGTTACTCCCGCTGTAGCCCTTGTCGGTATATATTTTGTATTTTTCGGAAGATATCTCTTTCATACAAAACCCGATTTGACTTTCTATGGATATGCTGTCTTTTTTGTCTACGGATTGTCTTGCATATATGGCAATCATAAGCTATCCATTAAGCCTTTTATAATACTATTAACAATAGTATATTCCGCCAGCTTATATTCATTTTCAGTAAAATCGGGCTTTTTGGTAATAACCCTGAACCCATTTAAAATTTCTTCCTTTTCAGTAATAATCAATGTATCCATATGTTAATAAGCCCCTATTGTATTTTGTTACTTATATTTATTAAATAATATGGATGTCCTATTCTCTTTATTTAAGGGCTGATGCAAAACAGAAAGTTTTCTGTTTTGCTCCAGCCCCTATAGGCTAAATTTTATTATTAGAATGAGCAATGACCGGGGCCTATTAACCCATTATTATAGTTATCGAGGGTAGTAGCCCAGCTTAATACCTGATTCTTTTGTACTCTATTCAAACTATTCCAATCAGCGATACCGTGGGTTGCAAGGAAAGTATCGGCAGCAGAAATTGTACTTGCTACTGCAGTAGCATCTGCACCGTTCGCCTTGTTGAGCTTTGCAGCAAGCAATTGGGCATATAGTTTAGCAATTCCATTGGATGCCTGATCTTGGAAATTCAGGATAGTTACAGCCTGACTTGCTGTAGTAACCTGGATGCTCTTTTGACCTCCTGCTGTACCAAGCCAGATTGGTAGAAGCGGTGTTACCATGTCAGGCTGAGGGCCAAAACCTGCATGAGTTTTCCAGTAGCCGATTGTCAATGTACAACCATTGCATGGAACACTTACATCGATAGTCCAGCTGGATATATCACCCGGATTTGGAGTTGTTGCAGGTGGAATTACAAAATATGCTTCATTGTTAACAGTGTAGTTACCGCAGGTACCAAAAGGTCCAATTAGACGTTGGTAGGTAAATGTCTTGGGCAGAGTGTCCATACCATAGGTGACCATGCCGAAGTTCCCTGCAATACTGTCCATTACTATTATCGATTCGTTAACTTTAGCTATTTTTGCGTTATTAAAATCAGCTACAGCTGTAGCAATGAAATTTGTAGTTCCGGCTTTTTCAATACGTGTCCCATCAAAATTGTAGAAATAGTTTTGAAGTGTTGCTGTAGCAGTATTTGTAAGCATGGTAACAGGTGTTACTCCCGTCAGGTTGAGTACACTGTAATTAAAAGTTATAGTACCATTATATGCAGGTAAATCAAACGGATAAACAACATCATCACTGATTATGGCTGTACCACCCGGAATCAAATCGGTAATACTGTTAATGGTTGCAGGGATAGGAGCAGTGTTAGTAAGTGTTATTGTCCCTGTTACACTAAAATTGCTGTCTGTAAATGTGGCATTTACATTTATAAAGTAATTTACAAGGAATTGCTGATCTGCTGCCAGGACTAGCGGCACAGGATTATCAGCGAATTTATTGATAGTCCATGCATATGTCCTTGTAAAGAAAGTATTAGCTGTCTTAGCTATTCCAAGAGCAAAGCATTTAACAATTACAGTTGCTGATGAGGGTGGCAGAACAGTTCCATCCTGAAGCGTTGCGGTAGCTGTATTTGTGTGTGATCCTTCATCGCTACAGGTATATTGCTTAGTATAGGAATTGCTACCTCCTGTTGTAAACAAAAAGGAATTTCCATTAGTGTCATTCACGGTTAAGGTATCATTTATTAGTGTTGGTGTTCCTGAAAAGTTTGTTGTATTACTTGGGCTTGGGCCAAATGGAGTGTCTATGTGACCCGAGTGGTTTGTTATTGTCACATCGGCAGTAACCTTATAAGTTGCTCCAGGTACTATATTAGGAATATTGATTGTATATCCATAGCAAGCTGTTACACCAGGGTCAATAACAGGCTGAGAACTAACAGACACGTTGGTGGAAGCTATAACTGTTGAAGATGGCGGCATTGTTACAGAGACTTTTATCGTGAGATTTTGTGTAGAGACAGCTCCGCCGTTATTCACACAAACCTCTCCTGTTATATAAGAACTAAGTGTTCCGGAATCCTTTGTTGTTTGGATAGTGTACTGTGCAATTCCTGTGTCGCCTTGAAACAAGTTTATTAACTGGGGTGTTACAGTTTTATTCATGGTCCAATGGAAGGTTCTTGTATATCTACCGGTAGCGGAAACGCTAGCGGTAAGTGTAGTTCCGGACTGTCCATCACTAGGGGTAACAGCTCCGACTAACAAAAGATTATTGCAATCACAACTCATTTTAACATCTCCTTTTTTATTAACGGAATCAATTTATTCCGTATGTAACCCCCCAGATTTAGAGACATACTCAATAGACTTCTTATATTTACATAATATGTCTTTTATAAACATTTGTTGCACAAATAATCATTTAGGGTGTCATTATGTAAACAATTTTCATATTATGAAACATAATATATTTGATATATAGATTAACCATTGTATATTTTAATTTTTTAGAGAGGAGATTTGCAAAATGTCTGAAGTGTTAGATAACAATATAAAAGTTGATATTGAAAAAAGTCCGGCTATAACTGTCACCAGTTCGGCAGATAGTGGCCCGGGTACTCTTCGGGAAGCAGTTAGTATTGCAACAGCCGGAGACACTATTGTCTTTAGTAATTCAATCCTTCCCGCAACAATTACCTTAACCAGCGGTCCAATAACAATAGATAAAGACCTAAATATAATAGGCCCAGGTGCTGATAAGTTAATTATAAGCGGAAGCAATGACAGAATATTTATTGTTACCAGTTCAATAACAGTAACCATAATTGGACTTTCCCTTGTAAATGGATTTAATTCAGACCCCGGAGGCGCCATTGTTAATCAGGGAGCCACACTGAATGTGGCAAGATGTACTTTTTCTAATAATACTTCCCTTTCATCAGGAGGAGCCATAGCAAATACTATTGTATGTTGTTACTTTACAGGAACTGTCAATGTTTCAAATAGTATGTTTGCAAATAACCATTCCAATTATGGTGGTGCCATAGGAAGTTTTTCCGGTGGAACAGTTAACGTCACAAATAGTACTTTCGCAACTAACAGTGCAGATATTAACGGTGGAGCTGTTGTAAATGATGGCACAGTTAATATTACTAACACAATGTTTTCTAATAATTTTGCTGATGTGGATGGAGGAGCTATTGCAAACATCGGAAGCACAACTGTTACACGAACTACGTTCCTTAATAATAATGCATCTACATCCGGTGGAGCAGTGGCAAATATCGATAGCACAGCCACAATCACTAACAGTACCTTCACTAACAACACAGCTGATTTCGGTGGTGCCATTGGGAATTTTTCTTCCGGAACGGTTGATATTTCAAATAGTACGCTAACTAATAACGGTTCAGTAAATAACGGTGGAGCATTTGTTAATGATGGAGATACTACCATAATCAGGTGTACCTTTACCAGCAACAGTGCTACCGGTGATGGAGGCGCATTTGCCAACGATGGTACAGCAAGTATTTCTAATACTACTTTTGCTAACAACATTGCAAATTTTAGCGGTGGAGCTAATGTAAACTTTACACCCGGCAATGAAACTTTTACAAGTAGTACTTTTACAGACAATAGTGCATTAAATGGCGGAGCAATAGCTAATTTTAGTTTAAATACAGTTTTCGCTACAAAATGCACTTTTACCGGTAACAGTATCCCTGTTACCGTTGGCCCAGTCACTATAAACAGCTAAAGTCCTTATGTATATTTATTGACGATCGATAAGATCGTCTTTTTTTATTCCAATTTTTGTAAACTTAATCAACATAATTCATTCACTTTCATATTATACTTTAGAATGGATTTGGAGGTCTTGAGCTTTGAGATATTTAATTACCGGTGGAAATGGTTTTATTGGTTCACATATAACGTTAAGATTACTAAGTGAAGGACATGCGGTTACTGTTCTTGATAACTTTTCTACAAGCCCTGAGGGAAGGCTTAGCAATACTTCTGCTAGTGTTATAAAGGGAAGTGTAAATGATGAAAATTTACTAAAAGGGCTTATTGAAAATTGTGATTATGTAATTCACCTTGCAGCAGTTGTTGGTGTGAAATTGGCAATGGAGAATGGAATCGATGGCCTAAGGCTTAGTTGTCTTGGGACGGATAACATTTTAAAATATGCATCAATTTTTGATAAAGAGGTACTTGTCACTTCGTCTTCAGCAATATACGGTAAAATAACATCCAACACTGTTTCAGAAGAAGATGATAGTCTGATTGGCTGCAGCAATAAACCCAGTTGGACTTATTCTATTGAGAAACTTGCAGAAGAACACATGTGCTTGGCTTATTATAGGGAGCATAACACAAAAGTAAAAGTTTGCAGACTATTTAATGTTATTGGCCCAAACCAGTCCAAACATTATGGTATGGTTGTTCCCAATTTTATAAGTTGTGCTTTAAAAAATGAACCACTACATGTGTACGGAGACGGTACTCATACCAGAACATTTGCTTATATAGATGATGTAATTGATGGCCTGAAAACTGTAATGAGTAATGGCAAAGCAGGAGAAGTATATAATGTGGGAGGTACTGAAGAAGTTAGCATCCTTGAGCTTGCCAACAGAATTATAACCCTAACTCACTCTTCTTCTATGATAGAATTTGTTCCGTTTTCACAAGTGTTTGGAGAAAAATTCGAGGAAACAAGACAGAGAAAACCGGACATCAGAAAAATAAGCGTACTTGGCTACACTCCAAAATATTCACTGGAAGATGCACTTCTAAAGATAATCGAGGCAATCAAACAAAGAGGTGAATTTTAATATGCTTTACCTTGTTATTGAGCCTGATAATGGATATTGTTATCACTATACCTACAATAATGAGTTGAAAAAATACTTGTCTCTTCACAATATACAATTCTCCGAAGTTATTATAGAGAAAGATTATTTGTGCCAAGCAAATATAGATAAAGTTAATTCAATACAGTCTAAAAGTGATGATATCTGGCTCTTTTCGTATGCACAAAATCCCTTGATTGAAAAAGTGTATCTTAAACCCGGCAGAAAGTTTGCACATATTCACGGCTTAGAAGCTTTATTATATGAACCTGCAGTTTTACACGGATACCGATTATATGAAGAAGTTTTGCTTTATTTTTATGATGGGTTGTTTGTAAATTCAGAGTGGGCATATTCTGTGATTAAAAAAGCTTATCCCGGGTTAACTTCCAAAACAACTGTTACGGGGTTTCCCTTGGATGTCAGCTTTGCTGAAAAATTTAAGCATATTGAAAAAGAGAATAACACTATAGCTTTCAATCAAAGGTTTGATATGGATAAACTTCACATGCTGGAAGTTTATTTATGTGAGAAATTAATAGATTTAGAATATACAGTTTTTCATATATGCACTAAAGCTGAATATGAAAGGATACAATCAGACAGAGAATCTAGAAATCTCCTAAGCCAAGCTGTAAAAATGGGAGTACAAGTATTGGTTACAGAATCAAAAGAAGATTATTATGAAAAGCTTGCAAAAGCGAAGTTTACTGTAACAACTTCCATAGCTGATACGCTATCTTTATGTATACTTGAGGCAGCTGCATTAGGTTCTATTCCAATCGCTCCCGATCTTGGTCCTTTTTCTGAATATATACCGGCAGAAAACCTGTATAGACCGTTTAACCTTGAGCAGCTAATTGATAAAGTCAAAAATGAAAATAATGTATCTATAAACTTTGAGAAATATAGTCCTGAAAAAGTATTTGGAAATTACATGAATTGTATGGGGGTGATCTAATGCTATATTTTATGGGATACACAGATAACGAAGGAAACTGGACAGGTAATTTTACAAGAGCAATAAGAAATGAATTAAAGAGAAGGCAAATACCCTTTATAGAAATCCCTCCATATGATTGGTATACTGCTAATCCAGCTATAGATTACTATAAAGATATTAATAGTAAAACTGAGGATAGTTGGTTATTTGGGTGGGCTCAGACTCCTGCGATGGAAATTTTAAAAGATAAACCGGGTAAAAAGTATGGGATAGTTGTGGGGTCAACCGCAAGTCCATTTGAGCCGGCAAACTTATGGGGAACATCAAGTTGGTGCAATGAAAGGTTTAGGCTCGGACAATACGATAAAATCTTTGCTGTTTCCAACTGGTGCAGAAACGTTATCACTAAAGCATACCCTGAATTACAGGGAAAAGTTGAAGTAACAGGTTTTCCTATAGAATACAGTATATATGACCCATATAAAAAAATATCAAAAATAGATAACCTTGTAGTTTTTAATCAAAGATTAACTACGGAAAAGCTTCATATCATTGAAGTGGAGTTATCAAGAAGACTTGTTGCCAAAGGGTTCAAGGTACAACATTTATCGGGTACTCCAAGAGAAGAATTATGTAAACAAAGCACAACATTAGCAGCCCTATTGCAAATAATGGATAAATCAGGAATAGAATTTATTCACAACACTGTAAAAGAAACTTACCATACAAACCTTGCCAAAGCGTCCATAGTAGTTACTACATCAATTGCAGATATGCTTCCAAATTCAATGTTAGAAGCAATATACCTAAACCTGGTCCCCGTTGCCCCAAGGAACTTATGCTTCCCTGAATTCATCCACAATGATAATCTTTATACTCCATACGATTTTGATGAAATGCAAGAAGTAATAGATAAAAGACCAGTAAGGGAACATCCCATACTGCAGTTTTCATTAGAATCAGTGGTTGAAAAATATTTGAAACTTATGAACATCTGTTAAATAAAAAATTTGAATATCACAATATTAAGCATCATATGATTATATTATTTACATTTTAAATTTTTAAGGAGATATCCGTATGACTGATAAAGAAAAGCTTAATATGCTTGAAGACTTGTTGTTTGTTGAACCGAATACACTTAATGAAAACACCCAGCTAACGGATTTGGCTGAGTGGGACTCAATGGCTGTCATATCTCTAATTGCCATGTTTGACAGTGAATTTGGAAAAGAAATGCCATCAGCTGAAATTAAAAAGTTTAAAACTATAAAAGATATTATGGTTAATATGGAGGAGGTGTCTTGAATTGGCTAGCGGTGAGTTAAAAAACGTCGAGATTAAGGGTATAGCTTGTGCAGTGCCGGATAATTTAGTAGATAATGAAAGTTTTAAAAATGTGTTCGGTGAAGAAAGTGTTCGGAAGTTCGTTAATATGACAGGTGTAAAAAAGAGGCATGTTGCTCTTGATGCGCAATGTGCCTCAGATCTTTGTTATGTAGCAGCAAAAAAGCTCCTGGAAAGATTGGACTGGTCAGCATCCTCTGTTGATGCTCTCATACTTATTACTCAGACTCCTGATTATGCAGTTCCGGCAACTGCATGTGTCCTCCAGTATAGACTTGGGCTAAGAGAAGATTGTATTGCTTTTGACGTAAACCTTGGGTGTTCAGCTTATGTTTATGGATTGTGGTTGGCCGGAACAATGATTTCATCCCAAAATATAAACAGAGTTCTTCTCCTTAATGGTGACACAAGTAATTTTGGAATTAATCCTTATGACAGCGCAACAGCTATGATATTTGGTGATGGAGGAACAGCCACAGCCCTAGAAAGATCTGACGGCAAAAGTATGAAATTCTTCTTGAAAACTAAGGGCAGCGGATATAAATTTATTAATGTTCCTGCTGGTCATGCAAGAACCAGAGGACAGACAGTCAATGATCCATCGGCTTATGATCTTTCTATGAACGGAGCGGAGGTATTTAATTTCTCGATAACTGATGTTCCGAAAGCTATAAATAATTTTATGTCAGAATATTTTATCGATAAAAATGATATAGACATGTTTGTTTTTCACCAGGCTAATCTATACATTCTTAAACACCTGACAAAAAAATTAGGTATACCTACCGAAAGGGTACCTGTATCCATTGACAAATACGGAAATACAAGCGGAGAATCAATACCTCTGACTCTTGTAGATAAATTGGGCGGGGAAACATCCGATGAATACGTAAAATTACTATTATGCGGTTTCGGAGTAGGCCTGTCATATGGGGGTATCTATACTGAGATGAAAAAATCAGTTTGTATTCCAATGCTATATACAAACTATTACTTTAATGGAGATGAGGATAGTGTTAAATCCAATGAACCTTAATGGGAAAAACATACTTATTACCGGAGCTTCTGCCGGTATCGGTAAAGGTATAGCCATATATTTAAGTAAACTTGGTGCTAATATCATAATGGCAGCAAGAAATGAAGAACGGTTAAAAGAAACTTTAAATCAGTTGGAACCGGGAGATCATTCTTATTACTTAATAGACCTGAATAATTTAAAAGAAATAGAGGTTATGCTAGATACTATATGCTGTGACAAAAAAAAGCTTAATGGGATTGTTCATTCTGCCGGAATATGTAAGTCATCACCGGTTCAATACTTAAAATCTGAAGATTTAACTAATATTATGTCCGTAAATTTTTACTCCTTCGTCGAACTTGTTAAACATTTTTCAAAAAGGAAATACAATGACAATGGTGGAAGTATTGTCGCTATATCTTCAATTTCAAGCAAAGTCGGAGCAAGAGGTCTTACAGCTTATTGTGGTAGTAAAGGAGCTCTTGACAGTTCCATAAAGCCCATGGCTTTGGAATTGGGACCCAGAAATATCAGAATAAACACCGTTGCTCCGAGTATGATAAGGACTCAGATGTTTGATGGGTTACTTGATGTTGCCAATAATGATAATTATGAGGCGGAATTAAAAAAAAGACAGATATTGGGCGTTGGAAGTCCAGATGATGTTGCTGCAGCAGTAGCTTTTCTGCTAAGTGATTGTTCCAGATTTATAACCGGTACAACTTTATCGGTTGATGGTGGTTATCTGGCTCATTAGTTTCCATAAAGGAGGAGCCCGTCCTCTCTGTGGGACGGGCTAGCCTCTTAAAAGCAGGGATAAAGCGTTAGTCACTCTCTAGGTTTGTTTCATTAAGATAAAGACACACTTCGTCTAATAAATCCAGTAAAGTTTCGCTCTGTTCTACTCCTATTTTTTCTATAAGTCCGGAAAATAAAGAGGTAAAGTAGGTTATTAATTTTTGTACTATTTTTTCACCTTTAGCCGTTAATTTTATATCAGAGACTCTTTTATCCTGAGAGTCAACATTGCGTTCAATATATCCATTGTTACTTAAGCTTTTTATTAATTCAGTAACAGTAGGAGAAGTTACAAGCATTTTCTTACTTATTTCTGAAACTGTAATGATCTGTTTGTTTTCATAAGAAAGTTGCTCAATACAAAGCAAAACACGCGCCTCACTTTGCTTTAAGCCAAATAATGACTGTTTACGTCGTTCAGCTCTTGCTAATTTTTCAAAGGTCTCCACAAATCTTCTAATATCTATTTCCGGTTGTTCCTGCAAGAAATTCACCTCATTCTTGAATACCTCATCTGAAATAATGGTGTATTCAAATGCTTTTAAGATTTTATTCGTAACAATTATACCTTATCAACAAGGGTTAAACAACGTATTTTTCTTTACATATTGAATAAATGTTTATGCTGCAGATTCTTCTTCTTCAATCTCTTCACTGTTATCTTTAGCAGCAGTTTTAACTTTCAAAAATAATGAAAGGATAACACCCACAAGTAATAGCAACGCGCCTATATAAAATACGCTGGTTAATGCATCCCCCATTACATTTCTAACTAAGTCCATCATCTTTGAAAATAACTGTTGTGCTTGTTGAGGCAAGGTTCCTTGTATGGCTTGAAGCTTACTTTTATCCAACAATAATTGAGGATTTGCCATAGCTGTAAATTTATGTGCAGTTTCAGGATCCAGTTTTGTAAGGTCAACTCCAGACCCGGATGCCATTACTGTTTTCATATTTCTTGTCATTGATGTATTCATAATAGAGCCAAATATAGCAATGAAAATAGTCCCTCCCAGGTTACGGAAAAGAGTACAAGAAGCTGTAACTACGCCCAACTGTGAAGATGGAGCCGAATTCTGTGCTGATGTAGTGAATACTGTCATACCAAATCCAAGTCCTACACCAAAAATAATTAAGCTAATAACAGCCCCTGCAATATTATTCATATTTGCCATTATAACCATACTTCCACACATAATACCTAAACCAAGTGCGGCAAACAGTCTGTAATTACTGGATTTTGACATCCACCGTCCTACTAATGTACTAAATATCATCATCATAATAGACATTGGAATATTTAATAAACCGGATGTTGTTGCTGATAGTCCTTTTACACCTTGAATAAAGAAAGGAATATATGACATCGCACCCATCATTCCACCACTCATAACAAAACTTGCTGCGAAAGAAATGGTAACACCCTGATTTTTAAACATAGAAAGAGGCATAACAGGGCTCTTAGCCTTACGTTCAATAAGAATAAGAACTAAAATTCCCACTATAGTAGCACCAAACAGACCTAAAATTTGAGGTGAAGTCCATGCATATTTTGTACCAGCCCATGAGAAGCCCAAAAGTAAACATGTAATTGAAAGTGCCAAGAAAATTGATCCCAAATAATCAATTGATTCTGAGGAATTACCCGATACTTTAGGAAACAGGCTCCAAATCATAACCAAGGCAACGACACCTACAGGCAAGAAGAGCCAGAACAGCCACTTCCACGCAACATAGTCAACCATTACGCCACCAAGGACCGGTCCAAGGATACTGGATATACCAAAGATTGACATCATAATACCTGTCCATTTAGCTCTTTCTTGTGGGGGATATAAATCACCTATAGCCGTAAGAGAAATAGACATTAAAATGCCTCCACCAATTCCTTGAATTCCACGGAATATTATCATTTGAAAAATATTAGTAGATAAACCTGTTAAAAAGGAACCGGCTAGAAAAACAATAATTCCGGAAAGTAAAAATATCTTTCTTCCATAGATATCGGATAACTTTCCAAAAATTACGGTAGAAATTGTTGAGGTAAGCATGTAACCTGTAATTACCCATGAATAATAATCCATTCCACCTAATTGAGCAATAATTTTTGGCAATGCCGCACTAATTATTGTCTGATTAATTGCTGCGAAAAACATGGTAGCCATTAGTGCTATCATAACTGTGGTTTTTCTCTTGTGAGTTAGTTGTTGCATAAATTTACCTTTCATTCCATTGAAAATGTATTTTAAGATACAACCTAAAATTAGTTAGGTTGGTAACCTAATTATTTTAATAATATATAGTGTTTAGGACAATTAGTCAATAGTAAACTGAAAATTAATTTACTTTTATATCTCTGTGTGAAAGAAAGGACCGTATGTCAATGGCAAGTGGCCTTGAAGTCAGGGTTCCTTTTGCAGACCACCGTATTCTGGAATATGTTTACAATGTACCGTGGAAGATAAAATTTAAAAATAAAGTTGAGAAGTCACTCTTGAGAGAAGCCATGAGCGATTACCTTCCTGATAAGATTTTGTACAGGAAAAAGAGTCCATACCCCAAAACTCACAACCCTGAGTATGAAGCAATAGTCTCAGAAATGTTTGAAGAAGTTATGGCTTCCCCGGATTCCATACTCAAGGATATACTGCACCCGGATACTCTGCCACTTCTCCGTTCCGGCAGCAATGTAACATGGTATGGACAGCTTATGGGAAGACCGCAGCTTATTGCATGGTTGATACAGTTGGATTACTGGTTTAAGGAATATAAAGTAACTATAGTTTAAAATGAAAGATTCTGATAAAGAAGGAGTTGTTGTCAAAACAGAAAGTTTTTCTATTTAACACCGGTACTCCCGTATAAAATTATATCAATGATTGCTTCCAAGATATTTGCAGTAGTTTATAGCGGCTCATCATAGGATATTTTACCGTCGCTCACATTCATCGTCCATGATTCATTGTGTCGCTAAAACCTACCTCGTATAGGTTTTCCGGTAAAATATCTGTGTTCGCCGATAAACTACTGCAAATATCTTTAACCAAGCTTCCATTGATACAATTTATACTATCGTACTGGTTAAAAAGATAGTTCTCTGTTTTGCGGCAGCCCCTTAATTTATATTTCAAAAATTGTGTTTTTACCCTCATATTTCATTAAATAATAAGGTTCTTTTTCTGTAACTTCCTCCTCGATTGTCCATCCTTGAGATAAGTAGAAATTCAAAGCATTTCCATTTGCTCTCACGCATTTCAATGTTAACGGCAATCCGATTATTTCTACAGCTTCATTTATCAATGCCTTTCCTACTCCAAACCTTTTAAATTTTGACGAAACAAATAAATTGTGAATAAATTTATCTTCTTCCCAAATTGAGATAAACCCTACAATCTCATTGCCTATTTTTGCTGTTAATATTAGTTCTCCTTCTGTACTGCTATCAAAATCGTCTAATTTTAGGCTATCATATTCCACCCAATTGAAGTTTTCTCTTCGTGAGTGTAAAAAAATTTTTCGTAGGTCATCATATTCTTCTTTTTGAGCCTTTTGTATATAAATATCATTTTTATTCAATATAATTCTTCCTTTCATGGCTTAATAGTTCAAGATACTTATAAGGAATTGTTAAGTCTGAATTTCGAAATACTAAAAATACTCACTGTCAAAACAAGCACTGCTGTAAAAAAAAGCATCTGCATGTTGCCAATTGAAAAACCTGCTGGGGATACCCCACTGGTTTCTGTAATCTTGATAAAAAATGAACCTAATAAAGTGCCTACAAACCCAAAAATGCCGTTAACTGCTGATGAAAAGCCCATGTACACCGTCTTATTATCTGTAGGAGAGTAGCTGTACTGCAAATTGTTCACAGATATGTTTACTCCTGAAATTGCGGCACCACCAAGTATATGAGCTATAGGCATCAGAATATATACGGTGTCCGCATTTATGAAAAACCAAGTTAAAAAGCTTAGAATTTGTAGAACAATCATAAGCTTCATAATATAAATCCATGATTTTTTATCTGCAATTCTTCCCCAGAACCTGACGGATATAACACTTGCAATTGAAGCCAGAACGGCCATTGCCGTGATAAGGCCATATCTTAAATTAAGTGTTGATATCATATAAACCGAGGTAAATGGGAAAGCAATCTGATAACCCAAATTCCATAATACAGTTATGAAAGTTATTTTCATGAAATTCTTATTTTTAGTTGGCAATGTAAATATATTTTTAATTGTAACACCCGATTTTAAAACAGGATTAACAGGCTCTTTAATTTTTGAAAACAATACAATGTTTACAAAAGCAGTAACAATAACAAATGAGTACAATACAATAAATCCTGTAAATTGGTGCCCTATCTGCTCAAATTTATCGAGAACCTGTCCCATAAGAAGGGTAACAACCGTAACTGTACCTAAAACTATTGATTCCCTTTTTCCATAATAGGCCCCTCGTATACTTTCTGGGGTTATATTCAGCAGCCACGTCTGTGCGTATGGAATTGTAAAAGCCATAATTAAATTAGCAATGAAGAATACCCATATTAATAATTGAACCCTAACTGTTTTGTATGGACTTATAAAAGGTATAAGTATCATAAGCCCCATCATTAATCTTCCGATAAAGCAGAGCATACAGGTCAGCAATTTTCTGCTTTCCAGCTTTTCAAGAACTATCGGTGAAAACACCGTTACTATTCCTGCCAATACCGGAATTGAAGCAATAATTCCCGACTGCTCATTGCTTGCACCTAAGTATTTAGCAAATCCAACCAAAAAAGCTCCGCTTGTAAGGGTAAGAATACTTCTGGCGGTACAGCCCTCAAAAATAGATATATTCCTTGAAACCCTCATGTCTTCTTCGGAAAGGCTTTCTTTATTAAAATAAACTTCCCTGAACTTTGATAATAAATTCACGGTTATGTACACCTCTGTTTTTATGAAATACAACTTGTCCAAACAAAAAGTTAACATAAATTATTATATCCTATAAGTAAAGGTTGTGGAAAGAAGTTTATCGCCATTTGACTATATTTTGTTCTAAAATATCAATCAAAAAAAACAATGCTATGCCCACTGACGATAGTACTAAAATTCCCTTGTACATGCTGATATAATCTATTCTGGTCCAGGCATCAAGAATATAATACCCCATCCCCCATGAAGTACCATAAGCCTCGCAGAAAAATAGAATGGATAGTGCAGAACCTATGGTTACCCGCAAGCTGGTTAATATGCCCGGTATGATATCAGGTATAACAACGTGATACAGAATCTGAACTTGGGATGCCCCCATGCTTCTTATATTGTAGATATACTCTTTATCTATACCTGCAACTGAATCTCTAACAGTTATTATTATTTGAAAAATAATTATCATTGTTATAAGAATAATTTTGGAAGCTCCACCCAAACCGAATATAGTCATGATTATAGGGAGGAGTGCTGTTTTAGGGACAGGATATGTGAAAAATACCAACGGGTTAAGAATTTTATTCCATGTTTCCGATACAGCCATTTTATACCCTATTAACGACCCTAGTAAAAGTGCTATTGTTACCCCGGCAAATATTCGAAAAAGACTTATGCTTATGTGCAAGAGCATGGCCTCTTGAAAAAATAAATAAAAACTCCGGTATACTCTTATAGGGTCGGGAATTATCCTTGTGTGAAATAATAAGTGTATTGCATACCATATGATATTTATACATAACATCCCCTCAGCATACACTGTTATTTTCTTCTTCACCATACCCCTCCCATTCTTCTTTTATCAGCTGCCTTACTATTGCTGTAAGCTTTGTATAACGGACTGCCGACCTGTCTTCATATTCACTGCTTAAAGTTGTAATATCAGCAATAATCTTTCCCGGAGAGGCTGAAAGTACAATTACCCTGTCAGCCAAAAAGACAGCCTCTTCTATACTATGCGTAACAAGTACTGCAGTAGCCTTGAAGTCCTTTAGAATACAACGTAACATATTCTGCGTATATTCACGAGTCAGAGCATCTAACGCAGAAAAAGGTTCATCCATTAACAACAAATCCGGCTTTATCATAAGACTTCTAGCTACTGCAGCCCTTTGAAGCTGTCCCCCGCTTACTTGTGAAGGATACCGGTCCATTATATCCTCTATTTCCATCCTTTGGGCTATTTCTCTCAGTCTTGAATAAACTTCCCTATCAAAAGGCAGCTTTCTAATTTTTACAGGCAATAGGCAGTTATTACGAATGGTTTTCCATCTCAGAAATCCGCTATTCTGAGGAATATATGCAATTCTGTGTAAAGTTGGCTTCAAATCCTCTCCTTCTAACCTTACCCTACCTTCAAAGTTGTTTTGGACTCCTGCCAGAATCCGGAGTAAACTTGTCTTTCCACAGCCGGATGGGCCAATTATGGCACAAGTTTCACTATTGGCCACCTGTAAAGTTATAGGCCCTGCGACGGAATGTTTTTCTCCCTTTGTTTCATAGTAAATACTAACATCTGTCATTTCAAGCATACATTCTCTCCTCAGTATAAGCCTGATAATATGGATCATATTTCTAATATATGCATGAGTATTACAAAAAAGGATGCTATCAATCAGAAGGACTTGTAGGTTTATGGATTAACATGGTATAATAATATTGTGAGATTTCTGTTTGATAATTGTTTTCTGTCTTCCAATGAGGGAAGTCCGTTAGTGACTTTCCTTTTTATTTATGTAAATGGAAAATTCACACTACATAATGTTGAAGGAATATTCAAAGATTAATAATAGTAAAGAAGGTGTAAACTTGGAAAAGGTTCTTATTGATATTGCCCTTATTCTGGTTTTTACAAAAATAGGAGGGCTTGTAAGCAGGAAATTCAAAATGCCTGAGGTATTGGGTGCATTAATTGCAGGTGTTATTCTCGGCCCTGCGGTCCTTAAGCTTGTTGATTATACTGAACACGTAAAGTTGCTATCTGAATTGGGCGTAATAATGCTTATGTTTCTTGCCGGTCTCGAAACTAACGTGGATGAATTGAAAAAAGCAGGAAAAACATCTTTTGTTATCGCTCTGGGAGGAGTAATCGTACCTTTAATTCTGGGAACCGCTGCTGCATATCTGTTTTTTACAAACTTCTGGGAAAACCTGTTTGTTGGTGTAATTCTTACAGCAACAAGCGTCAGTATTTCGGTTGAAACACTTAACGAGCTTGGCAAGCTCAATACAAAAGCCGGTGTAAACATTCTGGGAGCCGCTGTTATTGACGATGTTCTGGGCTTGATTCTCATATCAATCGTTCTTGCCGTTTCCAAAACAGTGGGAAGCGGTGCATCCGGGTCAGACGCCGTAATGAGCCTTGTTATGACTTTTGTCAAAATAATTGTATTCTGTGTAATTTCAGTAATTATGATCGTAATAGTACCTAAGTTTATTAATAAAATCAAGGCTGATAGCAGTCACAAGCGAGACCTTTTAACCTATGCCATAGCAATGGCACTTATTCTTGCATTTATTTCAGAACTACTTGGTATTGCTGCAATAACAGGCGCATATATCTGCGGTTTGACACTTTCACAGTTCATACACAGAGATTACATTGAGAAAAATGTCAAAGCCATATCATCGGGATTTTTGTCACTGATATTCTTTGCAAGCGTGGGTATTGCCGCGGATATCAAGGGATTGAACTCCGAGGTTATTCTTATCACTCTCGTTATGTTTGTTATAGCAGTTGTAGGCAAGCTCTTCGGGTGCGGAGGAGCAGCAAAGTTGTTCAAAATGAGCAAACATGAATGTATTCAGATCGGAGTAGGTATGATTTCAAGAGGCGAGGTTGCCATAATTACTGCAAACATCGGAATGCAAAACAAGATTATCTCCGAGGAGATTTACATTCCAACGCTGATTGTAGTTATACTTACAACAGTTATAACCCCTGCATTATTAAAGATTGTATTCAGCTCAAAGCACGGATTGAGCGATTCAGCGGCTTGATTTTTGTCATCTTGTTGACTAGCCTGACACCTTTTGATATTATCTATGTAAACAAAATAGCATATAGTTTTATAGGGTTCCGCAGTTAAAACGAATAGCTGGTCTGGTCCAAGATAAAACACACAGTTTACTGTGTTCACGGAAGGATAAAAGCCTGGGAGATATTTTATATTAATATCACCTAAGGCTTTTTTATTTTCTATTTTAAAAGGAGTGTAGCATATGAAATGGATAATGCTGATAATTGCGGGGCTGCTGGAAACGGGCTGGGCGGTTGGGTTAAAATATTCTCATGGATTTACAAAACCTATACCAAGTATATTTACCATAGTGGGGATGATAGCAAGTTTCTTTTTTTTGTCATTGGCACTAAAGAATCTTCCCCTTGGTACGGCATATGCAATTTGGACCGGAATTGGTACGGTTGGTACTGTAGTTTTAGGAATAATATTATTTAAAGAGCCTATTGATATAATCAGGCTGATTTGTATCGGTTTTATAGTAGTTGGAATAGTAGGTTTAAAGGTGGTATCTGCACACTAGTGTGCAATTTGCTTTCCAAAACGTAAAAGGGCTGATGCAAAACAGAAAGTATTTTGGGTTTACACTGTTACTCCCGTATAAAATTATATCAATGATTGCTTCCAAGATATTTGCAAGAGTTTCAAGCGGCTCATCTTAGGATATTTTACCGTCGCACACATTCACCATCCATGGTTCATTGTGTGCTAAAACCTACATCGTATAGGTTTCCCGGTAAAATATCCGTGTTCGCCGGTAAACATCTGCAAATATCTTTAACCAAGCTTCCATTGATACAATTTATACTCTAAGTACAGGTTAAAAAAGATAACCCAATTAATTTTGCACAACTCTTTTACTCAGTTATTCAGACATTTAAACTTGTATCTTTGACCTTTAATTTACTTAAATACAGGTCGTCTGCTTTCTGAAAATCTATTTCTGACTTAACAATCTGGAAGTCGGGATATCCGTAGGCACCCATTTCCTCAAGATCACAACCCTCAATCTCAACCTCCGGGCTAACCCGTATACCCCAGACCTTGTCAAGGAGCTTCCAGAATACATATGAGCCTCCAAAGCCCCAAACTATAAGGACTCCCACTGCTATGAGCTGTGCTACTAACTGTGAAGCGTCTCCATAGAACAAGCCTTTTACTCCCCCTGCTACACCATTAATGCCGTCACCGTAACTTCCGTCTGAAAATAATCCCACACATAGAACTCCAAATACACCGTTTACAGCATGAACTGATATGGCTCCCACCGGGTCATCAAGTTTAAGCTTGTTTTCTACAAAAGCAACGGAAATGCAAACCAGTATTCCGGCCAATGCACCTATAATAAAGGACGATATGGCATTGACAAATGCACAGGGTGCAGTAATTGCAACCAGACCTGCAAGGGCTCCGTTACAAGTCATGGAAGGGTCAGGTTTTCCGTATTTACCCCACATATAGAACATTGCAACCAATCCCCCTATAGCTCCTGCTATCATAGTGTTTGTAGCAACAACCGCCAGTCTGAAATCTCCGGCATTAAGTGTCGAACCGGCATTAAAGGAAAACCAGCAAAAGAACAGAATAATCGTCCCTACTACTGCCATAGGTATATGATGGCCCGGAAACGCTCTTGGGGTACCGTCTTTTTTGAACTTTCCTATTCTAGGCCCTATAACTATAGCTGCCGCAATAGCCATCATACCACCCATAGAGTGGACTACTGCAGATCCTGCAAAATCAACAACCCCATGACCTAAGCCAAAATTTTTGCCAAGGGCAGCCATCCATCCTCCGCCCCACACCCAGTTTCCAAACAAGGGATAATAAATCATTGAAATGAAGAAGGAAGCTATTACTACTGCTGAATATTTTACTCTTTCTGCAACTGCTCCTGTTGGAATAGTGCAAGTTGTGTCCATAAACACCATCTGGAAGAAGAATAAAGCGTATATTCCTGCATCATAGGTTCCTCCGCTTTGCAGAAAGAATCCCTTGTACCCAAGAATTCCTCCAAACCCGGGGATTGAAAGCATACCATTTAAAACTGATCCGCCTGTCCCCAGGCCTGCTGCTCCTCCCGAGCCTCCGAATTGTAATGCGAAGCCTACAAGGAAATACCCTATGGCACCAACAAGAAACACCATCAGGTTCATTGTTATTGTATGAGCGGCATTTTTACCACGGCAAAAACCTGTTTCAACCATTGCAAATCCGCATTGGAAGAAAAAGACCATAAACCCGGTAATCATAATCCAAACAAAATTAGCACTGTATTGAGCTCTGCTTGCGGCGTTGGCAACATCTGAAAGGGTTTCCTTTCCTGTTACAGACGTATATGAAGCACCTGTAGGGTCCCCTGCTGCCATAACAACAGTTGAAATAAATAGTGTCAGTATAGCAACTACTGAAATAAGACTTAATATTTTTGCAACTTTTTTCATCGTAATCCCCCATTTCATTCTGAAATTTAATATATAAACAGTTTGCTTATCTCGCGGTCTTTTGTTTCCTGAAATTACTCCATGAAAATACTGAAGATTCCTTATATAGCTCTTTTTTTAGTTTTAAAACCGAAAGCAGGTATCTGAGACCCAGATATGCAACAGCCAGGCCGAATAATATTCCGGGTACCTTTGTGTTTATAACCTTGAAGGTTATGTCATTTATCCAGCTGTAAAAAATAAAAAATATACCTGAGACACATATACTCCCCGACAATACGGTCAGTATAATGATTGAAGCTTTTTTAGATAGCATCTTCACCACTCTCACTTGTTCTTATTTTTACTGCTTCTTCAACGTTATACACAAAAATCTTTCCATCGCCTACGTTACCTGTTTTAACTCTCTGTGTAACCTTTTGTATTATTTCCTGGACTGCATCATCGTGAACAACAGTTTGAACCATTACTTTAGGAAGAAGATTTATTGTAACCTCGGCACCTCTGTATATTTCTTTTCTTCCCTTCTGATGTCCGCAGCCTGAAACCATTAACACCGTCATACCGAATATTTGTGATTCATTTAATATTTCCTTCACATCTTCCAGCTTTTCGGGTCTGATAATCATTTCGATTTTTTTCATAAAACTCATCTCCTTAATCTATTGATATAAATAAAAAACACCGGATTTCCTCACGGAAACCGGCGTCATTGCCAAGTGTTGATTATTTATGGATATAAAAAATGCCAATTCTGTTTATTTACAGAATTGGCATCGTTGCCTCTATTAAATGAAATTTTATAACCATATATTACCACATACGTTTCCAGTTTACAATAGCTTTTATGAAATTTATTTAATCTTTTCCTTCAAATCATTTTCTGTAAGCTTTTTATTCAGTAAGTGTCCCCTCTCTGCCCATTCTATAGTAGATTTCAATTCGCTTTGCGCCGGAAGTCCGGCTATTCTGTAATCCGGCAGGACAATACTTCCCTTCATATCCTGTGGGTATCCGATAAATTTTATTACTTCGTCCTCATACTCTTCTATTGAATTATCTTTTATATATTTGACAGATTCATTATAGGCTTCATTCAATTTTTTAATTACTGATGCTTTTTCTTTAATTGTTGTTTCTTTAAAGGCAATTACATTGCTGTAAATACTGTTTTTATATGCAGAATCCAGTACAACGGCACCTTGTTTAATTGCCATTGAAGAAAAGGGCTCAGGAAGCAACGCAAGCTGAACCTTGTTGTGTTGAAGCATTTCAAGACGAACGGGGATGGAAGGCACTGCCACTTTTTCAACTTCATTAATACCGATACCGTTTTTATTCAGAATTTTATCCAGTGTGTACTCAATTATGGTATTTTCAGATATTGCAACCCTTTGTCCTCTTACTTCTTTTATATTTTTTATACCGGATTGCTTGCTTGCCAAAAGTATAAAGTCCCCGTCCGTAACTCCGGTTATTTTCACTTTAAATCCTGCATTTTGGTATAGGCAGACAGCTACCATGTCGCATAAAACACCGTCAATGTCCGAGCTTTGAAATGCCGCATCCCTTTCTCCCGCACTTTTGAAAACCTCCATATCTATGCTTAACCCATATTTCTTAAAAATACCCTTGTCTCGGGCGATTATGTAGGGTATGGCATCAACTGCCGGCGTAAGGCCTATTTTCAAGTGCTCCCCGCCTTCTTGGTCTTTTTCATTGTTACATCCACAGACAGTAATAAGAGATAAAAAGACCAATGCTCCACAAAGAATTTTTAAAATTAATTTATTCCGCATATGTTATAACCTCCATAAAAGCACTATATTACATATTTGTCGCTTTTATGAATAATAAAACCCCATGTTACTACAGCCATTGTCGCTGTAGTAACATGGGGTTTCGTGCTACTGCCTATAAATAGACTATTTTCCTGCTAACTTCTGATTAAGGTTATTTAAAACAGTAGTAACAAACTCAGACGTTACTTCACCTTTCGGATTAAAATTGCCCTTGTCATCCAGTTTTATAACATCAAAACCAACCAAAGCATTAACTGCTTTTCTTGACCATGATGCAGCAGCATTAATATCAGCTATTTCAGGCTTTGCATCCGGAAGCTGTACACCGCTTAAAGTAGCTATTTTGCATATAAACACCGCAAGTTCTTCTCTTGTCAGCTTTCTGTTTTCAAAGTAGTTTCCTTTTTTATCCGGGGTTATCAGTCCCTGTTGCTTAGCGATTTCAAGAGGCTTTGGAGCACCTGCAAGAACCAGTTCAAAGAATTGTCCTCTTGTAATAGTATTAGTTTTTGTGCCCTGTCCCTGCTCCAAAGCTATTATATTATCATAAAGCTCTTTGTTTTCACTAAGTTTTTCCTTACTTCCTGCTGTAGAATATGTTCCGTTTTTGAGCATGTTTTCAACCATAGAAGCTGTATCCTTGACATCGTTAACGGTAACAGATTTAATTTCTTTTAATATCTGTAAAATATCCTCTGACTTAATACCCATCAGATAGTAGCCAAGTGCAGTATTTGCACCTGATATTTCTCCGGAAGAAACAGTGTAATTGCTGAAAGACTTTAAAATGTAACTATCCAGTTGTTCCTGTGTAAGATTAATATTCTTAATAAATTCCGGCAAACCTTTATATACCTCGAAGGTTTCCTTGATATTAGGGTCACGGTATGATGCAAGCATAAAGCCTTCATCACCAAATTCAACTATGTTGTCATAGGCACCATAACCGAATCTTATCTTTGGAGTAATGTAGTTTTCGTTTATTACTGAACCTATTGGAATATATTTTCCATTGAATGCAGTTCCCATTTTTTCATAGGTTGAATAAATCATATTATATTGTACAGAACCGTCTACAGATATACCCTCTTTTTGTGCAGGCTTAGGAAGTTTTGAATAATCCTGTTTTGCGATATCCTTTGATGGCATTCCCATAGTAAACTTCTTTATTGAAGTTTCAAACTTGCTGATGCTGTTTTTATTACCGGCAAAAGTTACTATCAAATTCTTTTTGTTTGTTACCAAGGCTTTAACATTATTAAGCTCATTTAAAACCCCTTTAGGATTTTTTGAAAGTTCCTTTTCCAGATTTGTAAGAAAGTTGTAATAATCAATAGTAGAAGCATAATTGAGATAGTTATATGCTTCACTGAAATATGATCTACTTCTCATTGCCTGTATACTTAAAGGGTTACTTGTATATTGAGTTTTCATTTCTGATATCCTGGACTTGACTATATTCAAAACATCAGTACTTTTGTTAATCTGTGTATTTAAAATGATATCTTTGACAACCTCAAGCTGCTTGTCATAATCACCTATTATACCTGACCAGGAAACATTTAAAACAGGCGAGTAATTTTTATATGTTTTGTCAAGTAACACGGATAAATTGAATGATACTCCGTTAATATATCTTGTCTTAAGATTGCCCAACTCAGCTTTTTTGCTGTTTTTGGTATCAAGATTTCCTAATAATTCAGTATAGAGCTTTAAATAATGTAGCTTATCCGCAGGAACAGATGAAGTATCCAAATAAAGACTGGTGGATTCCGTCTCTCCAACATTTGCTTCAGCAGATATCAATCTAACTCCGTCTGATTTAGTTTCTTTAATATTATAATTTTTAACTTCCTCAGGTAAATCTGAAATCTTCACAGCTTGGATACTTTTAACTATGTCTTTATTATCTTCTCTGCTGTTCCACTCGTTATAAGTTTTTGTTTCATCAACAATTGTATCTATTTGCTGTTGGCTCATAGATGCCTTTAAATCAGACAAATACTTTTTCTGTTCTGCTGCCTGCTTTTCTGAAAGTCCTGCCTCAGGAACAGTAGTAACCAGAGCGGTGTTTTTATTTTTTACAAGGAATTTTTCTGTAAGACCTTCAAAATATCTTTTGCCGGACTTAGTAGAAATGGACTTTATGTTCTTGAGCATATTATTATAAAAATCAATGCTGTCGAAATTGGCCCAGAAGCTGCCCACCTGTGTAGATAAATTTACACCCAGATTGGGAGTTTCGGTGATATTTGATACTCCTCTTAATTCTCCTGCAAGTACTGCATCAACATCTGCCGACTTAAAGCCCGTCTTTACAATAGTATTCAGGTATTTATCCACAAGCGCTTTAATATCCGCTTTTTTACTTTCATCAGTATTTTGCGCTGAAAAACTCAAAACGGGTATTGATAATCCGGTATTGTAATTTATTACAATATCTCCTCCGAGTTTTTTATTCCTGAATTCCTGCTTTAATGGCGATGATTCGCTTCCAAGGAGCTCACCTAACACGGCTATTCCCAGTAAATCTTCATCAGACATATTTGCAAGAGGAAAACAATAATCAATCTGTGATGCATTTTTAGTATCGGTACCGGCAGCCACCGGGTATTTAAATGTTTTTTCAATTGTTTTATTAAGAGGCTCCAGTTTTAACTTTTCAATGTTAATATCCTTTTTGTCATACTTTGAAAGGTAACTATCATCAATCATTTTAAGGAACTTTTGATAATCCACATTTCCGTAGAGAACCATCAGTGAATTGGAGGGATGATAGTAAGTGTTATGGGTTTTAATTACATCCTCATATGCTAAATCCTTTACCTTATCAGGGTCTCCTCCTGATACCGTAGATTGGGTACTGTTAGGGAAAAGTGTTTTTAAGCCGTTATATGAGGCAGCAGTAGAGATATTACCCAAAGCGCCCTTCATTTCATTATATACTGTACCGCTTATATTCAGGTCCGCCTTGCTGTCCGCCATTTCATATCTCCAGGCTTCCCTTTTGAAAATATTCTTGTCGTTATATACTGAAGGATGATATACACAATCCAGATAAACCTCTGTCAACTTTAAGAGCTGATCCTCACTCAGTGATGAGACAGGATATGTAGTAAAGTTTTGAGCGGTAAATGCATTTATAAAAGTAGAATATGTCTGGTTTAAAATTGTAAATAAAACGTTCTTCATAGGGTACTTCTGTGAGCCGGATACGGTTATATGCTCAAGTACATGATTTACTCCCGTATCATTAAAGGCAGGTGTTTTGAATGAAATATCAAATGCCCTGTTGGTATCTTTATTTTGTATAAAAATGAGCTTTGCACCTGTCTTTTCATGCTCAAATAAAACAGTTTTACTGTCTATTATTTCCATATTACCAATTTCCTGAACCTTGAAGCCGGATACTACCTGCCCTACCTCCGGCAATGCTTTGAGTTCCGTTTGAGCAGCATCTACACAAGGTGCAACATTGAGAAAAAGGCTTAAAATTAAAACAAATGACAGCATGTACGAAACAACTTTTTTCATCACTCTTATCTCCTTTTAGTATTTTCTAATCCTTAATCTGTAAAACAATCTTACAAAGTTTTCTAAAAAAGGTTAGTAAAATTAGTTTACATTAACATTTATGGCAAGTCCATTCTTTTACATAAGATGCAATTATAATGTATTCAAATGATTAATTAAATTAGTATTTCCAACAATGAGGCTGTTAAAAATACAATACTTATAATCTGATTAAGTGAATATGACGTAAATGAGTATACCTCAGCTCGAGTGTCATCAGGTTTTCTGACATTGGCGACAAGTGAATGTTCTATTGCGAAAAGTACTGTTATTATCAACAGTCCAGTAAAATATATTGTTCCAAGCTGTCTGCTGATTATCCCTAAAACTAGCAGGAAGATACAGGATACGAGATGGAAGGTACTTGATATATGAAGTGCCCTGCGTATACCGAATTTAACAGGAATGGAACGCAGATTGTTAGCCTTATCAAACTCATAGTCCTGTATACCGTATATTACGTCAAAGCCGGCTACCCATAATGTATTTGCAACACCCATTATTAAAGGTGTTACAGATAAGCTCCCGGTTACGGCAATCCATGCTCCCACCGGTGCTGCAGCCGTTGTAACTCCTAAAATAATATGACATAGCCATGTAAACCGTTTTGTATAAGAGTAGCCTGTCATAAATACAAGTGCAATAGGTGCAAGAATAAGGCAAAGCAGGTTTAACATGGCCGCAGAAACAAGCATTATTGTAAAAGAAACTGCCGCCAGCCCGTAAGCTTCCCCTTTGCTGACCTGTCCCTGTGGAATCTGTCTTACACAAGTTCTTGGGTTAAGCTTATCAATCTCTGCATCTATAGCCCTGTTAATGGCATTGGCACCTGTTCTGGCTCCCATGAATGCAAGCAATATCCACAATACCTTCCATAAGCTCGGAAGCCCATTTGAGGCCAACAGCATGGAAATAACGGCAAAGGATAAAGAAAATATGGAGTGAGAAAACATTACAAGAGTTCCATAGTCAGATATTTTTCTAATTACCTTCGAAGCAAGCATATTTCCTCCTTTATTTAAAAACCGTATCCCTTCCATCTTTTTGTGACTAATGCCTTTATATCCTCAGACATTGCTATTTCATCGGGCCATATACGACTATAGCCTTCCTCCGGAAGTTTTATTGTAGCGTCAATACCTACCCTGCATCCGTAATGTCTTTGGTCAGAGGCGTGATCCAGTGCATCAAGAGGGCCGTCTGAGAAAACAATATCTCGCCTGCCGTCAATATTGTTGAAAACCTTCCATGCAACTGTTGATAAATCATGAGGATTTACAGATTCATCCACAACTATAATCATTTTTGTGTACATCATCTGCCCTGAACCCCAAATTGAGTTCATTACCTTTTTAGCATGTCCCGGATACCTTTTTTTTATTGAAACAATAACGCAGTTATGAAATACACCCTCCAGAGGAAAATTCATATCAATAATCTCCGGGAATTGAATCCTTAATAAAGGAAGAAACAGCTTTTCTGTTGCCTTACCCAGATAACAGTCCTCCATTGGAGGTTTGCCCACAACAGTAGCAGGATAAATAGCATCCTCTCTGTAGGTCATACAGGTCAAATGAAAAACCGGATACATATCAGCAAGAGAATAATACCCTGTATGATCACCAAAAGGGCCTTCCATACGAAGTCCCTCACTTGTGTCCACATAGCCTTCAAGAATAAAATCAGCATTTGCAGGAACGTAAATATCATTTGTAATAGACTTGACCAGAGATACGGGCTTTTTTCTTAGAAACCCTGCAAATAATATTTCATCTATATATTGAGGGAGAGGAGCAGTTGCAGAATAAATAACTACCGGGTCACAGCCTATTGCCACAGATACAGGCATTATTCCTCCGGTATTACGGTACTTGTCGTATATATTCCTGCCGTCCTTGTGAAGGTGCCAGTGCATTCCGGTAGTTTGAGGGTCATACACCTGCATCCGGTACATACCCATATTTTGTATGCCAGTTTCAGGGTCTTTTGTTATAACAACAGGCAAAGTGATAAATCTGCCTCCATCCCCGGGCCAGCATTTTAGTATTGGAAGCTTTCCTAAATCCGGACTATAATCAATTATCTGCTGGCATTTTCCTTTTGTAGGAAGCTTTATTGGAAAAACAGATGTTAGCTGCAATAAAGACGGAACAGCTTTTACGGTTTTAATAAACCCCGCATAATTGGCTGCATCAATAAAATCTCCAATTTTATCAGCAACCTCCTCAATATTTTTGACCCCCAGTGCAAGGTTCAACCTTTCATAGCTCCCAAAAGTATTTATAAGCAGTGGAAATTTTGAGTCCTTCACCTTTTCAAAAAGAAGAGCAGGGCCTCCGCTTTTAACCACTCTGTCGGTTATTTCCGTAATTTCAAGCTCTGGATCGGTTTCTGACTTTATTCTTTTAATAAATGCTTTTTCTTCCAGCTTATCTACAAAATCATGAAGGTCTGAATAAGCCATAAATTCCCCTTTCTATAAAAAATCAAGCCTTATGAAAATATTGACCTGCCAAGGCTAAATTAAACAAAATAGAATCCCTTTATGTGAATTTCTTTAAAAAATCTGGATATTCTAACAATGTAAATTAAATGAAACTTTGTTGAATCAAGGAGAAAAAAATATATGCCACAGAATCTTATTGAAAAAGCATTTTCAAGGCCGGTAGAATCTTATTGGATTGGGTCAACACCCGAAACTGACTATCCGGAATTGAGTGAAAATATTAAAACCGACATTCTGGTTGTAGGAGGCGGAATAACCGGGATAGCAACAGCATATTTACTTCAGAAGGAAGGACTGGACGTTGTTATAATAGATGCCAACAGGATTGTTCAGTCCACTTCGGGACATACCACAGCAAAGATAACTTCACTCCACAGCGTTAAATATGCAAAACTAATAAAGCAGTTGGGAGAAGAAGGTGCTGGCAAATACGGAGAAATTAACGAAAAAGCCATTTCAATGATTGAAGACATAATAAAAGAAAACAATATACAATGTGATTTCAGCCGACAACCAAACTTTGTTTATACAAAGGAAGAACAATATATAAACGTTATTGAAGAAGAGGTAAATGCAGCTAAATCTATAGGTCTTCCTGCAAGATTTGAGGCCTCCCTACCTCTTCCCTTTACTGTTCAAGGGGCAGTATGTTTTGATAATCAAGCACAGTTTCATCCCCGTAAGTATCTTCTGTCACTTGCAGATATATTTGTAAAAAACGGTGGCCACATTTTTGAGAACACGGTAGCCCTTGACATTCATGAAGACCGTGAATGTACAACATCTACCCGAAGCGGCTTCAGTATTAAATCAGACAAGGTAATAATAGCCAGTCACTTCCCCTTTTATGATGGGTGGGGATTCTATTCTGCAAGAATGTACGCTGAGCGTTCCTATTCACTTGCGGTAAAGTCGCCCGTAACCGTTCCATATGGAATGTATATCTCCTATGAAGAACCAACAAGGTCTATAAGAACCCAACCCGATAAAGACGGAAATCAACTTCTTATTATAGGTGGGGAACACCATAAAACGGGACAAGACATAAACGAGAAAGAACATTATACAAAGCTTATAGATTTTGCAGAAACCGTTTTTCAGGCTACAGATGTGCCTTATCGCTGGTCAGCTCAGGATTATACTGTAATGAACGAGGTACCTTTTATAGGACATATCACGAGTAATAAAATGAATATCTTTGTAGCCACAGGATTCCAGAAATGGGGTATGACAACCAGCCATGTATCAGCTATGATAATACGTGATATTATTGCCAACGGAAAAAGCGAAGTTGAAAATATATTTACCCCTTCAAGGTTTACTCCTTTCAGCTCAGCAAAGAACTTTATTAAAGAAAATGCAGATGTTGTTGACAATCTGGTTTCAGGAAAACTGGAATCGCCTCCTATAGAGTTTAAAATACAGCCGGGTGAAGGCAAGGCAGTAAAGTACCATGGCAAAAAGGCCGGAGCCTATATGGACAATGACGGTAATGTTTTCATAATAGATACAACCTGTAAACATCTTGGTTGTGAAGTTCATTGGAATTCAGCCGAAAAAACCTGGGATTGCCCTTGCCACGCTTCCAGATACAGCTATGACGGGACGGTGATTGAAGGCCCTGCCCTGAAACCTCTTGACAGGTTAAAATAAAATTTTGGCTTTATCCCTGTTAGTTTGTTTATAGGAATACTTTTGGTGTCTTTTTATAAAAACAAAAGGTATATATAAAATAATCCAAAGGAGGCAGCCTAGAAGAAACGTAGGAATCAAGTACCAAGGACTTCCAACGTGCTTTGCAAAAAATTCCATGGGTGAGCCCGGTGCCGGAAACCTTAAAAAAAAGTAATTCCCGTTTGTAGCTAAATTAACAGGAGTAACTATCAGTGCAAAAGCTACCAACATTGCAACTGTTTTCGGAAGGCTTCGTATGTCCGGTTTGAAGCCCATGCCAAAAACCATGAATATCGGGATAAAGCAAATAATTCCGTGAACCAACATGCTTTGTATATATATAAATGAAAAGGAAGGATAGTAATAAATATCAGGAGTAAAAAGTGTTAATAAAGCCGGTGCCAGTCCCATAGCATACGAATATTCCATCAAGAGTTTACTTCTGGTAATAGTCATTACGGGAAGTATAATGCACATTAGGCTACACAAGTGAAGGGGCAGTGTATACCCCCAGGAAAACTGCCCTACAGCGTTGTACCAAAGTATCTGTGCTCCTTCTGTTAAGGGCAGTAACAAACTGGCAAGTATAAGCATCCTCCACTTTTTTTCCTCACTCTTATCCTTGAACAGGACAGTCATAATACACCACATGCAAGCTACCATACCCACAGCAAGAAGATGTTGTACCGAAAATAGAGAATTATGAAGCCTTGAGGGTATATTGTCTATGTAAGTAAAAAAATATCTGAACATTGCAAGCCTCCCTTGTCCTACCGTTTACTATAATAAATTTATATTCTTCAGAAAGATTTTTAATCCTCCGGTATCAAAATTATTTTTGTTGACTTACTTTCCAAATCAAGTAAAATATTATATAGACTAGTTAAGAAATCCTTTAATCATAGAGGATATGGAGGTTAAGATGAGAAGAGATGAGATCAGTAAGGTAATTCTGTCCGAAAACGATATTCCAAAACAATGGTACAACATAGTTGCAGACATGCCAAATAAGCCTGCACCCTATCATAATCCGGCAACACTAGATATTATCAAGCCTGATGATATGAAGGCTATTTTCCCGGATGAAGTAATCAAACAGGAAATGTCCACCGAACGTTACATAGATATCCCTGACGAGGTTCGTCAAAGGTACTGTCAGTTTAGGCCAAGTCCTCTTTACAGAGCAAAGGCTCTTGAAAAACTGTTGGATACTCCTGCTAGAATTTATTACAAATATGAAGGAACAAATGCTACGGGAAGCCACAAGCTTAATACGGCAATCCCACAGGTATATTATAATAAACTGGCAGGCATAAAAAGACTTGCAACAGAAACAGGTGCCGGTCAATGGGGTAGTGCCTTAAGCCTTGCAACAAGTCAGTTCGGATTAGAATGTTCAGTTTATATGGTAAATGTCAGCTATCAGCAAAAACCATACAGACGTTCATTTATGAAAACCTTTGGTGCAAATGTTGTAGCAAGTCCCAGCACACTTACAAACAGCGGAAGAAGTATTTTAGAAAGAGACCCCGATTGTTCGGGCAGTCTTGGAATCGCAATAAGTGAAGCGGTTGAGGATGCAGCGACACATGCTGATACCAACTATGCACTGGGAAGCGTTTTAAACCACGTATGTCTGCACCAAACCATAATCGGAATCGAAGCAAAAAAGCAAATGGAGTATTTGGATGAATATCCAGACGTAATTTTTGCATGTTGCGGAGGGGGAAGCAATTTTGCCGGCCTGACTTTTCCATTTTTGCAGGATAAGCTAAATGGTCGCAACCTTAGGGCTGTAGCCGTTGAACCATCAGCCTGTCCCACTTTGACAAAGGGTGTATTTGCGTTTGATTACGGAGATACCGCAAAAGCAGCTCCAATAACAAAGATGTATACTTTAGGACATGACTTTATTCCATCCGGTATACATGCCGGCGGGTTAAGATATCACGGGGATTCCGCCATTGTCAGTCAGTTGTATCATGACGGAATAATTGAAGCGAAAGCATACGGTCAGAAATCCGTTTTTGAAGCGGCAGTATCCTTTGCACGGGAAGAAGGAATAGTTCCTGCTCCCGAATCAGCACATGCTATAAGGGCCGCCATAGATGAAGCTATTCTGGCAAAAGAATCCGGCGAGGAAAAGGTTATTCTGTTCTGTCTCAGCGGACACGGATACTTTGACTTTGCAGCATACGAAAACTATTTTAACGGTCTCATTGATGATATAGAGTTTTCTCCGGAATCTGCTGAAAAGAGTTTGCAAAACTTGCCGAATGTAAAGTAGTTTTATCTTAAATAACTCCTGTACTTAGAGTATAAATTGTATCAATGGAAGCTTGGTTAAAGATATTTGCGGATGTTTATAGGCGAAGATGGATATTTTACCGGAAAACCTATACGATATAGGTTTTAGCGACACAATGAATCACGGATGATGAATGTGAGCGACGGTAAAATATACTAAGATGAGCCGTTAGAAACTCTTGCAAATATCTTGGAAGCAATCATTGATATAATTTTATACGGGAGTTACCTTTGTTAAATCAAAAAACTTTCTGTTTTAGCACTTTTACATCAAAGGGAGCAAGTTCCAGAATTCCCTGTCGCTCTTCCCCGGTAAACATATCTGTGTAAATCCCGGCAAGGCATACCTCTTCATTTTTTGCATTGAAATTCATTATAAATATGTAACGGTTTTGTCCATCAGTACGTTGTTGGGCCGTCACGCCGCATGGTAACTCCACGTCCATTGTACGTGAAATTGATAATTTATCGGCAAGGGCATTGTAAAAATCATCAAGGAAATCTTCTCCTGTGCGTGCGGCAATGTAGTAGGCATCTCCATTTCCAAAACTGTTAACCGTAAGAGCCGGACGACCTGCATAAAAATCGTCTCCATACACAGCCAGAACCTGTGCAGATTCTGCATGAATCAAATCACAGAAATCCTTCACTCCATAAGAGCTGGAAAGGCCCAGAGAGTTTTCACTCAGTAAAAGACTGTTGTTTTCATCGGAGTGCAAAGTATCTATTTCCTCGCTCCAAATACCTGTGACTTCACGCAGGGGCCCCGGAAATCCTCCTAAATGACAAAGGTCATTCTCATTTACAATTCCGCTCCAGTAGGTGGTAACAAAGGTTCCTCCCTCCCTGACAAAAGCCTCTATACGTTCTCCTACACCGGGATGGGTCATATAGAGCATAGGTGCAATAACAAGCTTGTACTGTGAGAAATCTTCTCTGGCACCTATAATGTCTACGGGCACTCTTTGCTTCCAGAAGGCAGTATAATGTGAGATACAGGTTTCCTCATACTGAATCCTTTCACGGGCAAGAGCCTGTGCTTCCTCTATGGCCCAACGGTTTTCCCAATCGTATATTATTGCAACCTGCGGATGAACCGTCGTTCCCACAACTTCGTCCAGTTTTTCAAGTGTTTGCCCCAACTGTGAAACATCCCTGAAAACACGGGTGTTCTCATGACCTACATGATCTACCACCGCACCATGGAATTTTTCAAAACTCCCCCGTGATTTTCGCCACTGGAAGTACTGAACTGTATCACTTCCATGAGCCACTGCCTGCAATGACGATAGCATATGCATACCCGGCTGTTTCAGCTTGTTTACCTTCTGCCAGTTAACAGTACTTGGTGTACTTTCCATCATCATAAATGGTTTACCCTGTTTGAGAGACCTGTTAAGGTCATGGACAAAGGAGGTTCGAACACCAATTTTCCAGTCTGGCTGCTCTGTAGTATGCCATGTGGGATAATTATCCCAGGAAACCACATCAAGCTCTTTTGCAAGCTCCCTGTATTCAATTCCCGGAAAGGTTCCCATCATATTTGTAGTAACAGGAATGTCCGGTGTTAATTTCCGTAAGGATTTTATTTCATTTTTAAAAAAGTTAATTGTTTGGTGTGAGACAAACCTTTTCCAATCCAGAATAAGACCATGAGTCTCATGTTCTCCCCGTGGAGATGGGGACTCAATTTGCGACCAATCTGTATACCGGTGTGCCCAGAATCCCGTCCACCACTCATGGTTTAGCATTTCAAGGTCATTGTCATACTTCTTTCGAAGAAAACTGCGAAATGCTTCCTGACAAAGAGGACAATGACATTCCCCGCTGTATTCATTTGAGATATGCCATAAAATCAGTGCTGGATGCTTTCCATAACGTTCTGCCAACATGCGATTAATTTGGCTCACCTTTTTACGGTAAATTGGAGAGGTAAAACAATGATTGTGACGTCCCCCATGTAAATCCTTTAGCCTGTCGGCCTGGGTACGCAATATTTCAGGGTATTTTTGAGACATCCAGTTTGGTTTTGCACCACTGGGAGTAGCCAGAATAGCAGCCATTCCGTTTTGGGCGAGTCTATCCATAATTTTGTCCAACCAACTAAAATTATACTTGCCCTCTTCCGGCTCCAATGCCATCCACGAAAAAATTCCCACTGTCATAGCATTACAGTGGGCAAGCTTCATAAGACGAAAATCTTCATCTATTATCTTTGGAGTCTCCAACCACTGCTCCGGGTTGTAATCTCCACCATGGAGGATATGAGAAAACTTGTTGCTAATAGGATTATATTTGTCCATCCTTAACGCTCCTTTTCAATGCATGTAGTCAGGTTAGGCATTTCTCCCCAATAGTCTCTTGGTTTTCGACCCACATAATATTTAAACTTCCTGTAAAAATAGTCTATATTTTTGTACCCTACCATATTAGAAATTTCATAAACCTTGTACTTCCCTTCCGCAAGCATCTCTTTTGCCTTGCGAATTCGTACATGATCAAGATAGGAATTAAAGCTCTCCCCTGTTCCGCTTCTGAAAATTCTTCCAAGATAAGAGCTGTTATAGCAAAAAATCTTAGCAAGGGATTCCAGCTTCAAGTCTTTGGAATAATTGGCTTCTATATACATACAAAGTCTCTTTACTATATTGTCCCGTGAGTTATTTCCTATCTGCTTCATAAAGCATAAAAATTCACTTAATATATAATCTGTAATTTCATGTAAACTCTGTTTTCTATATATTTCATGAATTATTCGTCCATCATCAGGAATTATTAGATTGTGGTAGTTCTGAGACAGCATATCCCGAACTCTTATAAAAATATTGGAAAGTACTCCCGCAAACCGGTCAGGGTGCAGATTGAGTCTGTGGTATTCCGACTCGAAGCTCTGCATTTTCTTTTGCAGCAATTCCTCCTGCCCTATTTCAATATAATCGTAAAAAGCCTCAATATACTCCTTTATGTCAATAGAATCAAGGTTAACTCCGTTTGAAAAATCCTCATATACATCATCCCATAACACAAGGTTCCCTGATTGCTGGTAATAGAAACTGTGTTGTTGTATCTTTTTTGCATCTGCATATGAAAGGTGTACTTCATCAGCCCTACTGCATAATCTTCCTATTGAAACAAATAAGTCAGGCATCTTACGAAATATATCCCTAATATACACTAAGAAGCGTGTAATACCCCCTCCTTGCAGCAGAACTACCCATAAATCGTCGATACAGATACACCGCATCTCTTTTTCATACTCAAAAAAAGTAGGAATTTCTACATCAGACTGTGCTGCTTTTATGACAGCAACACGGTAAACGTTATCATATAGCTTAAGCTCATTAAGGGTTGCTGAGTCTGCACTGAGCTTACCGCAAATAAGGTCTGTAAGCTGTTTTTCATAAATAAGTTTCATGCTGGATTGAATACTTTTAAGCTTGTCTTTTTCGGCTTGAATGGTTTTGCGTACCTTAACAATGGCTTCCTGCAAGTCATCTTCCTCTATAGGTTTAAGCTGAAATGAGGAAACACCTGATTTAATGGCACTGCGGGCATATTCAAAATCGGAATAACCCGTTAGAATAATAACCTTGCCATCAAATCCCCCTTCTCTTGCCTTTTCAAGCATCTCAGTTCCATACAATCCCGGCATCTTGATATCGGTAATACATAGGTCCGGGTTAAGCTCAAGCAACATTCGAAGGCCTTCATGACCGTCCGCTGCTTCGCCGGCTATCTCGTAACCAAGGCTGTCCCAATCAATGATAGCCTTTAATCCAGCCCTCATCGCCGGCTCATCGTCAATGATTAAAACCTTGAGCATTTGGCTTACCATTCCTTTCCTAAGATATTTTGGTTTCTTACAGGCTGTTCCGGAAAAGAAATCCATACAGTTGTTCCTGTTCCGGGACTACTGTCTACCTTGATTCCATAGGATTCACCGTAATAAAGCTTTATACGCTGATTAACATTTGAAAGCCCAATGCTTTTACCTGTCTTTCCCCCTGCTTCTTTAATCTTACGGTGAACCTCCTCCAGCTTTTCAATTTCCATCCCAAGGCCATTATCTTTTACAGTCACCAGTACATTTTCATCCTGCCTGTTAACGATAATGTCAATCTTTCCACTTCCCTCTTTTTGTTCCAGTCCGTGTACAAAAGCGTTTTCAACAATAGGCTGTATCAACAGAGGCAGTACCTTGAGAATTTTCTCATCAATGCCGTCCTGAACATCAATGGTATAATCTACCCGGTCAGCAAAACGGAACTTCTGAATTTCCAAATAATTACGCACAAAATCCAGCTCACTCTTCAACGGTTGAGGATTGTCATCAAGTTCTAACAGACTACGCATGGATTTTCCCAAAAGCTTTATTACAGTAGCAATTTCACGTTGTCCGCAGACATAAGCCTTCATCCGTATACTTTCAAGAGTATTAAACAAAAAATGAGGATTAATCTGGCTTGCCAGCATCTTGAACTGTGCCTCATTCTGTTTTGTCAGAAGCTGTTGCTGCTGAAGCTTGTGTTCATAATTTTCCTGTAAAAGCTTTTTCATATCACCAATCATTTTAATCAGGTCTGTGTACAGTTCGGCAATCTCGTCGCTGCCACTGATATCTGGTGGAATATCCAGATCCCCGGAGGCCGCCCTGTGAATCTGAGTTCTTATAAATAAGATACGTTCTGAAAAGCTTCCGGTAAATAACACCATAAGCAGTACAGGTATTACGAGACTTATGAGTGCGATAGCAATTCCTGTTATGTATGTAGCAAACACCTGACGAGTAATGTCACTGGTTGGCGTTATATTAATAATCTGTATGGTACTGCGGGTTTTCTGAGGAAGAAAGGAGTCACAGACAATAAATACTTTCCGGCTTTCATAGGTTACATCCTTTAGAATCTGCTCTCTGTCACCCGAAAAGGCAGTCAACCCCTTTATATCAATTTTTGTACCCAACTTTTCACGGTCATCTGCCAGCACAATACGGTCATTATCTACGGTCATAAGCATGGTTGTTCTTTCGTTCTGAATAACAGAGGTCAGATAACTGTAGCTTACTCTCATTACCATAACCGCATAATTCCCGTTATCGTCTATGCGAATACGACGTACCAACGCAAGGTAATAGGAGTTGTTATCCTTATTATAAAAGCACTGCCATATCATATTGCCACCGCTTCTAACCGCAGCCTTGTACCAAGCCTCTTTTCTTATGGTATCAGTGGTTTTAACAAAAAAACCATTCTCACATATGGTACTATTATCTACGTACAGGGTAATAGCCTCTATTTGGCTATAGTACTGCGTATATTCCTTAAGTGATGGGTAATTTTTGCAAGCATCAATAGACTCTAAAAAACTGCCGTACTTAGTTGAAATAAGTGTTTTGAGCTGTTTATCAAAATAGATTTTGTCAGATATGTTAGTCATAAGATATAACAGCTCGTTGACGCGATCCCGAACCCGAACGGTATCTGTTTTGGCTTCGTTAACCATTCGTGAGTAAACAAGATTTGACATGCTGTAGGTCATATACAAGCTCACGAAAAATACCGGCACCAGCACGGAGATTATGTAGATACCGATCATTTTTTTGCGTATCCGAATATTGTTCCAACCTTCTTTCAAACGCTTGATGAACACGATATTTATTCCACCCTCGCCGAAACTGATATTTTCTTATATTATAGGTTTATTATAACAATATTGTAAACCACATACAAACCTATTTCTATACATATCAGAGTGTAAGAGTCATAGCTATGGGAAGATCACGGGATGAAGTACCAATATATATGGTATAGTCCCCCGAAACAAGAACCCATCCTGTATTAGTGCTGAATTCCGAGAAAGTTCGTTCATCAAGTTTAAATGTAATGGTTTTGGTTTCACCGGGATTAAGGTAAATCTTATCAAAACCTTTCAGAATACGTATAGGAGAGCCGGCATTTTTGGGTGGCTCCACATATAACTGAACTGACTGTGCTCCTGACCTATTCCCGGTATTTGATATATCAACACTTATTTCATACTCTTTACAGATTCCGGGAATCTGTCTTAATGCGGCCTTCGCCAATGAAAACGTCGTATAGGACAAACCATGCCCAAATGGAAAAAGCGGAGGCACATTGTACGTATCGTGATAACGGTATCCTACAAAGAGGCCTTCTGTGTAATGAACCTTTTGGTCTCCCGGATATTCACCCAGTACCTTAACTCCTGTATCCTCCTCTTTTAGAGGAATTGTGAAAGGGAGATGTCCGCTTGGATTATAATCCCCGAATAAAACTTCCGCCAATGCCGTTCCACTGTGCATGCCTGAAAAAAACCCCTGCATAACTGTAGGTGCATTGTTTATCCATTGGCTCATATCAACTGGAGAGCCACTTATAATGACTACAACTGTGTTTGGGTTTGCTGCAAGAACTCTTTCCAGAAGTTTATCCTGTTCGTACGGCAAAGTCATATCCGGCCTGTCACGACCTTCCGATTCCTGTTCGTGCCCTGTACCACCAATGAAAATAACCGCATCGGCAGTCTGTGCCGCCTGAATTGCCTCATTCTCAAGGCGTATTTTAACATTTCTATATTCCTCTTGGGCAGCTCTGGCCTTTTCCTCTATCTCAGCACGGGTTTTCTCATCAGCATTAGAAGGTATGTGAAATTCATGCTTAGAAAAGGTCTCATCCAGGCAACCCGGATAAAACGATACTTTTGCTCCCCCTGCCAATCTCATAACTATGCCGGATAGCGGTGTAACCTCATATAGTGCCTTGACTGCCGCACTATCTCCCCCGCTAGAATGTTTTTTATCTGCATTATTGCCAATAACGGCAACCTTTTTAATTTTGTCTGCATTAAGAGGCAGCACTCCTCTGTCATTTTTTAAAAGAACAAAGCTCTCCTTGGCTGCTTCAAGCACTGTCTGTTGGTGCTGAGGCAAATTGAAACCTCCTCGTTTTCGGTCTTCTGAGAACATTTTCAGTCTGAACATCAATTTTAGTATTCGTCGCACCTTTTCATTAAGTGTACTTTCAGAGACGTTTCCGTTTTTAACAGCATTTATAAGTGGTTTTGCAAAAAAGTAGTCATCAAAATCAGTGGTTACGTTCATTTCAATATCAAGTCCGGCTTCTGCAGGTGCTTCTGTATCGTGTACTGCCCCCCAATCAGAAACTACAACACCGTCAAACTCCCATTCCTTACGGAGAATTTTCGTAATCAACTCAGGGCTGTGACTGCAAAATGTACCATTAAGTCTGTTATATGCAGTCATTACTGTAAGAACCCCTGACTTTACTGCTGCTTCAAATGCAGGAAAGTACAGCTCCCGAAGTGTACGTTCATCCACCTCAGCACTGACAGCAAGACGTTCTATCTCCTGATTATTAGCAGCAAAATGCTTTACGCAGGCTGCCACATCAAAGCGCTGAACACCTTTTATATAGGCTGATGCAAGTTCTGCTGTCAGAACCGGGTCTTCACTGAAGTATTCATAATTCCTTCCGCATAAAGGTGTACGGATAATATTCACACCCGGTGCAAGGATAACGTCCTTACCTCGGCCCCGTGCTTCGCATCCCAGTACTTCTCCTACCTTCTCGGAAAGAGTTTTGTTAAAGGTTGCAGCAAGGGACGTGCAAGAAGGCAGATATGTTACAAAATCTGCATTGCCTCCTACCGTTTCCCACCCATTATCAGCAAACTCATTGCGTACACCCATAGGACCGTCGGAAAACACAAGGGAAGGAATCCCCAGTCTCGGTACTCCTCCTGTGCGGAACAAACCATTTCCGTGACACATGCCCGCCTTTTCCTCTAAAGTCATCATGGACACTAGTTCTTCTACTTTTTCATTTATTTCGTTTAATTGCATTATATTCACTCCAAAATTGTAATTTATTTAGCATAGTTTCTACAGAATTTCAAATGTATATGTGCCACAAAAAGCATTTGGTATAAATATTTCCCCGTCCTGTTTACTTACAACGGTTCCTCCTATACACCCATCTACTTTTATACCACACAATTTTATACTCCACGGCTTTCCTTCTCCCTCTGCTATTACAGTGATTTCACTGCCTTTGCGAGATGCCGTGACATTAAGCGCTTCTTTTCCATCCTTCCGGTATACAGAAGTATTTGCATATTCACCATCGCAAAGAGGCGTCAGCAGCAAGCTAACATCCTGTGCATATTCATAGACCGTTTCTTCTTCGCTGAAGCCCATAGCCAGAAGGCTGCCGGGACGGACATACAAGGGCAGACTCATGTAATTGTGCTTTTCCCTGCGATAACTGCCACCTGTAACAATTTCACCTGTCAGAAGGTTATACCACTCTCCCTTAGGCAAATAATAGTCCACCAGTCCTGAAGCCGTAAATACAGGTGCTACCAACAGAGAATCCCCCAACATATATTGACGATCAAGAGTAGTACACGCAGGGTCATCCTGAAATTCAAGAAACATCCCACGGACTGAGGGCAGCCCCTGCTGTGAAGCCTGAACCGCAGTTTTGTATATATATGGCATTAAACGGCATTTTAAATTTGCAAAGAACCGCAGTACATCCACTGCTTCTTCGTCATATAGCCATGGAACACGATAACTGGTACTTCCATGAAGACGGGAATGAGATGACAGCATACCAAAGGCCAACCACCTTTTATAAACATCAGCTGTAGCAGTTTGCTCGAAGCCTCCAATGTCATGGCTCCAGAAACCAAATCCGCACAATCCTAATGACAGACCACCTCGTAAACTTTCAGCCATTGAGGAAAAATCAGCAGTACAATCTCCTCCCCAGTGAACAGGGAACTTCTGACTACCTGTTGTAGCCGACCGTGCAAACACTACCGCCTCATTCCCCGATGATTTCAAAGTATCAAAAACTGTCTTGTTATAAAGGTAAGTGTAAAAGTTATGCATCTTCTTAGGGTCTGAACCGTCGTAATATACAACATCCCTTGTCGGAATGCGTTCTCCGAAATCAGTTTTAAAACAGTCTACCCCCATATCCACAAGGTTAAGTAGCTTTTGAGAAAACCACTTACACGCCTCTGGATTTGTAAAATCAACTATAGCCATTCCCGGCTGCCACATATCCCATTGCCAAACACTGCCGTCCTTTTTGTGTATGAAATAGCCCTTTTCCATTCCTTCATTAAACAGAGCAGACTCCTGTGAGACATATGAATTAATCCAGACACAGATATGCAGACCCTTTTCCTTTAGATTGAATAACATCTTTTTGGGATCAGGAAAAACGGCTTTGTCCCAAATAAAATCACACCAGTTGAACTCTTTCATCCAAAAGCAATCAAAGTGGAATACGGATAATGGAATACGTCGCTGACTCATTCCATTAATAAAGCTTGTGACGGTTTCTTCATCGTAGTCAGTTGTAAACGAAGTGGAAAGCCATAGACCGAATGACCACGGTGGAGGCATAGAAGGACGTCCAGTAAGCGCAGTATAGTTTGAAATTACTTCCTTACAGTCTAAACCTCCAATTACAAAATAGTCCAAGGATTCGCCTTCAACGGAAAATTGTGAACGTGACACTACTTCACTACAGATTTCGAATGAGACAAGACCCGGATCATTTACCAAAATGCTATATCCTCGGTTTGTTATGTAGAATGGGATATTTTTGTAAGATTGCTCGGTACAAGTACCTCCGTCCTGATTCCAAATATCAACTGTCTGTCCGTTTTTAACAAATGGTGTAAATCTTTCACCCAAACCATATACACACTCTCCCACATCCAGATCAAGCTGTTCTCTCATATAGGTTTGGCCGCTTTCATGCTTTATGTATGCAAGGTGTCGAAAGCCACTTCCGGTAAGACGTTCACCACCGCGATAATATTCTATTATAAAGCTGTTTTTATCAACACGAGCCTTAATACTTCCACTTTCAAACCACACTGCATCATCTTCTTCAATGATTATTGGAGAGCTTCCAGGAGAATTAAGTTCAAAACAAGGTCCAGCTTTTTTTACTCCTTTATAATGGTATACTTCTACGTGAATTATGTCAGGTGCCGGGGAACTCAACTCAATAGTCAGTGCAGGGCCACCTAAAGTATCTCCTCTGTGATTAATCTGGTTACATGGCGCAAAAATGCGTAATCTGTCTCCGCAGTTCTCAATACGGTATGCCTTGGACGGGTAATGCAGAGAATATCCTTCCTTGCTCATCCAATATCCATTAAGAAATTTCATGGTATAAAGACCTCCTGAATTTATCCGGCTGTTTTATTTTTCTTATTCTCAATTATACAGTCTCATGTGTATATTTAAAACGTAAAAAATCACATTAAAAACACTGTAATAATTATAGAACTTTTATAAAAAGTTTAGTGACCTATAAATTTTACAGTGTTTTTGACTATTTTTTTAGGATATACAAATTTTAATGGGCAATATACAATATTTTTGTAAATAATTACTAAACCCAAAAACATTTGGAGGGAAGCTTAATGTCCAATCCGTCGAGTAGCACCACTTATGTTAAAAAAAATAAGCACCGAGATCGATTCAAACTGTTTTTCATGGCTTTACCTTTTTTGATTCTTTGTTTTACATTTTCCTACTTACCTTTATACGGATGGATTTATTCAATGTTTGATTATCGTCCTCCATTCAAGCTATATCAGTGTGATTTTGTAGGGCTTAAATGGATTACTTCAATAGTTACGAATCCTGCTTACAGAAATGCAATCGGAGATGTTCTTCGCAATACTTTTGCCATCAGCGGGCTAAACCTGTTAACCTCTGTTCTGCCTCTTGCCTTTGCTGTTTTTCTAAATGAGATCAAACGAGGCTGGTTTAAACGAACAGTACAAGTGTTAACTACTCTGCCAAACTTTATTAGTTGGGTACTTGTTTACTCTGTTGCCTATGTGTTCTTTTCAACCGGTGACGGTGTGGTAAACAAGATACTAATGAATATGCACCTTATTTCTTCACCGATAAACTTTCTTGCAAGCGATAACCATACATGGCTTTCAATGACTTTATGGAGTTTATGGAAAACTCTTGGTTGGAGCGCCATTATGTACCTTGCCGCAATAGCAGGTATTGATCAGGAGCTTTATGAAGCAGCCAAGGTCGATGGAGCAGGACGCTTCCGCATGATGTGGAATATCACTATTCCTTCGCTGTTGCCAACCTTTTTTGTTCTTATGATGTTATCAGTTGCTAATTTTCTTAATAATGGCCTTGACCAGTATTACGTATTCCAGAATGCAATGAACAAAGCACATATTCAGGTTCTTGACCTCTATGTTTATAACATAGGTGTTGGCAGTATGAATTTCCCTCTTGCAACTGCTGTCAGTATGCTAAAGTCTATCGTCAGCATAGCACTGCTGTTTACTGTTAACGGCGTATCTAAACTTCTGCGTGGCGAAACTATTGTCTGACAGGTTAAAAAAGGAGGAAAACAACCATGTTACCCATAATAAAAAAGAAAGAACATTACACTTTTGGAGACATTGTGTTTTATATAATTATATATCTGGTATTTGGAGTTTTAACTATCGCTTGTATATATCCTTTTTACTTTTTGATTATAAACACCCTTACAGCTAATGAAATCAGCTCAAAGATGGCAGTCTTAATGCTTCCTCAAAAAATTCATTTTGATAACTACGTGAAAATTCTGAAGCTAAACGGACTTACAGATGCTTTGTTTGTATCAGTAGCTCGTACAATAATCGGTGCCGCACTAACAGTTTTTGCCTCAGCCTTTTTGGGATACCTTTTCACGAAAAAAGAAATGTGGGGCCGCAAATTCTGGTATCGTTTTGTTATTGTTACAATGTACTTTAATGCGGGACTGATTCCTTGGTTTATAACAATGCTTAACCTTGGCCTTCGTAATAATTTTCTTGCGTATATTCTGCCGGCTATTGTAGCGCCCTTTAATGTTATCCTTGTAAAAACTTATATAGAGAATACCCCACAAGCTCTTCAAGAAGCGGCACAGATAGATGGCGCAGGATACTTTACCATATTTCTTAAAGTTGTATGGCCTCTCTGTGTTCCCATTCTTGCAACGGTTGCCATTTTTGCAGCAGTGGGCCAGTGGAATTCTTTTACTGACACCCTGCTGTTGATGACAGATAGCCATCTGTATACCCTGCAGTTTATACTGTATCGTTATCTCAATCAGGCAAGCTCTCTGGCAAGTATCATGAGAAACAGCGGTGCTGGAATTGGTCAATCGGTATCAAATCTTGCAGGCTCTCAAACGGCACAGTCGGTTAGAATGACTGTTTCAGTTGTGGTTATACTTCCGATTTTGTTTGTATATCCCTTTTTCCAGAGATATTTCGTGGGCGGTATAATTATAGGTGCCGTTAAAGGTTAATTCTTATATAGTTTATACGTGCCATACGCAGCAGTGTAACGGCACATAAAGAAACTCTGCTTTACTAATACAATAATTTAATGGAGGTTTATGTATGAAAAAGTGGCTTATTAAATCCCTAACCGCTGCCATTATCCTCGGTGTTACCGTAAGTATGGCGGCCTGTACTAAACCGGGCGGCGACAGCAATTCCTCATCCGGTTCTAGCAGTTCCGCATCCGGTTCCGACAACAATCCTTATAAGGATACGGTGACACTTGATGTCTATACTTTGACAGGCAATTTCCAAGGTGAACAGATTGGATGGTTTGGAAAGGTAATCAAAGACAAATTTAATCTAAAGCTAAACATTATTTCAGCTCAGACAGATGGAAATGCAGACCAGTCTTTTCAGACACGTTCTGCTTCCGGTGACCTTGGTGATATTGTGGTATACGGTGCCATGGATACCAAATTCACTGATTCACTTAAAGCCGGGCTTCTGATGAAACTGTCGGATAACGATTTGCTGGCAAAGCACGGTGACAACATTGTAAAGAATTTTTCAGGTGCCCTTAAGCGTATTTCCGATAAATATGGTGATTATGCAATCCCTAATAATGTTTCTACCGAGTCTCCTAATACTCCTTCCGAGGACTCTGATCTTACATTTGGTGTATACACCCGTTATGATTACTATCAGGAAATCGGCTCTCCTAAGCTTAATAACTTCGATGATGTATATCCCATGTTAAAAGCAATGGCACAAAAGCACCCTACCAACTCAAATGGCCAGAAGCAGTATGCTTTTTCACTGTTTAAGGATTGGGACGGCTGCATGATGATGTTCGGAAAAATGATTGCAGAGCTTTACGGATATGAGGAAGCTCCCTTTGGTGGTTTCCTTCTGACAAATAATATGGCTACAGAGTATCAGAGCATAATTGACCCTAACGGTTACTATGTAAAAGCTCTGAAAGTTTACAATCAGGCATACCGTGATGGTCTTTTGGACCCAGACTCAATTAATCAGACCTGGGATGATATTACCAAAAAGTACTCCAACGGTCAGGTTCTGTACTCACAGTTTAGCTGGCTTGGCCCAAACAATTTCAACAATGCTGATAACATATCCAAAGGTGCAGGGTTTGCCCTTGTTCCTATAGCAGATGAGAAAATCTGGTCAAATGGATTTACTCCAAACGGCAGTACTTATGTTGTAGCACTAGGCAAATCCTGTAAGAATCCTGAACGTGCCATGGACTTCCTGAACTGGTACTACTCTCCTGAGGGAACAATGACAATTAAGAATGGCCCTGAAGGCCTTGCATGGAAAATAGACAATGGCAAGCCAACATTGACAGACTTTGGTAAAAAATGTATGCCATCAATTGCAGTAGAAGTGTCTAGTGAGTTTGGCGGTAGCGATTGGCAGACAGGAGAGTGTAAAGTCGGCTTTGATGGCTTGGCAGCAAACTCAATTAATCCTAATACCAAAGAGCCATACTATTACAAACTTTGGTCGTCAACCCTATTATCCAACACAAGTACCCTGCAAAAAAATTGGAGTGCAGCCATGGACGGTGCTCTGTCCACAAAAGACTGGCTTGTTAAGAACAACCAGATTTCGGTTTCTCCCGGTACAGATTATGTTGCTCCTACCCTTCCATCTGACATTCAGTCAACTCAGGACGTAGTCAAAATGGATATTCGTGACTATTCCTGGAAAATGGTATATGCAAAGAGTGACAGTGAGTTTAATTCCCTTCTGAAGCAAATGACTGATAAGGTCAAGGGCGAAGGTTTTGATACCGTTGTAGAATGGGATAAACAGCAGTTATCTGAGCTTGCTGCGGTTAGAAAGCAGGCAGCAGACAGCGGCAAATAAATTTGAAAAACTGTACATTTTTATAGTCCTCTCCTTGGGAAAAGGGTGCAGCCTTCGGTGATGCGGGGTAAGCACCCTTTTCCTTTTTACAGGACCTATATATTTTATTATTTTTTAGGAGGGAATCTATTGGACTATATGTTATGGTACAAATCCCCTTCCCGCATTTGGGAAGAGGCTCTGCCTGTTGGTAACGGTGCTCTTGGTGGAATGGTTCATGGCGGTATTTGTCAGGAGTGTATTGATTTAAATGATGATACTCTGTGGTCCGGATTACCCGGGCAGCATATTAATAAGAACACACTGCCTTTATTGCCTAAAGTACGGTGTCTCGTGGATGAAGACAAAAATTATGAGGCACAGAAGCTTATAGAAGAAAATATACTAACGGGTTACTCACAGTCATATCTACCTCTCGGCAGGTTGTTACTGACCTGTGAACTGTCAGGGGATATCAATGACTACCGCCGTTCGCTCTCCCTTAATACAGCCATATGTGAGACCCACTTTACCTGTGGAGGTGTTAATTATTGCCGTGAGGTTATATGTTCTTATCCCGATGGCGTAATGGCGGTTCACATGACTGCAGATAAGTCCGGTTCATTAACATTTACTGCAACACTTGATTCACAACTCCGTTATCAGGTCAATAAAAAGGACAGTATCTTAATAATCACCGGCGACTGTCCTTCCAACATGATTCCGGATTACGTTGACGCAGATCAGCATATAATTTACGACAATGAAGAATACAGCCGCAGTATCCACTTTGCAGTAGGTCTGAGGGCAAATATAAAGGGTGGCTCCGTGATTGTTGACGAAGAAAGGATTTCAGTCACTGATGCGGATGAAGTTTTACTGATACTCGCTTCGGCTACAAATTTTGAGGGATTTGATAAAATGCCCGGCAGTTCAGGAATTGACCCTTTAACCAGATGTACGAGAATATTGGATACCGCAGCATTATACAGTTGGAATGAACTTTTGGCCCGTCATAAAGCTGACCACGCTGATCTATTTGAACGTGTATGTCTTGACCTTGGGACACATTCACCACTGCCCACAGACGAAAGACTGGCTGCATATGCCAAAGGACAGTATGATCCTTCACTTGACTCACTGATGTTTGCATATGGCAGATATCTGCTTATAGCCTGCTCTCGTCCCGGTACACAGGCGGCTAATCTTCAAGGTATTTGGAACAAGGAGCTGACAGCACCATGGTCCTCCAATTACACTACCAATATCAACACTGAGATGAATTATTGGCCTGCTGAGACTGCTAACCTTTCAGAATGTCATCTGCCGCTGTTTGACCTGCTAAAAGACGATTCAAAGGCAGGTTCTGAGATATCACGTAAGCATTACGGCTGCAAGGGTTTGGTGTTACATCATAACACGGATTTATGGAGAATGGCCTCTAGCGTGTCTGGTCAGGCAAGGTGGGGATTCTGGCCTATGGGTGGTGCATGGCTCTCTCTCCATATATTGGAACATTACAGATTCACCTGTGATATAGAATTTTTGCAAAATCACTATTATATTATGCGAGAAGCGGTTTTGTTTTTGCTTGATTATATGATTCCGGATGATAATGAGCATTTTGTAACCAACCCGTCTACTTCACCTGAAAATGCCTTTATAGATTCAGAAGGTCGAATATGTTCAATCACAAAAGGTTCAACTATGGACTTGGCTATTATCAGAGAGCTTTTCAAAGGCTGTATTGAAGCACAGTCAATTCTTAAAGTTGATTTAGACCTCTCCGGTCTACTTGCCCAAAGGCTTTGCAAGCTGCCTCCATTTAAAACAGGCAGTAACGGACAGTTGCTGGAGTGGCTTGAAGAATATGTTGAAGAAGAACCGGGGCATCGGCATATGTCACATCTTTTCGGACTTTATCCCGGCAGTGTTATAAGTCCATTGCACACACCCAAACTTGCTGAAGCCTGCCGTAAATCTCTGGAACAGCGACTTGCAAACGGAGGCGGTCACACAGGCTGGAGCTGTGCTTGGCTTATATGTCTTTTCGCCAGGCTTGGTGAAGGGGACAATGCCTACCATTTTGTTAATCAGCTTTTAAGCCGTTCCGTTTATCCAAACCTTTTTGATGCTCACCCTCCATTTCAAATAGACGGTAATTTTGGCTTCACAACAGGTATTATTGAAATGCTCTTACAGAGCCATGAAGGAGAACTGTACCTGCTGCCTGCATTACCCAGCAACTGGGAAGCCGGCAGTGTAACGGGATTAAAAGCCAGAGGAAACTACACTGTAGATATTTCATGGAAGAACCATCAACTTATCCATGCAAGGATAACGTCAGGACAAAAAGGAATCTGCCGTATTAGGATTAATGAATCCTTTACGGCAGACAAATATTTTGAACGAGTAGGAAACTCTGTTTTAGTTAAATTACATGAAAATGAAAGTGTCAATTTTGACTTATCTGTCTAAAATAAGAGACTTAAATAAAGCAAAGTACTCTCTTAGACAAACATTGGGGTATATGTACCATGGAGTGCCGGAACTTATTCCATATGGTTTTAGTCCGGCTCTTTTTGCAAGTATTTTTGCTCTGAACATATGAAAATCGTTAGTTACGATCATAACCTTGGAAAGAGGCTTGCCAATTGTATTTTCATATATTTTTTTAGAATACAACATGTTTTCATATGTACTGGTAGAACGTTCTTCTTTTAAAATGACATTTTCGGGTATATTATGCTTAACAAGATACCTTTTCATTGCTTCGGCTTCCGTTATGGGTTCTCCAATACCCTGTCCTCCTGATACTATTATTTTTACATCAGGATTAAGTTTGTAATAATCCAAGGTATAATCAAGTCGCTTCTTCAAAACCAGCGTCGGCGTTTCACCTTTGAGACCCGCCCCCAATACTATTACGCTGTCTACCTTCTGTTCCTTATCTGACATGGCAGAAGTTATTATGACAGATGTTATTATAATAAAAGAAACCAACCATATAAGGAAAAGTCCCGTAAATACTTTCATAAGCTTACTGTAAAAGTTTTGCCTATGTCTGTATAATTCCGTTTTTTTGAAAAATGCCCATATTATTACACAAGCACCTCCAATAGCCGGAAGCAAAATTCCCATGTCCATACCGCCGCTTCTTTTTGCAATAATTATAGTGTCCATTATCCCTGCGACAGCCAATATGTACAAAAACATCTTAAAATATTTATTTTTCATAATTAAAATTCCAAAGTCTTTCCCGGATTATCTGACGGATTGAAAGTGTACTTTTTACCCTCCTCAGGTTTAATAAAAGTACCATTAAAGCTGAAATGATCTGACTCAATACCTGTTTCTCCGTCCATAGTAACCTGCATTTGTTCAACTCCCGGAAGATTCAGTACTGTCATTGCAAGTATGTTGGTATGAGTTATACCTCCTGCACTACCCGAATTAAACTTTTTTACAACCTCTTTGGGCAAATCAATAGTAATATTCTTTCCATTCAAAACAGCCTTGTTTATTTTTATGTCAGTAGTAGACAAAACATTGTTTATTGCAGCTGTTAAATCATTATCATACAATTTTTTATCAACTGTTATATTTCGTATTTCCTTTGGTTTGTCATAATCATCAGCATCATAATAATAAAGTTTGAGTTCCATTGTCTCATTAGACGGAGTCGTTGGTGATACAATAGTTTGTGATGCTGAAGTTTGTGACACAGTAGTTTGTGATGCGGTTGTTGATGAATTAGAAGGTGTACTTGAAGATTCAGATGGTTCCTTTGACTGACCCACAGCATATACAAGCATAATTACCAAAATTACTATAAAGCAAAAAAGAATAGCAACAATAGCTTTTAGTTTCTTTGAATTATTCATATTAACGACCTCCCCGGATTAAAAAGTATTTACTGGTTATATTTGCGTTGTCTTATTGCACTTGAATGTATGCTTGAAAGTGAACCTTACCGTCCGTTTCGTTTATTCCTTCAATATACACTTTCTTGTTACTGCTGTCTATTTCCGAAGTATCCTTGTACAAGGAAATAGTATCTCCTGCAACCGCTTCATTTACATAATTTATCTGAATTGATTTGACATTATACTTTCCATGCTTATCTATGGAAAAACAGTCTAGTATATAGTCGATATATTTTACATTATTTACGTGACCGTTAATATCAAGGTCACTAAAGCCTATATATTTTTTGTAAACTGAATGCAATTCGCCTGCCGGTTTCAGCTTTTCAAATTTTCTTTCTATTGCTCTTGATTCAATGAATTCCGGATGCTGTTGAGGAATCATTGAATCAATTTTAACCATCTGACGTTTTTGCAAATCCAGTATAACCCAGCTTGAAATTGCACTAACAAGAATATTGCCGTCCATATCCCTCACGATGAAATTTCTTTCTATCATCATTTTCTTAGGTGATACCGGCCATGTCTCAATTGAAATATCTTCGTTAATACCGGGCATCCTGTTAATATCCAGCATCATTCGAATCATTACCCACGCCACACCATATTCGTTTTGTAATTTTCCTATGCCAAGGTTTGTACTCTCGGAATGGAGGCCTGCAATATTCTGAAAGTAGTTAAAAAGATAACTGAGTTTTAGTCTTTTAAAATAATCTGCATCGCCATAATCAACATGATAGTTCTTTTTGTATATCGAAAGCGAGTCCATAAGTCCTCCAAGTTTTTTGTGTATTAGCCAAGTTTGAATAAGTATTTGCCCACAACATGGTCAAGGGGTACAGGGCCTATGATTCTGCTGTCCTTACTTTCATTTCTGTTGTCTCCCATAACAAAAACGGCATTATCGGGAACCTTTATTGTATTTTCCGATTGATAAAGCATTGGCTCTCTTATGTATGGTTCTTCAAGGGCTATACCGTTACGGATAACTTTTCCATCCTTAAACTGTAATTCGTCTCCTGCCTTACCTATAACTCTCTTAACCCAGAATACCTGCTGAGTATTATTGGTAAACCTTGATACAAGTATATTGTATTTGAGAGGGTCTATAACGTTGTCCCAAAAGGTCCTTTTTCGGTCTACCCTGCTGTCAATTATAACAATGTCTCCGTATTTGGGTTTACCGTGGAATATATTCTGAGTCTTATTAATTATTATTTTTTCCTTATCATGCAAAGTATTATCCATTGAATGTCCGTCTACACTGGTTGGCTGAAATATAAAAATGATAACTATCAATGCCAAAACCACAGAACCCAGTATTGTTCCCACCCAGCCTAGTAATTCTTTCAAAATTTTCATCTCCAAAATATCTCCCTCGCTTGTTTTCTTTTGAGTTTTCGCCTCTAATTTACTAAATTTACCTAATTATAATATATTTATGTAACATATTATAGACAAAATTTATTAACTTTTCCTTAATTATTTCAGTTTAGATAATTATACGATTTTAAAGATGTATAAGTCTGAAACAGCAGTATTCCTTTGCATCCCCTAATTAACACAATTGCCTGGATCAGCATTTTTACAAGGAGATGCTATAAATCCAAGCAATTATTTAGGTGCGTTATTATTTTACCTTTATTCCAAATATCTTTTTTGCATAACTTCCTACTACTATAGTATCATTGTAAATGGCCGGGGAGGATTCAACATTTCCCTCCAAAGATACCGAGTCAAGGGTTTTTCCGTCCATAGGATCAACAAGACGCATATACCCGGCATAATCAGTATAAACTATATAGGTTTTGCCATCAGAGCTTTTGAAGTCAAGTGGAGAACACCAGCTGTATGCAGTCAGCTTTTTGTTCCATACTTCTTCACCGGTCTTTTTATCAAGTGCAATCATGTTTCCGTCAGTATTGGAACCCGTAAAGCAAATATTGAATATCACAATATTACTTATATCGTCTTTACCAAGTACAGGAGTTCCCAGTGAACCACCGTTTATATAGTAGTTGTAAACGCACTTATAATCCTTCTGCCAAACAAGTTCACCTGTTTTTGCATTTATTTTTCTTATATTGCAATTAGCAAACTTGTTTTTTCCGTTCTCACCACGCTTGTCAACCTGGTTAGCGGTATAAAGGAATACCCCGTCCTTAGTTTCTTCTATTACAATAGAACTGTCGGTATCATCCCCTGTTTCATATATCCACACAGGCTTCATGGTATTCAGATCAAGACATTGCAGTGTACCTCCGTTATCGCAGAAATACATATAGTTTTTATAAACTGCAGGTGAATTTTCTATACCCTGTTCGTCATTATAAGGACTTCTGTAGCGGTACTTAGTTATTTGCGGTGCTATAGAAAGGGTTCCCGCTGTCTTATCGAATTTTGTATTCATTTTCACCTTGTATACAAGTCCGTTTTCACCGCAGTCAAGAAGTGTGTCTGTCTTTTTATCCAGAATTGCAGAAGAATCATTGGCTCCCCAACCTCTGAATGCAACCTGATCTCTGCCGAATATGGAGTACATCTCCTTCTGGTTCAGAAGATTAAAAATTCTATATTTATATTCGCTGTATTTTTCGCCGTTATCATTTATCCCCATTCCTGTATAAAGTATCGGATAGCCTCTTGGGTCAATCATACCTGTTCCTTTTATAGGATAACCAATTTTTATAGGATTCCTGGTGGGCTTGCCCGTTTCAAGGTCAAGGAAATATATGTTCCCGTCAAGCGTTGGATATATTATCTCAACAAGGTCTTTTGACTTCATATCACTGTTAATGTTCATTAGCTTTCTAACATCTTCGGACCAATGAACAATAAGGGGCTGCCCTGTCCAACCTGTTCCCGGCCAAAAGCTGCCTTCGCCTGAGATTGCTCCCAGTCCGGTCTTTTTCCATACTATCTCCAGCTTTTTCTGACTTACTGTACGTGTTCCAAATGATGCATTATCTCTATAATTGTTTCCTCTGAATGTTGTTATCCCTTCAAGGTCTGAATATGTATCAGACGAACCAAAGCTGATTTTATTCTTGTTCTTTACCGTATATTCCTTCAAGGGGGTATTGTTCCTGAATATCCAGCTTTGCATTTTAGTTCCGTTTTTTAAAACATTATCAAATGCATATTCCGCAAAAGCTTTTGCACCATCAAAAGTTGATTCTGTAGTCCATGAGGTCTTCAACTTGCTTTGATCTGTAATTTCTGCAGGCATGGGGTCGGCTACGGGTGCTGGTTCCGCTTCTTCAACCTCGTCCTGACTTTTGCCAGCAGTAGTATTTGCAGCATAGGAATCTTTGCTGTTTCCCAATTTCCCCGAATTATTCATTTTACTTAATCCAATCATGACACCTGTTGTTATCAATGATAGTATTAAAATTGTCAGTATTACTTTAAGTCTGTTGGTTGCCTTTCTTCTTCTATATCTAGTCATTCTCAATTTACTCCCCAGTAATTTTACTTAATTTTTACTCCGTATATTTTCTTTGCATAAGTACCTACTACCGCCATATCATTGTATACTGACGGTGATGCCTCAACATTCCCTCCGACTGAGATTTTATCCAAATCCTCTCCTGTTTTAGGGTCTATCAAATGCATATATCCTTTAAAGTCACAAAGCAGCATATGGGTCTTTCCGTCTTTGGACATAAAATCTACAGGAGAACTCCAACTGTATGCCTCCAACTGTCTTTTCCAAACCTCTTTACCTGTTTTCTTATCCAGTGCCACAAGGGTCCCATCACTTGTAGAACCTGTCAGCGCTACATTAAATATTACAATATCACTTATATCATTTTTTCCTATTACGGGAGTTGCCAACGCTCCTCCGTTTATATAATTCTGATAAACACAGGAATAGTCCTTCTGCCATACCAGTTCTCCGGTCAGGGCATTAATCTTTCTTATGTTGCAGTTTGCCCTCGCTCCGGATTTTCCCCTCTTGTCAATCTCATTTGCTGTGTAAAGGAATACTCCTTCGTCAGTTTCTTCAAGGGTAATGGAGCTATCGGTATCATCACCGGACTTAAAAATCCAAACAGGTTCAAGTTTGTTGATGTCCAAACATTGTATGGTTCCTCCGTTATCAGCAAAATACATGAGGTTCCTGTAAACCGCAGGTGAATTTTCAATTCCCTGTTCTGAGCTGTAGCTACTCTTGTAACGGTATTTTGTTATTGTAGGATTAATTGAAATTGTTCCTGCTTCCTTGTTAAACTTTGTATTAAGCTTCGCCTTGTAAACGAGACCATTTTCCCCACAATCTAAAAGCGTATCGGTGTACCTGTTCAGCAGTGCAGAGGAATCATTTGCTCCCCATGCTCTAAATGCAACAGGATCATTTCCAGGCATTGAAAATATCTCCTTTTGGTGAATCAAATCATATATCCTGTATTTGAAAGCACCTTTTCTGCCATCATTCTCGTTTAAACCTTGTCCTGTATAAAATAACGGATAGCCTCTTGGGTCAACCATGCCTGTTCCTTTAACGGTAAACCCAATATTCATTCTAGGTCTGGATTCTTTTCCTGTCTCCATGTCAAGGAAATATACATGTCCGTCAAATACGGGATATATTACTTCAACAAGATCCTTATCTTTTAAATCATTATTGACGTTCATTACTTTTCTAACATCCGGAGACCAGTGGGCCAGAAGCGGTTGCCCTGTCCAACCTGCGCCAGGCCAGTAACTTCCTACTCCTGAAACAGCTCCAATGTCATGTGTCCATACTATCTCCAGCTTTTTTTCCTTAACATCAGCTTTTCCCCATGAAGGAGCTGTTCTATAGTTATTTCCTCTGAATGTTGTAACGCCTTCAAGTTCCGAGTACATTCCGGGAGAACCAAAGGCAAGGTTGTAAGACGGATTGTAGCTTGATGTCACCTTGTTGCTTACAAGTCTCCAGTATCTTATATTTCCGTCCTTAAATGTTTTCTTTATCGAACCATCCCCCATTGCAGCTTTAGAAATAAAGCTTGCGGGGTTCTTCCACGAAATCAGAAGATCATCAGGGTTAGTACTTTCAGTCGGTTGCTGTGCTTTATCTGTTTCCTCAGTGGGAGTATTCTCAGTAGCAGTATCCGTAGAAACTGATGCGGTCGCAGTTGTCTGCGTAGCTGTCTGCGGTGTTTTATTTGAATCTTTTGGTGGAAGCTTCCCGATATAAACCATGTATATTGCTATCATAGCTACTAATAAAGCAAATAAAGCAACAACTAATGCGGGAAGCAGCTTGTTAACATTTTTTCTTCTTCTGCTCATTTTCTATCTCCATTTTTAAATTACTATTTTGGCCACATTTGGCAACTCATCATATCCTACTTATTATAACAGACTGATAAAAATAATTATATTTCTTTTTGTTAAAAATGTTGTAACCTTTATATCATACAATTGTTAAATTTTACATATTTCCTATATCTTAATTTTGCCAATTTCTTTCGAATACAATCCATTTAAATAGCAGAAATTAATTATATATATGGACAATTTTGCTTAACCTAATTATAATTAGTAAAAATATCAAAGGGGGAGCTTATGAATAACTACTATAACCTGTCAACTGATGAAGTTTTGAAAAAACTCAACACCAGTATGGAAGGAATATCAGTTAAAGAAGTAGACCGTCTTAGAGCCCAATACGGCTTTAATGAACTTAAAGCTGAGAATAAAGCAGGATTCTTTAAAGTTTTTTTCAGTCAATTTAAAGATTTTCTGGTTATAATCCTTCTGATTGCTGGTGTTATTTCTCTGTTTCTAAAAGACTATGAAAGTGCTATAGTAATCTTCGCAGTTACTATACTTAACTCCATTTTAGGAACGGTACAGCATTTTAAGGCCGAAAAATCCCTTGACAGCTTAAAAACACTTTCATCTCCCATAGCCAAGGTCATAAGGAATAATGAAAAGATTGAAATACCATCCCGTGAAGTTTTAGTAGGGGATATACTTCTTCTTGAAGCAGGCGACTTTGTAAGTGCAGACGGAAGAATCCTTGAAAATTACAGTCTTCAGGTCAATGAGAGCTCACTCACGGGAGAATCTGAAAGTGTACTCAAAGAAACGGACGTTATCAAAGAAAATGATATTGCTATTGGTGACAGAAAGAACATGGTGTTTACAGGCAGCCTTATTACTTACGGTAGGGCCGTAGTGGCAGTTACAGATATCGGAATGTCAACAGAGCTGGGAAAAATTGCACATTTGATGGAATCAGCTCAAAGTAAAGAAACTCCTCTTCAAGTCAGCCTTGATAAATTTGGTAAAAAGCTGGCTGTTGCCATACTTATACTTTGCGGAATAATATTTGCTGCAAATGTTTTGAGAGGCTACTCTCTAATTGATTCATTTATGTTCGCAATAGCACTGGCGGTTGCTGCAATCCCAGAGGCACTAAGCTCCATTGTTACCATTGTCCTTGCAATAGGTACTCAGAAAATGGCTAAAGAAAATGCCATTATAAGAAAACTTCACTCTGTTGAGAGCCTTGGAAGCGTATCTGTAATTTGCTCTGACAAAACCGGTACACTTACACAAAATAAAATGGTGGCAGAAAAAGTATTCGTTGGTTCAAAGGTACTAGAATCCGGTGGCCTTTCAATGGACGATACTCTTCAAAGAATAATTGTAAAAATGAGTGCTTTGGCAAGCGATGCCACCATTACCGGAGACAAGGGTGTTGGAGACCCCACTGAGCTGGCTTTTATAAAGCTTGCAAATAATTACGGCTATGAAGAAGAAGATCTTCGCAAGGAATACCCCAGACTTTCTGAAGTCCCTTTTGACTCAGACAGAAAGCTCATGAGTACCTTTCATAATATCGAGGGACAGTACATGATGTTTACAAAAGGGGCTCCTGATATTATCCTCAGCAGAGTAAGCAATATTGCTGAAGAAAATGGAGAAAGGCCCATTTCTAAGAGTGATATTGAAATGTTAGAAGGTATTAACAGAGACTTTTCCAATGAAGGATTAAGAGTCCTTGCCTTTGCACATAAAAAGTTTGATTCCCAGACGAATATTTCTGTTGAAGACGAAAAGCACCTTACTTTTGTGGGTTTAATTGCAATGATTGATCCTCCACGTGAAGAATCAAAGCTTGCAGTTGCTGACTGCATTAAAGCCGGAATTAAACCTGTGATGATAACAGGTGACCATAAAATCACAGCCTCTGCAATAGCCAGAGAAATCGGAATTATGACAGAAAACGGAAGGGCTGTGGAAGGTACTGAAGTTGAAAAAATGTCAGATGAAGAGCTGAGAAATAATGTTGAAGATATATCTGTTTATGCACGTGTTTCTCCTGAGCACAAAATAAGAATAGTTAAGGCATGGCAGGACAAGGGAAACGTTGTTGCAATGACCGGAGATGGAGTAAATGATGCTCCTGCCCTGAAACAGGCAGACATCGGTGTAGCAATGGGGAAAGTTGGTACGGAGGTAGCAAAGGATGCCGCATCAATGATTCTTGTGGACGATAATTTTGCTACTATTGTGAAGGCGGTGTCAAACGGACGAAGTATTTACACGAATATTAAAAACTCCATAAAATTCTTGCTTTCGGGAAATACAGCCGGAATACTTGCTGTTCTGTACACGTCAATTCTGGCACTTCCACTGCCTTTTACGGCAATGCATTTATTGTTTATAAACCTTCTTACAGACTCCATGCCCGCTATAGCCCTTGGATTGGAACCTTACAGAAAAGATGTGCTGAATTCCAAACCTCGTGATATTAATGAGCCTCTCTTAAACAAAGGCTTTCTGTTTCATGTTCTTTTCGAAGGTGCAGTTATTGCGGCCAGTACTCTTGCAGCGTTTTATTATGGTCTGAACAAAGGTGATGCCACCCTAGCAAGTACAATGGCTTTTGCTGTTCTTGCCTTATCGCGAATGATTCATGGCTTCAATTGTCGCTCTAAGTACCCCATATATAAAGTCGGAATTTTTTCCAACATATTTCTTTGGGGTGCTTTGATCATAGGAGTTATTTTGTTGGCATTGGTACTTTGGGTTCCTTTGCTTCAGAGTTTATTTACAATTAATCCAAACGTGTTAGAAAATTTAGGCATAATTGTACTTCTGGCATTAGTTCCACTGGTTGTCATTCAAATTTATAAAGCTATAAGAACAGCCATGAATAGTAATAGTAAAATGACCAAACAATAAAGCTGTAAATCAATATCAGCCAGGGAGGTTATGCTATATGGGAAAAAATAAAAGTACAAAATCAGATGGTGTGGAATATTTTGCTGATACACAGAACTTGGAAACCCAGAAACGTATATCAAAAGGAAACATTAAAAAGTCAGTTTTAGAGACTAAAACCAAATAAATACTTTACACTAAAAAAGACGCTGTCGGATTAAACCAACAGCGTCTTTTTTATTTATTATTTTATAAAATTATCTTGCTGTATAATGTGTGTGAAGCAGCTTGTGAGCCTTGTGTCCACCAGCTTCTCCAAGATACTCTGAGTACAATTTCTGTATTTCAGGGTTTTCATGTGACTTTCTCTTTTCACATGAAGCATCTATATCATAAAGGCCCTTGATTCTTGCAGTTTTAACAGCATCTGTAGTTGATTTATCCTTGATGATTGGCTGTCCGCCACCGTTGATACATCCGCCTTCACAACCCATTACTTCTATGAAGTGATAGTTTGCTTCACCTGCTCTTATTTTATCAAGAAGCTTTGACGCATTTCCTGTACCGTTTGCAACAGCTACCTTTATCTCCATATCAGCGATATTTACAGTAGCCTCTTTTATTCCATCCAAACCTCTTACAGCAGTATACTCAATGCAATCAAGTGATTTTCCTGTAAGCTTGTCAGCTACTGTACGAAGAGCAGCTTCCATAACTCCTCCGGTATTACCGAATATTGTTCCTGCACCGGAGTATGTTCCAAGTATACTGTCCTGCTTGCTGTTTTCCAACTCTGCAAATTTGATTCCTGCCTGTCTTATCATCTTTGCAAGTTCTCTTGTAGTTATAACCGCATCAATATCCTTTAATCCGTCAACGTTCATTTCTTCCCTGTCTGCTTCATACTTCTTTGCAGTACATGGCATTACTGATACAACAAATACGCTCTTTGGATCAACATCAGCCTTAACAGGATAGTAGGATTTTGCAATTGCACCGAACATTTGTTGCGGTGATTTGCAGGATGAAAGATTTTCTATAAAATCATGGTAATTATGCTCACAGTATTTAATCCATCCCGGTGAACATGAAGTAATCAATGGGAGTTTTCCACCGTTTTGAATTCTGTTTATAAGCTCGTTACCTTCTTCTATTATTGTCAGGTCAGCACTGAAGTTGGTATCAAATACCTTGTTGAAGCCCAATCTTCTAAGTGCTGTAACCATTTTACCTTCAACATTTGTTCCCGGAGCAAATCCGAATTCTTCACCAAGAGCAACTCTTACAGCAGGTGCAGTTTGAACAACAACGTGTAAATCAGGATTTTCGAGAGCCTTCCATACCTTTGCAGTATCATCTCTCTCCTGTAATGCTCCAACAGGACATATCTTGATACACTGACCGCAGTTTATACACTCCTGACTTGCAAGACCTTCTTCATATGCAGTTGTAACTGTCATATGTGCACCACGGAAAGCAAAGTCAATAGCGCTTACATCCTGTATCTTTGAACAGACACTTACGCATCTTCCGCAAAGAACGCACTTGTTAGGATCTCTTACGATAGGGCCGGAAGTATCAAGACATCCCTTGTCAACCTTTCCTTCATAAGGAAGTGTATCTATTCCGTTATCATTACATAGTGTCTGAAGCTCACACTTCAAGTTTCTTGGACATGAAAGACATTCTCTGTTATGGTTTGCCATAATAAGCTCAAGTATGTTCTTTCTTGCTTCTCTTACTGTGCTTGTAGCAGTTTTTACAACGATACCCTCAGATACCTTAGTTACACATGCAGGATGAAGGCCTCTCCAACCTTCAACCTCAACTACGCAGACCCTACATGAACCGGGCTCGTTAATACCCTTCATAAAACATAAAGTCGGAATATCTATATTCAGCTGTTTTGCAGCTTCAAGAATTGTAGTATTCTTTGGAACAGAAACATCAAATCCGTCTATTTTTAAATTAATCATATCCATAATTATTTACCTGCCTTTCCAGACATGCTGCACACTCCGGCTCTACATTTTCCGTTGATATGCTCCAAAAATTCTTCTTCAAAATATTTAACCAGTGTTATCAATGGCATTGGAGCACTTTGTCCCAATCCGCAGAAACTTGTTGTCTTCATAGTTTGTGCAAGACTCTTCATTTTATTAAAATCAGCCATAGTTGCAGTTCCTTCTGTCATCTTGTCAAGAATTTCAACCAGTCTGTGGTTACCTTCTCTACAAGGTGTACATTTTCCGCAGGATTCCTCCTCGAAGAACTCCATAACGGTTTTCAGGTAATCTACTGCACAATGTGTATCATCTACTACCAGTACTGCACCTGAACCCAATGAAAAACCTGCTTTTTTCAAATCATAATAGCATATCTTTGTATCAATCATGCTTTCTGGGAAACAGCTTCCTGATGAACCGCCAAGGTGAACAAATTTCAACTTGCGTCCGTCTTTCATTCCTCCACCCAGGTTAAATATAAGTTCTCTCAAAGTTGTTCCGAAAGGTATTTCGTAAACTCCTCTGTTGTTAACATTACCTGACAAGCACATTAATTTTGTACCGCCACTGAACTCAGTTCCCATTGAGCTGAATTTCTCTCCGCCGTCCTTTATTATCCATGGAATACATGAATATGTTTCAACGTTGTTCAGTATTGTAGGCATTTGATATAAACCGCAATTCTTTATATAAGGCGGCTTTTGTCTTGGTCTTCCGGTCTTACCTTCGATTGATTCAACCAAAGCTGTATTTTCACCGCAAACATATGCACCTGCACCTGAAACAACCTTTAATTCAAAATCAAAACCTTCTCTGCCTAGAATATTCTTACCCAAATATCCTGCTTTTTTTGCATTTTCTATAGCACTTTTCACGATTTTCTGAATAGCCGCATATTCGCCTCTGATATAGATATATCCTTCCTTGGCGCCCATTATATATGCACCTATGGTCATACCTTCAATTAGTTCAAACGGGTCTTCAGACAATATATGTTTATCCTTAAATGTACCGGGTTCACCTTCATCGGCATTACAAACCATGTATTTAGGTCCTTTTTGGATTGCGTACGCTTGTTCCCACTTGATTCCTGTAGGATAAGCAGCACCACCTCTACCAAAAAGGTTTGCTTTCTTTATTTCTTCTATTGCATCAAGGTGTTCCATTGACATTGTCTTTTTTAAGCCTTCATATCCGCCGGCCTGAATATACTCTTCAACACTGTCAGGTTTAATTTTCCCAAATCTTGCGCTTAGTACCTTATCCATTATGTTGGCCCTCCCTGTAAGAGTCTACTATCTCTGACAACTTCTCAGACGTGAGATTACCATAAACTTTTTCACCTATTTTGATAGCAGGAGCTATGTCACATGCACCAAAACAGCTTGACTGAATCAATGTAAAAACTCCGTCTTCAGTAGTCTCACCCGGTTTTAAACCAAGTTTTTCTTCAAGAAGCTGCAATACATTTTTTGCACCTGAAACATAACATGGTCCGCTTTTACAGACTTCAACCAGATACTTGCCTCTAGGCTCATTGCCAAACATTGAATAAAAAGTAATTACACTATATACCCTGCTAACAGGCATATCTAGCGCTTCTGCTACAAATACTACCCATTCATGGGGCAGGGAATTAGTCCCCGAAATATTTTGCAGTTCTAACATCACTTGAATAAGATTGTCTTTTGAATTGCCGTAGCGATTCAATATCTCCTTAACCTTCTCCATTTTTTGCCCTCCCACGGGCCATAACGACCCCTCATATAAAATTAATTCTCCCCTTGCCCTAATGACAATAAGGAACAAAGTACCAACCCTATAAGTACATTGTATACAATTTAAAATCTTTACCGTATCTTTAATACGTACTTTCAACATATCCATTAATATTGTAATTACTGTAATTTGTCTTGTCAATCAAAGTTTGATATTTTTTTCACAGAATTTTTAATATACTGAAAATTTTCTTTGATATCTGAAGAATTCTTTACATATAATCTATTATGTATTAAAATAAATACATAACATAAACGGGAGTGATGGAAATGTCTGACTTTAAAGCAACTGTCTATAAGAATTCTAATTCACACCATTGCAAATGCTGTACTTGCATGGAAGGTTATCCTAAGAAATGTGATTGCGGCGGTTTGATTCATGTTGAGAAAACCGAAAGTGATAATTTTGGTTCACTCCTGGTTTTCAGATGCGACAATTGTAACTTTGTTTTTGATATTCAGGAAGAAGAGTATTAAAGGACTGCATAAGCTTTGCAGTCCTTTTACGTTACTTGGTTCTTTATTATTCTATATTAACTCCGGCCATTTTCATTAGATAAATAGCGTTTCTTGTATCTGATACACCTTTTCTCAGCTTATAATCAAAGTATATCTGATTATCTTTGTAATACTCCTTGAAATGGTAATTCCTAATGCGGCCTTTACTCTCATTTTCCATATCGGCAAGTTCAAGGTCGTGGGTTGAAACAAGTCCCCATGCCCCTTTTTTATCTAACTGGTTTATTAACATTTTAGCACCGGTATGTCTGTCTGCCGAGTTTGTTCCCTTAAAAATTTCGTCCAGAAGGAAGAATACCTTTTCTCCCCTTTCTACTGCTTCAACAATCATTTTTACTCTCAGCAATTCGGCGTAAAATGAGGAAACACTTTGTCCTAGATTGTCACTGGTTCTCATACATGCATATACCTTCAGTACAGGGCAGGTAAAAGATTCTGCACAAATTGGCAAACCAAGATATGATAATATAAGACTCATTCCTACAGTCCTTAAGAACGTACTTTTACCTGACATATTAGAACCCGTTATAAGCAATATCGGTTCTTTTGAATTTATTACTATATCATTGCATTCTCTGGCCTTTATCAGTAATGGGTGCCCTAAGTGTAAAGCTTCTATCTGGGGAGTACTTTCCTCACATATACGAGGCATTATATATTCAGGGTTATCGTGGCACATCAGAGACAGACTGCATAAGGCTTCAACCTCTCCGATTGTATCAAACCATCTTTCAACATGTTTACCTCCGTTTTTTTTCCAGTTTTCAAGGGCTGCCAGGCAATGGAAATCCCATAGCACGGCTGTATTTACGAAAATATGCATGAGGTTGTACCTATTGGCAATAAGTTCCCATATTTTAGTAAGTTTTTCAATCTGCTTCCACGCGGGATTTCCGTAATCATCCTTTAAGTTATTCTTTAAGCCATTTACGTAAATGCTTGAGAATTTCTCCGTTTCAAATTTCTTTAGTAAGCTTTTATAGACCTTTAGTGTATCTGAGTGCTTTTCTACTAATTCAAAGCTCTTGTTTCTGTTTTGAGCCCTGTACCCTATCATAATGAACTGTAAAAGATAAAGCACTATCGGTACATAAACCGGAACAAGCCTTATTATGCTCAGTATAAGCATACAGAATGAAAGAACAGGAACTCCGAATATAAATAGCTTAAATTTAGGCGATGTGTAAAGGTTTTTTTCTTCCTTTGCCCATGTGTATACATCATCCAACTTGTTCATAGTATCCAGAAGAGTTTTCTTTCTTTTTTTATCACTGTCATCATTGTTGGTTAATATTGTGTTCTTATTAAGAATTAAGCCGTTGGAAAATAGTCTGTGTCTGAAAATCAGCTTCTTGCCCAATTCCTGTATGGCTTCCTGCCTTATATATATATCTTCTTTTTTCTCAAGTGGGCTTTTAAGCATTTCAGCCAGCTTCTGCCTTCCCGAGTATGTTGCTGTCATATTAAGCATCTGGAAAAGGGAGCCTTTGCCGAATATATCAAGGTCATAGGTGTAATTGTTCTCATGGTTTACAAATTCTTCACCTGCATCAGGGAACTCGTTCCACTCACCGACAGCCCTTTTCAGGCACATTTGGTTTATCTGAAACATTGCGTGAAAGTAGTTCTTATTTCTTATAAATGTGTTATGAATTGCGGAAAGATACACAAACAATCCCCCGAAAAGCAGTATTACTGCAGCCATTAGTATATATAATTTCAAGAAAAATAAAATGGCCGCCCCGATCAAACCCGTAAAAAATACTAACAGCTTGTAATTACCTGTGGTACTACTTCTGTCGGTGTATAATTCAAGCTTTCTTTTATAAACGTCTACTCTTTTTTTGTACTTTTCTTCCGGTGTTCTCATCGCCAGCCTCCATAATTTGCGGTTATCAAATAGCCTATACTGAATATGATACCAATCCCTGTTTAAAAATTCCATAGAATAATTGTTAACAATTGTTAATGATATGGAAATTTCAAATATACCGTTGTTCCTGCGCCCGGCCTACTTTGAATCTCCAATAATCCTTTATGCTTTTGCATGACATTATAGCAGAAGGATAGCCCTAGCCCGAAATTGGACTCTCCTTTTTTGGTTGTAAAAAACGGTTGAACCACCTTATGTAAAATTTCATTCTCAATACCTTCACCCGTATCCGTTACAGCTATTGTGTGATATCTGCCGTCCATATAAACACATATTGATAAACTATCTCCCGGCTTTGAGGCTTCAACTGAATTCATAAATATATTAACTAGTACCTCTTTAACATTTTTTCTGTCCATTGATATGATTGTATCCCCGGAATAGTTCTTTATGACACTAATATTTTTTCCATCAGTAAAAGGTTTTATCTGCCCAAGACAATCATCAATTAGCGAGGCAATACTCTCCATATTTTTTTCAAGCTTTATTTCGGCAATCTGCCCTTTAATCTTTTTTACCATATCAAGGACATACTGACTTGAATCTAGTATTATATCTGCATTCTTTTCTATTCTATTAACATCATTTTTCGGAACTGTCTTAATATTCTGCGCGCACATGGCTACTTTATTCATCTCGTTTTTTAAGGTATGAGTTAGAATTAATGTACCTGATGAAAGAGTTAAAATACTGTTAAAAGGATCATATCTCTCTAACTTAAGCTTGACTCCCCAAATCCCATAGCGTGAGCTGAGAACTACAAAGATAATCAATAATGCAAAAGTGGCCAGAATATCACGTTGTATGCTTATCCTAATTTTAAGAATCGGTATCAGATGACATGATATATATCCGTATATTGTAGCTGCTGAAATTGTCACACAAGTTGACAGCTTTTGCCGTCTGATAAACACTACCTTCTCCTTGAGAAGTGATCTGATTAAAATAAAGTTTGTAATAAAAAAATAAGGTGTTGCCCATATTATAAGAAAAAGTCGATATTCAAAAGATGAAATTTTTAGCCCGAAAATTATAATCGTAGCAATAGGAGGTATTAGCAAAAGCAGTTTGAAATATAACTTGCATACCGTATGCTTTATTGAGAACCATCCCGAATAGCTTATACTGAACATTAATAAAATAAACGGTGCAAGATTAAAGGAAACAGATAGTAAAACTCGATAAAAAAGCCTGTTTAAATATGCAATATGTGCATTCGCTAAATTCATATCACTTAAAAACTTCCCCAGAATTCCACCTCCTACAACATATCCAAGAAGGCATATCCATATGAGTGGCCTATATTTGAAACCTGCTATTAATACAATTGTGGAAAGACTCCAGAGAATTATGGTAGCTATAATATACATATTCAAACCAAACCCTTTTGTCGCACCTTTTTTATTGCCTGAGTTACTCTACTGACTCCCATTTTTTTCAATATACTTTTTACTTGGGTCTTAACGGTGTTTTCTGACTTGAACAACTCTTTTTCAATTTCGCTTCTGGAATAGCCTGTTTCCAGTAAATGAAATACTCTTTTTTCAGACTCAGTTAGTGGTTTTAGTTGTTCTTCCTTTTTCAATCTTGAATATTCCTTTAAAAGTACCTCATAGGGAGAATTGCCGTCTTTTGCAGAACGAATTGCATCTGCCAGATACATGTAATTTTCCTTGGACAGAAAATTTATTGCTCCCGCTGTAAACGAATTAAGTACTATTTCCTCTTCACTAAGACATGTAAGCATAAGAATTTTGGTATCTATTTCTGCAATAATTTCAGCTGCGGCATAAATCCCGTCGCATTTGTTTCCACTGAGGTTAATATCCATTACTATAACATCAGGATGAATCATAGTGGCAGTTTTTATGGCACTTTCCCTATCGTTAGCTGTTGCCTCCAGATAAATATCATCCTTTGCCATCAAATAATCCTCAATTGCGGTTACCCACGCTGTATCATCTTCAACTAGCATCGTTCTGATTTTATTCATAATGAATGCACCTATTCTTCTTATATTACCTAAATACATTTTTTTTACATTATATCATATATTAGCCAGGCACACCTAATTTTTTATAAAACAAAAAGAAGCAGAATAACTGCTTCCTAAATGCCTTAGATGGACTTTCGAATATTCGTTATTAAGATACCTTTTTTCCTCCGACTACTGACTCTTTTTCTTTTAATTCGTAAATTATTATATGAACAATATTATTAAGGCTACTAAATTTTCCCTTAACTATATGTTCCTGAGATATCTTTATATTAAATTCCTTTTCAATATCGGAATGCAGATAAAGCAAGTCCCTAGGTGCCAGTCTCATTTTACTACCCAGGAAATGTTCATCCTGCATATCTTCCCATTGCTCTGTCAGGTTCATATTAAACCTGCCCTCAAATATTTCTAATAGCTTCTCCTTTATAACCTCAGTATTCATTTTATCGTCCTCCCCTTCATATACATTGAGCATTACCATAATCGGCAAGCTTATTAATAATATGTTCAGACATATTCCAAGCACCATGAGTATTCTGTGCATTAAAAGCAGGTATCTCCATTTTAGAATACTGATTGAGCTTTTCATCGATGTATGCTGAATCAAGGGTTGTATAAATGCTCTTATTTTCCTGTTTTGAGTTGACCCAGTCAAACATTACATTTGAAATGTTATAGCAGCTTACCTCAAAGCCCAGCTTATATTTAACCAAATCTGAAAGACCTTTAAAGTATTCATTTTTATATTCTGCATAATGGCAGCTGAATATGGCGCAATCAGCCTCCAAAGCCTGGGAAACTTCGTAAGCAAGAATACCGAATCTGTTTGTAAGTCTATTATTAAAAGGCATGATTCCCCCCGGAATCCCAATTATAAAAACATCCGGATGCTCTTCATTCTCTATTTGTTTAATCAGGTGGTTAAAGAATACAATCTTATTTGTTTCCGGTAATGTACCGTCAAACATGAATTCAGGAAAAGAAAGAAACCCCAGTAATTCACAATACCCTCTTGTCCCTATCTGGCTTACCTTATAGCCCTCACTCAAAAATTTTTTCCTTAGAGAAAGCTGAATTTCGAACTTATTTGTCCTTTCACCAATTCCAAGAACGAAAACAACAGGAGTATTGATATTGTGCAGGAATTCATTTTCAGCAGTTATTCCGGGGAATTTCCTATGCTCTTCCGGATAATTGAAATATTTATAGTCAACTCCTGCATCCTTACATTTCTGCGATATAGTTTTATAATCTTCGTCTCTCAACTGTGTGGTAACTATTATATCTTTTTCATGTTCTACTGCTGTAAATACTTTTGGCATTATATACTTTTGGAAGTCCAGCTGCTTTTCCGAATCTACTATAATGACAATATCGCATAGTTCCAATGCTTCCTCAAAGTCACCGGTCACATTTATCCCTATCAGACCGCTTTTGTCAGCATCTCCGGCATCTCTGCCAGTAAGCGCCCAACCTCCAGGGGATACCAGTGACACTATATCATACCCTTCTAAAAACTGTCTATGCCTTAATATAGGGGTAAAACCTGAGTCATACGGATATATGAGTACTTTTTTATTTCCCATGCTATCCCTCCATTACATAATAACCATTATTATCTTCAAAGCTGTGGCCGAACTCAATGAGCGTACAGTAGTCCTTCAAGGATTCCTCCTGCGATACCCTCACAGAATTACAATTCGATTGTTTCTTGTCGGCGGATAATTCCACAGTATCATCGGCAGTTGCCGCACATAACGTACAGAATCTGAACGCCCAGCAGTTTTTACAACTCTTTTCTGTTAATTTCCCGATGTTCAGAATTTTGCGCACTTTTCCTAAATCAAATCCTGTATCAACATGTCCAATACGCATTATTTCAGAATTCTCACTTACCCTCTCACACGGATAAAAATTTCCATTCACATCCATGAAAAGTCTCTGAACACCTGGAACGCATGGTCCGCCATGATGTGCTCTGTCAGGCAGTTCTCGTGTATGTTGCCTTTCTTTAACAAAGCTTGTTTTCAGCCTTTCGTAATCATTGAAGAGCAACTTGGAAACATACTGTGCATCAAGTCTATTAATTTTGCTAAGGAGCATCTTGAAGTACTCATATTTCATTTTAATATCATAGTCTTCATAAGATTCAATTTGCCCCTGTGAATAATTTGTAGTTATATTCAATGCGTTTATAATTGACTCGCTGATAATATCGTAGGTACTAAAAAACTCATCAATACATGAAAAATTATTCTTTCTGTCCAGCACAACATTAAACAAGACTTTTTTAAAGTATTCGGGATAATTCTCTCTAAAGAATTCAAGATTTTTACTTACTTTATTAAAGGTTCCACAACCGCTCACTGCAAATTTCCTATTCTTATCATGCACTTCCCTTGGGCCGTCAAGACTGATAGCAATATTCACATCATGCAGACTGAGGAACTCCAGTATCTCTCGGGTGAAGAGAGTACCGTTCGTAGTCATGCTGAAGGTAACGGTTTTGCCTTCAGATATTTCCAATGCATACAGTATGCATTTTTTTACCAACTCAAATTCAAGAAGAGGCTCCCCGCCATAAAAGCCCACATTAACCCTTTCTACATCCATTGAATGGTGTATTAGAAAATCTATACCTTTTTTTGCCGTTTCAAAGCTCATCCTGGCATTTGTATGCCCCCTGTTCAGATAACCTCCGGAGTATACGCAATATTCACACCTTAAATTGCACTGCTGGGTAACCTGCAAGGTTAACATCTTTAACTTATTGTAAAGACTATTTTCCAGCAAATCATCTTCCGGATGCAATATTTCTTTAACTTTCTTAGATGAAAGAAAGCCTTTATCTTTCATTGTCTTAATCAAATCATTTTCAACATTTATTGAATTTTTGAGGCTTTTTTGTTGTAAGTAGTCGTAAGTTGATTTTTGCGTTTTTATAATTGCATTTCTATTAACATCGTATATATAATGGCCTCCAAGAGTTTTAAAAAGATGAATGAATGGCGTATCCCCGTCCATAATGACTCTCCCTCTTGTACTTTTATCTTGTAATACTGCAGTTATTGATAAATTTTATTATATGATATAACCGAAACAATATTATGTTTCGGTTATATCATCACATCAGGTTATAAACCTTTATACTTAATTCCAATTGTATGCGGAATAGGTTGAGTATGTACCATTAGTTACACCTACTATACCTGTCGCATCACCGCTTTTATAAGGAGCACAGTAACAGGTACAGTAGCAAGTACATGAATACGCCTCAACACTTCTTTCAACCTGACTTAACTTTTTACCAAGTTTTCTCATAATTTCACCCCCTTTGTTTTTCTGCCAAGACAGAAGCTCGCGAAATTCTTCTGCTTGCAGGAGTCAAATTTGAACTTGTCCAAAATTAACTTTGGTAACCTTTATATTTGATATAATAGTAAAATATTACCAAAATAGGTAGGGTGATTTTTTATCACCCTACCTTAATGAACTAATTGCATTATGTTTATTTCTCTTTAATTTAAATTCAATTCTTCAGCAGTCATAAAGGCATAATTCAAAAAAGTACGTTCCAGACAACCACTGGAAACGCACTTCTTTTCAATATCGTATAAAATTCAAAATTTGTTTAAATGAGTAAGCTATATTTTGAATTTCTGCATCATATCATTTAACTTTTGGATATTCCATTTTTATGTGGAGACATAATAAATTTAATGTAATTAGTTACACATATTCAATAACGCTACATATGCTTCACAAATGGAGATATGTTTCTCTTTTGCAATCAATTCTGCGGTATAATTTCCAATCTTCGCCGCACCACCCTGTTTTGGATACTAGCTTTGACCCTGATTTCAGCAGGCCCTTTATTCATTGCTTTGGCGGTTAGCTAACTCATAAGGTTTTACTCAACTAGAGAAAGCAGCAATTTCTTCAGCAGTAAAATAATCGAAAGATTGTATACCATCAAAATATTTTTCCATGATTTTATCCAGCAGATATAAATACATAATTCTTGCAAATGCATGCGAAATACATTCCGATAGCGGTAATGAAATTGTCTTTTTGTGGCTAATTTTATTTGTATCTACATACTCTGATGTCCAACCCATACCATCTTTTTGTAAACTAATCGAATGTCTTTCTATATTTTGTGTCGATATGTATGACGTTGGAATATTACACTGGTTTAAAGCATTAAGTAAATTACCTACTGTTAATTTGTTTTTTATCAACAATTCTATAATTTTAGTATCATTTTTTGCTTTAGCAATATTCCTATTTAGGTAATACTTTTTAAGTCTATCAAGAAAAAAACTATTCGTTCCAGTCTCTATAGATTCATATATTCCAATTGTCTCTTCTTCATTTTTTCCTCTTTCTAAATTAATATAACCAAACCTCCAAGACTCATTTTCTTTAACTAGAAAATAATAACTATCTTCAGGGTAAGAAGGTACTTCTTTTATTTCAGATTCATTGTAGATAATTTCTTTGCTATATCCTTCACATTTTAGTATTTCAAGCATTTTCATTAATTCCATTTTAACCCACTCTCCTAATCTGCTAATTTAGCAATATAATCATTTTGTAGTAAATTATCAACTGTAGCCTTTACATATGTTCCATCTTTGGCCAAAATTTTGTAATCCGTAAAAAATTGGGTCCCCATTCCTTTTCTACCCCACCAAGGTGCAATTATACCCGATTTTACATTAAACGGTTTAATAACTTTATATCTGGTATACGTTGCAGTATCCATATAGGGTGCTAATGCTCTACTTTCATAACTTTCGCCCATTGGCGAAAAATATTGTCCACCAGAATTATCTCCATACCTATCTATAAATGTGCCTTCTGATAAAGTATGATTTGGAGTAAACTCTCCGTTCAAGAAACCATCTATATTTTTGTCTACATTTCCTAGCACAGGATTCTCTGTACCTGGATGATACGGATATCCGGTCTCTTGATTAAAATACTTAGGGTTGTCGTAAATATTTTTGTACTTTAAATATAATTCTTCTTTTGGAGGCTTTGTCCACTTTGATAATTTTAGCCTGTCTGCATCCGATATTACTTTCGTGGTCGCCTTAACACCCTTAACCTCAACCTTCCCACCATTCTTCAAAGCATTTTCATAAATGGCTTTCCGTTCTCCCTGGCTTAACGCATTGAGGTCGTTGACTTTGGCAGTTGGTTTGGTGTTACGGGTTATTACTATTCCACTTTTTCCTTCGTGTTCTATTATGTCTCCTGCATGGGTGTTCTTACGGTCTATTTTTTCTATTGTTCCATCATAGAGCAGTACCCACGGGTTGACCTCCCCATATATCCGTATATGCAGGCCTTTTCGCTCTATTTTGAATTTTTTGAACCTGAATTTGCTTAATATCTTGTCTATCAGGCCTTTGA
>JAEYNY010000081.1 GCA_023412275.1 Bacillota bacterium
GATATTCGGATTCCCGGCGCCAATTATTCTAGCAATTATTATTAATGAAGTCAGATCTGTAAGATATAAAAGAATTTCTCAGACAATGCTCTATCTTCCGCACTTCCTGTCATGGGTTATTATCGGAGGAATAGCACTTCAGATATTTGCACCAAATTTCGGAATGATTGATACAATCATTAAATCAATGGGATTTAAAACAATACCTTTCTTAACTGAAAAGTGGCACTGGCTGGCAACATATACAGGCATCGGCATATGGCAGAGTGCAGGTTGGGGCATGATCATATATCTCGCAGCTATAACAGGAATACCTTCAGAATTATATGAAGCTGCAGATGTAGACGGGGCAGGAAGACTCAGAAAAATATGGAGCATAACATTGCCGGCAATTAAGCCTACAATAATTATCCTGTTTATATCGAATATAGGTAAGATTTCAATGATAGGGTTTGACCGTCCATATATCCTCGGAAACCAGCAGGTTAAAGACTTTTCAGATGTTATCAGTACATATGTATACAGGGTCGGTTTGCAGTCCTCCAGGTATAACATAGCAACTGCCGTAGGATTGTTCCAGTCGGTTGTAGGATTGGTGTTCCTGTCGGTAACTAACTGGATAGCAAATAAGAGCGGCGAGCAAGGTATTTGGTAGAAGAAAGGTGGTAGAAAAAAATGGTTTATAAAACCAGTGATAAGGTGTTTAATATTTTTATAAATGTAATAACTTTGATTTGCGTAATACTTTGTTTATTCCCGGTATTAAATGTTGTCGCTGTTTCATTAAGTTCCAATTCGGCAATATTGGCGTCAAAAGTATTTATTTGGCCTGTTAATATAAATTTTGAATCGTATAAAGCTATTGTGAAAGATTCAACAATGATTTGGTCCCTTGTTTATACCATCATTATCACTCTTGTGTACACTATAATCGGTATGTTCCTTACAATTTGTGCAGCATACCCCCTTACTAAACAGAGGCTTAAAGGAAGAAATGCAATAATGCTGATGATTATATTTACAATGTATTTCAGTGGTGGACTAATACCGGACTATATGCTTGTAAAGAATCTGCATATGCTTGACAGCTCATGGAGTTTGATATTGCCGGGAGTATTAAGTGCATTTAACCTTATAGTTTTAAAAACATTTTTTACATCTTTACCTGAAAGTCTTGAAGAATCAGCAATCCTTGACGGATGCAACGATATAGGTGTTCTTTTCAGGATAGTGCTTCCGTTGTCAAAGCCTGTACTTGCTACATTGAGTTTGTTCTATGCCGTTGGAAAATGGAACAGCTTCATGGACGCTCTCTTTTATATTTCAGATTCAAAGCTATATCCATTGCAGTTAAAGCTATACCAGATAATTGTCAACAGCCAGACAGTAGATGCATCCATAGGAGACGGAGTATCACAGAACCTTCTTCCGGAAAGTCTTAAGGCAGCTTGTGTAGTATTTGCAACATTACCAATAGTTCTTGTAAATCCAAAGCTTCAAAAATACTTTGTCAGCGGCATAATGATAGGCGCTGTCAAAGGGTGATATAAGGTCTTCGGATAATCTGAAGATTTATATATAAAAATAAAGTAATGGAGGAGATATTTAATGAAAAAACTAAGTACCAGAATTGCAAGCTTGGCACTGTTGACATCTATGAGCATTACTCTATTTGCAGGCTGCGGTTCAAATGGCGGAACAGACGCAGATAGTTCAAAGAGTGCTACATCATCCAATGCAGCAAAATCAGGTCCTGCAGTAGAATTAACCGTAGAAGTTTTCGACAGAGCTACACCTGGGTATAAGGCAGATGATAATTTCCAGACAAAATGGATTCAAGAGAACTTCGGTAAGCCAAACAACATTAATGTAAAGTTCGTACCTGTTTTAAGACAACAGGAAGTAGAAAAGCTGAACGTTCTTATGGCATCAAATCAAGCGCCGGATATCAGCTTTACTTACAATGATGGTATTATATACAATTATGTTAAGAGTGGTGGACTTACAGATTTAGGAGATCTGTTACAGAAGAATGCTCCAAATCTTACAAAATATCTTGGCCAAACTTTACTTGATTACGGTAAATTTGATGGAAAGCAGCTTGCAGTTCCTGCAAAGAGAGTTATAGAAGGTTGCTTCTCGGCATATATCCGTAAAGACTGGCTGGATGCAGTCGGGATGTCCGTTCCTACTACTACAGATGAGTGGTATCAGGTAATGAAGGCATTTAAGGAAAAGGATCCGGGAAAACTTGGTGACAAGAACTATCCTTTCAGTACATTTGTTGATCCAAACAACATTAACTGGACTACATCAATGTTGCTAGAATCCTTTAAGAAACCTATTTCAGAAGAACAAAGAATGACACTGCCTAACTGGGTAGTTCCAGGATTCAAAGACGGTATGAAATTCTTGAACAAGTTATACAACGAAGGTATATTGAATCCTCAGTTTGCACTTGATAAAGACGGAAAACAATATGAAAAAGACGTATCACAAGGAAGAATCGGATTCATGATACATAATTATGACTTCCCGATTAGAGTTACTCCTGGCTTATTATCTGAGTTGAAAAAGCAGGTTCCCGGAGCAGATATGATTCCATGTGATCCATTCACAAACTCAGAAGGCAAACATCCAAAAATGAAGTATAATCCTAACGGATTGTATTTAATAGTTCCAAAAGCAAGTGAACATGCAGAAGAGGCAATTAAGTACCTTGAATGGCAGTCAAAACCTGAAGTAATCAAATTCCTTCAAAACGGTGTTAAGGGTGACCAATACACAGACGAAGTTGATGGTATCCCAGCTAACTTCATACAAAATGACCAGCTTCCTGATGCCAAGAAAGCAAACTACACTGACTTGTCATTAATAGTTAACGGTAAAGAATTCGGAGATCCTATAAAGAACATTCAAGCTGCTTCTTTCGGATATCCCGGATTTGAAGATACATTCAAGAAGGCATATGAAATTTCACTTGCAGATGCAGGCTATATGCCACATTTTGATACTGTTATTGAATCACAGGCAAAATACCAGAAGGCTCTTACTGATAAGGAATCAGAAATATTTGTTAAGAGTATTACATGTAAACCTGCTGATTTCGACAAGACTTATGACAAACTCGTTGATGAGTACATGAAGTCGGGCGGACAGGAAATTGCAGATGAGAAATTAGCTGCATTAAAGAAAAAGTAAAAATTAAAGCATTATGAGCTTAACAAAAACCCCACTTGGTCTTGATCCAAGTGGGGTTTTTCGTATTTATAATTTAACACTTTTCACCATAGTAGTTGCAACAATGGCTACATATGCTATGATAAGAATGAAGTGGAAGTTAAATTTGTGGACATATAATTAACAACCAATTTTACTTTTTTAAGGCTTGGAATGATTTGATGTTTGAAATAGTATTTATAATAAGGATTCCGACACTGGTTATATACCTGTATCGGTAGCTGTGAAGTGTTAATTATGTAAAGCGATTTGTCGAATAAAACCAATTGGCTTTTTGCTTATTGTGTTGTAAAATGAAAGAAAAGGACGATTAATGACATGAGATATGAATTTTATTATCCTCAAGGCAAAAAAAAGGCGTTAACTTTTAGTTATGATGATGGACAGATACATGACAGACGACTTGTAGAAATATTTAACAAATATAATATGAAGGGAACTTTTCATATAAATTCGGGAACTGTAGGAACCGATGGATTTGTTACAAAGGAAGAGATTAGAAGTTTATATAAAGGTCATGAAGTATCCTGCCACAGTGTAACTCATCCTTATCTTACAAAGTTACCCAAGGAACAGCTTGTGGAAGAGATAAGGGAAGATAAACGTTGGCTTGAAAAAGAATTAGGTTATCCTGTAAGAGGGATGTCATATCCGTTTGGAGAATATGATTCAAATGTAGTGAATACCCTTGATGTATTAGGTATTGAATACTCACGTACGGTTAATTCAACCGGCGGTTTTTTCGTGCCTTCAAAATTTTTGGAATGGCACCCTACATGTCATCATAATAGTGATATAAAGGATAAGCTTATGGATTTCAAAAATCCATCACCGTGGCTAAAACTTCCGTTATTCTATATATGGGGACACAGCTTTGAGTTCGACAGGGAAAATAACTGGGAGGTTATTGAGAATTTCTGTAAGGAGGCTGCTGATGACCCGGTAGTATGGTATGCTACGTATATAGAAATAAAAGATTATATATGTGCTCTCAAGGGATTGATATTCAGTGTTGATCAAACAATGGTATATAATCCTAGCGCCGTTTCGGTATGGCTTTCAAGAGATGGCGAGAGTGCTGTTGAATTAAAAGCAGGACAAAGCCTTACATTCTGCTGAAATATTTGAGAGGATAGTGAATTTGCCATAAAAATTGCATAAATAATTATATAAGGAAGGTTGCATTAAATGTTGAAAGTACTTCTTGTAGATGATGAACCATATGTTCTTGAAGGGCTGAAGGTTATGCTGGATTGGGAAGCACATGGCTTTAGAATTTGCGGTGAAGCATCAAATGGTGAGGATGCACTGGAAATTGTGAGAGTATGCAACCCCGATCTTATAATTACTGACATAAGCATGCCCGGTATAGATGGTCTGGAATTAATAAGACTGTCCACTCAAAAACTCAAATCCACTGCAAAGTTTGTTATACTCAGCGGCTATGATGATTTTTCATATGCAAAACGGGCTATGTTATACAATGCAAGCAACTACTTACTCAAACCATTGGATGATGTTGAACTGGATAGTGTTGTTACAAAACTGGCAGAACAAATCAGACAGGAACGGAAAAAAACCGAGAATATAAATAAACAGCTTTCATTCATTGCAAATCAGAGCATTATGAGATTGATAAACGGGGATAATAAACCATCTCTCATAGGCAGAGTAGGTATGTTGCTGAATATTGCAGAGGATGAGCAGGTTAGGTGTATTCTTTTTGAGATTGATTCAGCTGACACCTGGGCTCAGGGAGAAGAAAAAGCGGGATTGAATATGAACAGAATACAAGCCGGAAGGGTCATAGAAGATGCTCTTGGTCCGGCTTTTCAGTTACATACTTTTGAAGATGGAAAAGGAAGAATCGGCATAATCGCTAGTGAAAAAATGCCGTTCTTCAATTCTATTGAAGAGTTGACCCAAAGCTTACTTCTACAATTAAATAGAATTTTTGGAGACGTGGTTTACGCCTCAATAAGTGATTCCGAAAAGGGCCTATCATTGATAAGCAAGGCATATAGACAGGCTCTTTTTGCCATTGGCTTCAAGTTTTATTCTCCGGATAAAAGCCTCATAAATTATGAAAATGTTAAGGGGTTAAATATTAATTTTGAAATGTGTACCGAAGATTATAACACATTGCTAGAGTTAATAAGATCAAACCGCGCTGAGGAGATTGAACCGGTTGTATACAGACTTTTTGAGAATTTTTCAGAAAACTACAGTGCACCTCAGATAATCATTTCATATCTTATGAGCTTCCAGATGGAGCTGGTAAAGGTTATAATGGAAATAAGCGGTGACTTGAAGGAGTTTTTAACTCTTGCATTGGAGTTTCAGAAAACAGCAGAGCACATGAATATGTCTGAGCTTCGGGATGAATTTCTGAAGCAGTGCTTGAGTGCGGCTTCGCATATAAACGGATGTAAACAGGGAAATCCTCAGTACATTGTATGCGAGGTAAAAAACTATATTAAACAGAATTATTGCAAGGATATTAAACTGAAAGAGGTAGCACGACATTTTTACATGAACTCTGTATATCTGGGGCAACTATTTAAAAAGTTTTCCGGTATGCAGTTCAATGATTACCTGAATACTGTACGTATAGAAGAAGCTAAAAAACTTCTTCAGAGAACGGATATGAAGGTGAGCGAGATTTCAAATGCCGTGGGGTACAATGATCCGAAATACTTTTTAAGTAAATTCAAAGCTATTACCAATTTACCTCCATCAGCATTTAAAACAGGGAAAACTACTTAATTCGGAGATGAATCTACCATGAAACCTAGACCGAGAATTTTAAGCAGAGTTAACGATATTCCGTTAAATATCAAATTTCTTATAATATACGTAGTTTGTATATTGACACCGATTATATTAATTAATGCGGCATTTCTCGATAAGTTCTACACGGTAGTCACTCAAAGAGAAGAAAATAATTATAAAATCTCCATGGAGAGGGCAAAAAACGATATCAATACCTTGATAGAGGGAGGTATTGCCGTTAGCCACTCCATATCTACAGATGCAATTATATATGATTTAATGGACGCCAGATATGAAGACGCAGGGGAGTATTACGATAGTTATAATAGTACTCTGAGAAACAGACTGTCAATTTACACTGTGGCATATAACTATATTACAAATATAGGCTTATATGTAGATAACCCCAGCATAAGAGCAGGAGGCACATACTTCTATATTGACAATGGCATAAAAAAGACTCCATGGTACAAGGACCTGTCCGAATCAAATGATCAGGTTCTGATCAGAACATATCTTGGAACTACAAACAGTGCTCCCGTCAGGCAAATTCAGTATTTAAGCATTCTTAGAAGCTCCAAAAACAACCCTTCTTTAGGCAGCCGTGAGAAGATACTTAAGGTCGACATAAGTCTTGACCGGGTATTTACTATTTTCAATCGTGAAAGGGATTTTCTGAGTTTATACTTGGTAGATCCCCAAAATACCATAGTATGTTCAACTACAGGAAGATATGGGCAGAGTAATATTGATGTCCTCCAAAAACTTAACAATCGTTCTCTCGGCCAGGAAAGCAGGATCCTTGAAGCACACCTTGGGAATTCATCGTATTTTAAGGGCTGGAAGCTTATAGGGGTTACCAACAGAGAACGTATATCTGACTCTGTGGGGGATACCCTAAGTTTTGTGTTGATTTTTGCTATTATAAGCATTCTTATTTCATCACTTCTTATGTTTATTATTGTACGGTCGTATAACTACAGATTGAAAAAACTTTCTAAGCACATGTTGAAATTCAGAGACGGAAAGTTTGACCTGATTGATATAAACGAAGGTGAAGATGAAATCGGCGGAGTTATCAGAAACTTCAATCTAATGGCAGCAAGAATAAATACACTTATAAATGATGTCTATAAGTTGGAACTACAAAAAAAGAGTCTTGAATTGGAACGGGTCAGGGCAGAAATAAACTTTCTTCAGAGCCAGATGAATCCTCATTTTCTATTTAATACACTGAATGCCATACTGGTAGTAAGCATAAAAAATAATTATACAGAAATTGTAGACGTCATAAAATACCTATCAAAGACATTGAGACGTCTATTAAGCTGGAAGGACGATCTTGTAACCATCGAAGAAGAACTTTCATTTACTGAAATGTATCTGAAAATTGAAAAATTCCGTTTCTGTGACAAATTTTATTATGAAATTAATGTTAATGAAACCTTACTAGACTACAAAATACCAAAAATGAGTCTTCAGCCTTTAGTTGAGAATGCCTGTAAGCATGGTATCCAATCAATAAAAGAGGTAGGTATTATTAATATTAATATTGAAATGTGCGAATCAGGTCTCCTGGTAAGAGTGAAAGATAACGGTTCAGGAATGGATCAGTACACTCTGAACGAGTTACTTGAAAATATTAAAAGTGAAGTGGAACTTAGTACAAGTATAGGCCTGAGAAATGTGTACAGGCGCCTAAGACTTTATTATGGAGAAGATGTATCTTTCAATATTGAAAGCCATATCAACGTAGGGACAACTATTTATTTTACTGTTCCTTTTGAAAAGCTATAGACCCTGGATTACATTATTTGCTATATATTTATAGAGATTATTTATGCAGTTTTTATGGAGGAGGCTTTTTTAATGTTTAAGGTTTTACTTGTAGATGATGAGCCTATGGCACTGGAAGCATTAAAGATTGTTGCAGATTGGGAAGGGCTTGGGTTTACCATTTGCGGTGAATGTGGAAATGGAGATGAAGCATTAAATAGAATTAAAGATATTAAGCCTGATTTAGTGGTAACAGATTTGAAAATGCCGGGAATGGATGGCCTGGAATTAATAAGGAATGTAATGGAACATGTAAATCCTGAAACAATATTTATAATTGTAAGCGGCTATGATGAATTTGAATATGCAAAAAAAGCAATGCAGTATGGAATCCGCTATTATGTTTTAAAACCTGTTTTCAAGGAAGAATTTTCAGAAGTACTTGTAGATATAATAGACAAGCTGGAGAAGAAAAATCAACTGGGGAAAATGACCATTAACAACATGAGTGCAGATATAGGAAATCTACTTGGGGAATATCTTTTAGGGAATTTAGCTGAAGACGAATTTAAGAGCAGGATGCCGGAAGATTTGTGTAAAAGTAATGCTAATTGGGTTTATGTTTGTTTAGGTACTCCACAGGTTTGGGGAACAGTAAACTTAAAAAACGATGACACCGGCGAGGACACCCTGGGTATACTAAAAGGGATAATGAACACAGGCCTTGAGGGCATATATATCTATCCGATATTAACAAATACGGTGCTGGAAGGTATTGTAGTCTGCACAATATGTGGAATGCCAACAGAGAAGGTAATAGAAACATTAAAATCAAATGTAACCACAATTTTTGGGAAAGGCTTTTATTTAGGAGTAGGAAACACAGTAACTGAAATTTCTGAACTTTCCGAGTCAATGTCTCAGGCTCATAAGGCATTGGACTATAGATTTTTCAACCCGACCGGCAGTATAATTTACTATCAGAACATAAAGGATTTTACACTAAACTACAGCTTTGAAGGAATTTTCAAAATAGAGGATATGTATAACGCCCTTGAAAGTCTGGATGAAATAGCAATCAAAAAGGCAATTGAAGCAGTTTTTTCCGATTTTCGCCGTGAATTTACGGCACCGGAAATTATAAAAATGTATGTGGTTAACATTATATATAAAAGTATAGCTATAGTATCCAGCTTAGGCGGTAATACAGATCAGATTCCGTTACTCGATTCAATAACGGGAATACTGGCAAGAAGCTTGATAATAGATGAAATGGAGAACATGGCATATGAGTACTGTACCAAATTTGTTATATATGCTAAAAGCTTAAAAAACAATGCAAAAAATTCAGATATGAAGCTTGTGGAGGAGTATATAAAGAAAAACTATACCAGAAATCTAACCATCAGGGAGATTTCCAAAAAACTTTATATACACCCCAACTATCTTGGACACCAAATAAACAAGTGGTTTGGATGTAGTTTCAATGAGTATCTCCATGGACTTAGAATGGAAGAAGCTAAAAATCTTTTAGAGAATACAAATCTGAAGGTTCATGAAATAGCTGAAAGAGTGGGGTATAGTTCATACAGCAATTTCCTTGATCAGTTTGTCAAAAAGTTCTCCATAAAGCCAAGTGATTATAAAATTATGTTAAATAACAAGAACTAAAATTTTTAGGTAGTAAATCTTTATTTTTGCAAATTGAAATATACAGTTCAAAAACTGATAATAAATGTGTAGTATCACTACTTTTTATGTGGTTCTACTTATAAAAATATATAAGGAGGAGAAAAAATGATGTTAAAAAAGAGAAATTGGCTAGCAGCACTATTAACAGGTTTATTGTCAGTTAGCTTTGTATTAACAGGTTGTGGCGGTTCCGGCAGCAGCAGCTCTTCTACTTCAACTTCTGGATCAGCAACAGCTACAGGATCGGCAACAGCTGAAAAGCTTGATCCTATAGAGATAAGCTTCTTCATCTCTGACCCAGGTCAGGCACCAACACCTGATAACAAGATTTACAAGAAAATTAAAGAAGAACTCGGCGTTACTTGTAACTTTGAGTACTTAGTAGGTGACAAAAACCAGAAGATAGGCGTTATGATTGCCGGTGGAGAATATCCGGACGTTGTAACCATGAGCTCAGATATAGTTAGTAAGTTTGTAGGAGCAGGAGCTTTAGTTCCTTTAGAGGACATAATCGATAAGAGTGCTCCAAACCTCAAGAAACATTATGAACCATTCAAGAATAAGGTAAAGGACGTTACAGACGGACATTTTTATGTAATGCCTGACTACGGCGTTTTCTACAATAAGTTTAGTGTAAACGTTAACGAAGGACCTGCTTTCTTTATGCAAAAAGCAGTATTGAAGGATGCTGGATATCCAAAGGTTAAAACTCTTGACCAGTACTTCGATCTTATTGAAAAGTATAAAGCAAAGAATCCTAAAATCGACGGTCAACCAACAATCGGATTTGAAGTTCTTGCAGAAGGATGGAGAGATTTCTGCCTAAAGAACCCACCTGAACATTTGATTGGTCATCCAAACGATGGCGGTGTTGTAGTTGATGATAAGACTAATACTGCAGAATTCTTCTGGGATAAGGATTATGCAAAGAGATATTATAAGAAGCTTAATGAAATAAATGATAAGGGATTACTTGATCCAGAATCATTTACTATGAACTATGACCAATATATAGCTAAGCTTTCAAGCGGAAGAGTTCTTGGTATGTTCGATCAGCACTGGAACTTCAGCAATGCTGAATTAACATTGAAGACTCGGAAGAAGTTTGAAAGAACATATGCTCCATTGCCATTAGTATTTGACGAAGGTACTAAGGATTACTACATGGACAGACCTGTTCTTAATGTTAACACAGGTTATGCTATTACAAAGAGTGCAAAGAATCCAGAAAGAATTATCAAATTCTTTGATGCATTACTTACTGAAAAATGGCAGAAGATCCTCGGATGGGGAATCGAAGGCGAAGATTACAAAGTTGACGATAAGGGCATGTTCTACATGACTCCTGAGCAACGTGTAAACTACAATGACCAGACTTGGAGACTTGCAAACCAAGCTCAAACTCTCTGGTACTATGGTCCAAAGATGGAAGGTACATTTAACGATGGAAATGCTACCGGCCCTGGTGGACAGCCAAAAGAATACTATGATGCACTTAGTGACTATGACAAAGAGTTCTTAAAGGCATATGGATATGATCAACAGTCTGACTTCTTCAGCACACCGCCTGAAAACAGAGTTTCATACCCAGCATGGCAGATAGATCTTGTTGATGGTTCACCTGCAAGCATGGCAAACACAAAAGTTGGAGATATTGCAACTAAGTTCTTACCAAAGGCAATACTTGCTAAACCAGATAAGTTCGACAGTGTATGGGATGAATATGTAAATCAACTCCACAAAGAAGATATCCAAGCATATCTTGATAGAGTTAATGATCAACTCAAGTGGAGAGCTGAGAACTGGAAGTAAGAGATAGTTAAAGTCCATTGGAGCATATAAATTATGCTCCAATGGATATTTTAAAAAATCCAATGACTTGATTTACTGGGAGGCAGTATGGCTAATAATGTAACAGCTTTAGCTGATAACAAACTACAAAGCAAGAAAATGACGGGACATAAAATAACCTGGAACACGCTTGTAAAGCAAAAGCAGCTTATATTCATGTCCGTACCGATGCTCATTTATGTTTTAATATTTTCATATGTACCGATTTGGGGCTGGCTCATGGCTTTCCAGAATTATAAACCGGCAAAGGGCTTTTTTGAACAAAAGTGGGTTGGACTCCAAAATTTTAAATATCTTATTAAAGACGATAATTTTATAAGAGATTTCAGAAATACAATTAGCATGAGTTTTATAAACCTGATACTAAGTTATATTACAGCAATAGTACTTGCATTACTTCTAAACGAAATTAAGAATGTGTTCTTCAAGAGAACTGTTCAGACAATATCATATTTACCGCACTTTTTATCTTGGGTAATTGTAACGGGTATTGTGGCTACTTGCCTTTCTACTGAGGGTGGTATTGTAAACATAGTACTGGTGAAATTAGGTATAATTAATTCTCCAATTAATTGGCTAAGTGAAGGAAAGTATTTCTGGGGGATTGTAGGTGCCACCAATGTATGGAAAGAACTTGGATGGAATACTATAATTTACCTTGGAGCAATAACAGCCATCGACCCTGCACTATACGAAGCAGCAGGCCTAGATGGAGCCGGAAGGTTTAGAAAAATGTGGCATGTTACACTTCCGGGAATTAAAGCTACTTTTGTAGTACTTCTGATAATGTCTATAGGTCACGTTATGGAAGCGGGTTTTGAAATTCAGTACCTGTTAGGTAAGGGACCTGTTTTAGACTGGTCTGAAACTATAGATATTTATGTTATCAAGTATGGTATTAACCAGTTCAATTATTCGCTTGCAACAGCAGCTGGTATATTTAAGAGTGTAATCGCAATTATTATGCTATTCCTTGCCAATAATGTTGCTAAGAGATTAGGCGAAGAAAGGCTTATCTAAGGAGGTACTATGATTAATCAACGAAAACCCATAAGGATAGGAGACGTAGTTTTTAACACATTCAATTTTGTCTTCATGGCTACACTTATGATTATAACTCTCTATCCATTTTTAAATACACTTGCAATATCTTTTAACAATGGTGTTGATACTTTAAGAGGTGGAATATACCTTTGGCCTAGAGAATTTTCATTGATGAATTACAAGGCTATATTCGTTGGCGGTAATGTATTTCATGCATTTTTGGTATCAGTAGAAAGAACAGTACTTTCTACATTGGCGAATTTATTCCTTACAACAATGCTTTCCTTTACGTTAAGTAGAAAGGAATATGTATTCAGAAAGCCTATAACAGTAATATTCGTATTAACAATGTACTTTAATGCAGGTATAATTCCGAACTACTTCTTGATAAAGAATTTGCATTTGTTGAACAGCTTCTGGGTATATGTTCTTCCATCAATGATAGCTGCATTTAACATGATAGTTATCAGAACCTTTATTATAGGTATACCTGAAAGTTTTGTTGAATCTGCAAGAATCGACGGAGCAGGAGATTTCAGAATATTCATGCAGGTAATATTCCCACTTTGTAAACCTGTACTGGCTACAATTGCATTGTTCGTTGCAGTTGGTGCGTGGAATACATGGTTTGATACCTTCTTGTACTGCTCATCAAAGCAGAACCTTAGTACCTTGCAATATGAATTGATGAAGCTGCTGAGTTCGACACAGAACTTTAATTCAAATCCTGCCTTGGCATCAGGTGTAGGAGCGAATTCACACTCTGCAGAAAATCTGGTTACATCCTTATCTATCAGGGCATCTATTACAATAGTTGCGGCTGTTCCGATAATTGTTGTATACCCATTCCTGCAAAGATACTTCGTTGTAGGTTTGAATGTTGGTGGAGTTAAAGAATAATCCCATTTCCGTGAAGGAGAAGGAATAATGAGTATAGTTAGTAACAGCAAGTATAGTCATCGAGTGGCAACAAGGACCATTAAACTTTCTGGATCAGACGGCAGTGCGTTAAAAAATACAGAAGTTGTTGTTGGGCAGACAAAGCATAAATTCCTTTTTGGTTGTGCACAATTTGATGCGATTCCTTATGTTAATAATATATTTAAGGATAAACAGAGAGAACTTGCAGAACAACGATTTGAGAAGTTCTTTGATTTGTTCAACTACACGACCGTACCTTTTTATTGGGGCTTATATGAACGAGTAAAGGGTCAGCCCATGGTAAATGAAACAAAGAAGGCAGCTCAGTGGCTGGCTTCACATGGGCTTCTGCTAAAGGGTCATCCATTGTGCTGGCACACGATTACAGCACCTTGGCTGCTAGATATGACAAATGAAGAAATACTTGCGGCTCAGATGAATCGTATAAACCGTGACGTTTCAGAGTTTAAGGGCTTGATAGATATTTGGGATGCAATAAATGAAGTTGTTATCATGCCTGTATTTGATAAATATGATAACGGAATCACAAGGATTTGCAAGGAACTTGGACGCATAAAGCTTGTTAGCAAAGTGTTCAATGAAGCCAAAAAAGCAAATCCGGATGTGAAACTGTTGATTAACGACTTCAACACTTCCGAATCATACGCAATTCTGTTGGAAGGACTTATTGAGGCTGGAGTACCTATTGATGCAATAGGAATACAATCTCATATGCATCAGGGATACTGGGGCGTGGAAAAGACTTTGGAAGTACTCGAAAGGTTCTCAAGGTTTGGAATTCCGCTTCATTTTACAGAAAATACTTTGGTTTCAGGACAGTTGATACCGCCTGAAATTGAAGACCTGAATGACTATCAAGTAAAAGAATGGCCTTCAACAGTTGAGGGTGAGGACAGACAAGCGAGAGAAGTTATATCGCATTACGAGACTCTTTTGGCAAATCCAAAGGTTGAATCCATTACTTGGTGGGATTTTGCAGATGGAGCTTGGCTGGGTGCACCATCAGGACTTATTACTGTTGATAACAGGGTTAAGCCTGCATATGATGAATTACACAAACTTGTAAAAGGTGAATGGTGGCTGAAACCGACTAAGTACATAACTGATGAAAACGGAGAAATTAAAGTATCCGGATTCTTTGGTGATTACGAAGTTTCCTGCCATGAGATAAAAGTTGGTTTTTCTCTTGATAGCTCAAGTGAGCCTATCAAACTAAAAATTTAAGAGTAGTAGTGTAGTGTTATATAATATTACCAGACGATTGACCTTCTCAAACTTCGATTTTGTCTGGTAATATTTTTTTATTCTTTTTTTCATTGTGGTTCAATAATTAAATCTTTGCACATACTAATTTTGTAAAGATGATTAGACTGGTTACAGTAATTAGAGTTATAATTTAATTTATTATACTCCATTGCTAGGGATGTAAACCAAACCGTAAAGGATTGTGAAAAGAATGATAATAAAAAACTATTTTGAAAACCCTAAAGAACTTCATGTAGGTACGATGGAAAAAAGGGCTTATTATATACCTTATCCAACCGGAAATATCAATAAAAGCGGTGACAGAACAAAGTCAGAAAGATTTCATTTGTTAAGCGGAGAGTGGGATTTCCATTATTTCAAATCTGTCTACAATATAACAGATGAATTCTACTTGCCAGGATATGACCGTTCAGGATTTGATAAGATACCTGTTCCTTCTGTATGGCAAAACCATGGTTACGACAGGCATCAATATACAAATATAAAGTATCCTTTTCCGTATGATCCTCCGTATGTTCCCGTAGATAACCCGTGTGGAGCTTATGTCAGAGAGTTTAATGCAGACAGTAGTTGGATGGAAATGAAGAAGTATATTAGTTTTGAGGGAGTCGATTCATGCTTCTATCTGTGGATTAATGGTAATTTTATAGGCTACAGTCAGGTTTCCCATTCTACCAGTGAATTTGATATAACGGACCATGTACATGAAGGAACTAATACAATAGCGGTCCTTGTACTCAAATGGTGTGATGGCAGTTACTTTGAAGATCAGGATAAATTCAGGACATCAGGTATATTCAGAGACGTTTATATTATTCTTAGACCGGAGAATCATATAAGGGATTTCTTTGTAAAAACATCACTTACCGAGAACTATAAAAGTGCTGAGATAAGAGTAGACATGGATTTCACAGGAAGTGTTCCCGGCATAGAATACAAACTTGAGGATAGTAGCAGTGGGAATATTGAAGCCCGGGGAAAGGCCCAGGGAAATAGTATCAGTATTAAAATAGATGATCCCAGGTTATGGAGTGCAGAAGTCCCATATCTTTATAATTTAATACTGGAATCGGAGCATGAGGCTATTTCAGTGCCCATAGGAATCCGTGAGATAAAAGTTGAGAAAGGTATTGTTTACCTCAATGGTCAAAAGATAAAATTCAAGGGTGTAAACCGACATGATTCTGATCCTGTGAAAGGGCCGGCAGTTGATGTTAACGATATGGTAAGAGATTTAATGCTGATGAAGCAGCATAATATAAATGCCATTCGTACAAGTCATTATCCGAATTCACCGGTGTTTACCGAACTATGCGATAAATATGGATTCTATGTCATTGCCGAAGCAGATATTGAATCGCATGGTACAACTACACTTTTCGGGGGCTGGCAGGATGGAAAAGCATTTCCCATGTTGGCACATGACCCGGAATTTGAAGAGGCTATTACAGACCGGGTAAAAAGTTGTGTTATACGGGATAAGAATCACCCTTGTGTTGTAATATGGTCACTTGGAAATGAGTCCGGATATGGTAGAAATTTTGAGAGTGCGTTGAAATGGATCAAAGGATATGATACCAGTAGACTTACCCATTATGAAAGTGCTTTGTATCCGCCGGAAGGCTATGATGCTGATTTCAGTGGTTTGGATTTATATAGTCGTATGTATGCCTCCTGTGAGGATATAATTGAATATTTTCAAGAGAATCCAACTAAACCCTTTATTTTGTGCGAGTACTCCCATGCTATGGGTAACGGCCCGGGTGATCTTGAGGAATACCATGAACAGATAGAAAAATATGATGGCTTATGCGGAGGATTTATTTGGGAATGGTGTGACCATGCTGTCTATATGGGAAGAACTGCAGATGGTAGGAAAAAGTATTTTTATGGCGGCGATTTCGGTGAATTTCCCCATGATGAGAACTTTTGCATGGATGGTTTAGTTTACCCTGACAGAAGAGTTCATACAGGGTTGTTGGAATATAAAAATGTGCTTAGACCACTAAGGCTTACAGATGATAATTCAAAAGATGGGGAATATACCTTCAGAAATATGCTTGACTTTGTTAACACAAAAGATTGCTTGTATATTACCTATGAAGTAACCAAAAACGGTGAGGTTATATCAGGAGGTATTATAGATGATCCCAATGTATTGGACATAAAACCACATGAGAAAAAGCTCATAAGCCTTAGCCTTCCTGATGTGGAAGAAGGCGACTGTTATATAAAATTTGATTATATACAAAAGACAGATACACCTTTTGTTAAAAGAGGGTATCAACTTGGTTTTGACCAGCTTAAGCTGGATGTTGACAAGGTTGGACTACAGGAGGACAAAATAACCGATATATTGGGAGAATCGAATTCAGTGGGTGAAGAACTGTCCTTGATAGAATCCGACAGGAATGCCGTAATAATAGGGAAAAACTTTCGATACACCTTTAATAAAATGACCGGGGTGTTTGATAAAATAGTATACGATAATAATGTGATCCTTGAGAAGCCTATGAACTACAATATATGGAGGGCACCTACGGACAATGACAGAAATGTTCGTCATAAATGGGAAGAGGCAGGTTATGACAGAACTTTGTCACGATCATATAATACTCATGTATTCAAGGAAAGTGGCAATATAAGAATAATAACGGAACTATCCCTTTTGGCGGTTCACATACAGAGAATACTGAGTATCAGTACCGAGTGGAATATAGCAGAGAATGGACTTATATCAGTTAACATGCAGGTGGAAAGGAATATGGAAATGCCGTTTCTGCCAAGATTCGGTTTGAGATTATTTCTTCCGGAGTATATAAACAATGTTGAATACTTTGGATACGGTCCATATGAAAGCTATGCAGATAAGAGAAGAGCATCATATATGGGACTCTTTAAATCCAATGTGGGAAGAATGCATGAGGACTACTTGAAACCCCAGGAAAACGGAAGCCACTGGGGGTGCCATTATGTAAAGCTGGTATCAAATTGTGGCCTAGGATTACTGATAACCGGAGATGAAACTTTTAGTTTTAGTGCATCCTACTATACTCAGGAGGAACTGACAAATAAGCTTCACAATTTTGAACTGGAAAAGTGCCGGAATACTGTACTATGCTTAGATTACGCACAAAGCGGAATAGGCTCAAACAGCTGCGGACCTGAGCTTATGGAAAAGTATCGCTTTAATGCACAGAGATTCCACTATACTATGTTTATAAAGCCCTTTATAGAGAAGTCTTAGGAATGTATATTGTAAAGAAAGCCTTTAAAAAGTAAAATAAATATATGAACCGGGTTATGCAGGCCGGGTGTTGGCAGAAGCACAGCCATACCCGGCTTGAAATACGTAAATGGAACTTTACATGGAAAAGTAAAATTGAAAAAGGGGATAGTTACAAAAGTGTATAACTTGCCGATATACAATTATTTAAGAAAATATGAAAAAGAAAATATAAATATATTTCATATGCCTGGCCACAAGTTGTCGAGAGGAATTCCACAGGAACTTACCAAGGACGTACTCAAACTTGATGTAACTGAGATTGATGGAACAGACAATCTTCATTATCCCGAGGGAATAATAAAAGAGGCCCAAGAACTTGCAGCAACGGCGTTTGAAGCTGATAACACTTTTTTTCTTGTAAATGGCTCAACCTGTGGTATTCAGGCTGCCATTATGAGTGTTTGCACAAGGGGCCAAAAAATAATAATAGGAAGAGATTCACATAAGTCTGTAGTGTCAGGGTTGATAATGTCCGGGGCAGAACCGGTCTTTATATATCCCGAATACAACATCAAATTTGGAATAAATGAAGGCATAACAGCACAAAGTATTGAAAATGCTCTCCGTATGAACCCTGAAGCAGCAGCCGTACTCATAACAAGACCAAATTATTACGGAATATGCTGCGATATTGAATCTATAGTAAAAATAGTTCATTCACACGGAAAGCCATTAATCGTGGATGAGGCTCACGGAGCACACTTTGTATTCAGCCCTCTGCTGCCACCTTCGGCAAATCAATACAAAGCAGACATTGTAATACAGAGTGCCCATAAAACACTTCCGGCGGTTACACAGGGTGCGTATATGCATATAAATGGCTCCCATATTGATATTGAAAAAATCAGATTTAACTTAGCCATGCTCCAAACTTCAAGTCCTTCATATATTATAATGACGTATCTGGATATTGCCAGAGAGCTAATGCAAAGGGAAGGGAAAGAAAAACTTTTTAATTTGGTTGAAGAAATCATTGCTTTTAAGAACAGGGTTGCTGAATTACATGGATATGAGGTTTTAGAAGACAAATATCTGGGTATTAATACAATACAGGACCCCACAAGGCTGGTTTTGAATACATCAGGGCTTGGTATCAGCGGATATGAGGCAGAAGCTGTGCTAAGAGCAGAACTGTCTGTTCAGGTAGAAATGGCTGATTATGAAAACCTTGTTTTAATTACAACAACAGCAGATAAAAAGCTTACTTTTGACAGACTTTATGAAAGTTTATCAAAGCTGGCACAAATACCTTTTAATGATGAGTGGGGAAGGCAAGCTGAAAAAATACGAAGTTTGACAGGCCAGAAGCCATTTGATGCTTTACCGGCATTAAGTCCATATGAAGCCTATGCTGCACAAAAGGAGCAGAAGGAACTAAAATCCTGTCTGGGAAGGATATGTGGGGGAGTAGTCACTCCGTATCCCCCGGGTATTCCGGTTCTGTATCCGGGAGAAGTAATAGACAGTGTGAAGATAAGCTACATAGAATCCATTATTGAATTGGGCGGAAAGGTTAATGGTATTGGCAATAATAATAGTGTCCAAGTTGTAAAATAATGTGTTATAATTTTTGTATCAGACAAAAGATAAAACAGTTGGAGGTAAGATAATGCGTAAAGGTTTGTTTATAACTGTTGAGGGAACTGACGGGTCCGGAAAGACGACTCAGATAAAGTTGATGGAAAAATTTCTAAAGGCTCAGGGCATTGACGTAATACTGTCCAGAGAGCCTGGAGGCACACAAATCAGCGAGATGATCAGGGATTTAATACTAGATCCCAGAAATACCGATATTTCTCCCTTAACAGAAATGATGCTTTACGCTGCAGCCAGAGCCCAGCATGTTTTTCAGGTTATAAGGCCGGCTTTAGAAAGCGGCAAGTATGTTATATGTGACAGATTTGTAGATTCAAGTTATGCATACCAGGGATGCGGCAGAGGTGTTGACCTTAAAACTGTGGCAGATGTCAATAGAGCCGCAGTTGATGGTGTAGTTCCAGATATTACATTCTTTCTGGACATTGACCCGCGCTTAGCAATAGAAAGAAGGATAAAATCTACAGGTGCAGACAGGATAGAACAGGAAAAAATGGACTTTCATATCAGGGTATATGAGGGGTACAGGAAAATGGCATTATTATATCCCGACAGGATTAAGACAATAGATGCTTCAAAATCAATAGAAGAGATAGCTTCACAAATAAAGATATATTTGAAGGAAATACTTTAAAAACTATAACTATATTTAAGGAGGGATTATGATGAAACTGGTGTTTGCCATTGTACATGATGAAGACGGTCACAAGGTAATGGAGGAACTTAACAAGAACGGCGTTAGTGTTACCAAAATGTGTTCTTCCGGTGGCTTCCTAAAAGCTGGAAATACTACTTTACTTGTGGGTGTAGATGAAGATAAACTGGATGAAGTGATTTCCATCATTGAAAAGAAGTCAAAAAGCAGAAGACAGGTTATAAATACGCCGGCCTCATCCGGAGGTATAAACGGAATGTTTATGCCATATCCCGTTGAAGTAACGGTAGGCGGAGCTACAATTTTTGTAGTTGACGTAGAGAAATTCCACAAGGTTTAAAATAAGCATAAGAAGGTGATTCCGATTCCCATTAAGATACAGGATTCGTCCGATAACCGTACAAATATTTCAGCTTTGTCCGGCAGAGATGAAAGAACAATAAGAAATGAGAGAGATGCAACTTTTTCATATCAGCTAAGAAAACTTGAAACCAAGAATTATGAAGAGAGGGTTAAAGTACTTGCTGATAAAATAGAGAGTCAAGGAAAAAAACTTGGAAAAAAGACTGACATCAGGGAATTGAAGGTTTACAAGCAGTTGATTTCCGAATTTCTTGATGAGGCGGTTTCACATTCACATAATTTTATGAAGAAAAACTTCCTGGATAGAAGAGGGAGACACAGGGTTTATGCAATTATAAAGAAAATAAATGAAGAACTTATTGAACTGACAAATGAAGTACTTAAATCACAACAAGACAACATTAGCATACTTAAAAAGCTTGATGATATCAGGGGATTGATACTTGACTTGTTTTTATAACACTACGGAGGCAAAATGTTAGGGCACCAAAGAATATTATCCGCATTAAGAGCTGCAGTACAAAAAGATAATGTAAGTCATGCATATATATTTGAAGGCCCGGATGGAGTCGGAAAAAGAGATACTGCACTGAAATTTGCCTCAATGCTAATGTGCAGTGAGCAGCAATTCCCCTGCGGAGAATGTAAATCATGTCAGTTATACAAAGAAGCTTCAAATCCGGATTTTTATGAAATAGTTCAAAAAGATAAAAGCATCAGCGTCGAGGAGATAAGAAATATATTAAAGGGACTTGTTATAAGGCCTCTTTATTCCAAGTATAAGGTTATTGTCATAAACGATGCTGATGCTATGACTATTCAGGCACAAAACGCACTGCTAAAATCTCTGGAAGAGCCGCCACCGTATGTAGTATTTATATTAACAGTCCAATCTTCGGCGGCAGTAGCACAAACTATACGTTCCAGATGTCAGAGAATACTATTCAACAGATTGTCCCATGAAGACATTATGGAAATTCTTGAGTCAAACTATGGGCTTAGAAAACCTGACTGGGAATTTATCGTTTCATATGCTGACGGTGTGGCAGGTACGGCATTGGAGCTTGCAGAGTCTTCTCATTATCTAGAATTAAGGGAAGAAGTACTGGAAATTACTTCAAAACTAGCCTCGGCGGGAGACGCTGACTTGTTTAAGTTTTATGAAACGTTTGAAAAAAATAATGACAGGGTAGACTATGTACTGCATGTAATATTATTGTATTTTAGGGATTTACTAATTTACAAGGAGACTGGTGATACAAGTCTATTGATAAATTCAGATAAAAAAGATATGATTATTAGGAATGTGGGACTATCCTTTTCACATGTTTTAAAATGCATACAGGCGGTCTGGGATGCCCGTAGGGGTTTGGACAGTAATGCAAATTTCCAGCTGGCCATAGAAGTTATGCTTATGAAAATTCAACAGGCAAATAATACGTAAACTTCTTATGTATTATAGAAAGGAACTTTATAGATGGTAAAGGTTGTAGGAGTTAGGTTTAAAAAAGCAGGCAAGATATACTATTTTGATCCCGGCGAATTAGTGATAGATCTGAACCAGAATGTCATAGTTGAAACTGCAAGGGGAATAGAATTCGGATTGGTTGTTGTTCCAAACAGAGAAGTGGATGAGTCTGAGATAGTTGCTCCGCTTAAAAAAGTTATCAGAATAGCAGCCGAAGAAGATATTGCCCATGCTCAGGAAAATGATAGAAAAGAAAAAGATGCATTTAACATATGCCTGCAAAAAATCAACGACCACAAATTGGAAATGAAGCTTATAGACGTAGAATATACATTCGACAACAACAAGGTATTATTTTATTTTACTGCAGATGGAAGAGTTGATTTCAGAGAGCTTGTAAAGGATTTGGCATCAGTTTTTAAAACCAGGATAGAACTTCGCCAGATTGGTGTAAGAGATGAGTCCAAGATGATGGGTGGAATAGGAATATGCGGCAGAGTACTTTGCTGTAATTCATTTTTAGGAGAATTCCAACCAGTATCAATAAAAATGGCAAAAGAACAGTCCTTGTCACTGAATCCTACTAAGATTTCAGGTACTTGCGGAAGACTTATGTGCTGTCTTAAATATGAGCAGGAGGCATATGAAGATTTACTTGCCAGAGTTCCTAAAGTTGGTGCAATAGTTGAAACTCCTGAAGGACAGGGAACTGTTGTGGAGGTAGTACTGTTAAAGGAAATACTTAAAGTCAAACTGGACATTGGTAATGAATCTGACCTAAGGGTATACAATTTTAAAGATGGGGAAATAAAAGTAATAAAAGACGCAACAACTAGCGACGATAACGATATAGACCTTGAAGCCCTTAAACAACTGGAAGATTAAAAGAGATGGTAAAATAGTTTGTCAATCGCTATAATAGATGGTAAAATAGTAGCGAAAAGCAAATAACAAGATATTTGTTTTCCTTAATATTTAGGAGGTGTTAAAGAAATGGCATATTCAATAACTGATGCTTGTATAAGCTGTGGGGCATGTGAATCAGAGTGTCCAGTATCATGCATAACTGCTGGAGATAGTGTTTATGTAATTGATGAGGATACTTGTATAGAATGTGGTGCATGTGCAAACGTATGTCCTGTTGATGCTCCTCAACAGAAATAAGTGTTAGGTAATAAGGGTCAGATAAAGGGTCATCCTTTATTTGGCCCTTTTTTCAGGGATAAATTATAATAAGAGGTGTACTTTTGGTTACTATCAGAGATAAAGAGCGTATTGACGATCTTCAGCTCAATGGTTTAAAGCTGATACAAAACACAGAAAAATTTTGCTTCGGAGTGGATGCGGTTTTACTGTCTGATTTTGCTGATGTCAAGAGAAACAGTAAGGTTCTTGATATAGGAACGGGAACAGGGATAATACCGATACTTCTGGCGGGGAAAACAAAGGCGGCCAAGATTGTTGGCCTTGAAATTCAGGAAGAAATGGCTGAGATGGCCTCCAGAAGTGTACTCATGAACCAACTTTCGGATAGACTTGAGATAGTGCAGGGTGACATAAAACTTTATCGAGAGTATTTTGGGAAATCCAGTTTTGATGTTGTAGTTTCCAATCCTCCTTACACCAATAAGGGCTGCGGACTGGTAAATCCCATGGACAGCAAAGCAATTTCCCGGCATGAGATTTTATGCAGTCTGGAGGATGTTGTAAGTGCAGCTGCTGTATTACTTGTTCCGGGGGGGCAACTTGCAATGGTACACAGGCCTGAAAGACTGGCTGATATCATATGCAGTATGAGAAACAACGGAATTGAGCCAAAATATTTAAGGCTGATACATCCAAAACCCGGCAAGAAACCAAATATGCTGCTTATTAAGGGAAATAGAGGGGGCAACCCTGAACTTAAGGTAATGGAACCGTTGTATGTATATAACTCAGACGGAACATACTCGGATGAGATAAATAAAATATATAGAAGAGAAGAGGAAAGACAAATTGAGCGAAAAGGGTAAACTTTTTCTGGTAGCAACGCCTATAGGTAACCTGCAGGATATAACTTTCAGAGCGATTAACACCCTGAAAGAAGTTGACTTTATAGCGGCAGAAGATACCAGACAAACAATCAAGCTTTTAAATCACTTTGAAATAAAAAAACCTCTTGTAAGCTATTATGAGCATAATAAGGTAGTAAAGGGCAACTATCTGATAGAACAGCTGCTTCTTGGCAAAAATATTGCTCTGGTATCTGATGCCGGAAGCCCGGGAATATCAGACCCCGGAGAGGATTTAGTAAAGCTTGCAATAGAAAACAGCGTTGAAGTCACAATGATTCCCGGGCCTGTTGCAGCAGTTACAGGGCTGGTTATATCCGGACTGCCCGCCGGAAGATTTGTATTTGAAGGCTTTCTTCCCATGAACAAGAGGTCCAGACAGGAAAGACTTCAACAGTTGAAAAATGAAACAAGGACAATTATATTTTATGAAGCTCCTCATAAACTGCCATATACATTAAAAGATATGTATAATGCTTGGGGAGATAGGAGGATTGCTCTTGCACGAGAGCTTACCAAGAGATTTGAAGAAGTTATAAGATGCAGCTTATTCGAGGCAATGGAACGGTTTCAGGAAGAAGCTCCAAAAGGTGAGTTTGTTGTCATAATCGAGGGACAGGATGAGGAGTTCCTTGCTGAGCAGGAACGGGACAAATACTCTGAAATCAGTATAGAAGACCATGTAAACAAATATATTGCAGAGGGACTTACAAAAAAGGATGCCATAAAAAAAGCCGCTGAGGACAGGGGCTTAAATAAAAGAGACGTATATAATGCTGTAATGAAAAAATAAAAAGAACCTGTGAAAACTTTCACGGGTTCTTTTTACTTTTGTTTTTTTGTAATAATAATTTTATTACTTCTTTAGTTCTTTCATACACTCAGGGCAGATATTCTTACCCTTGTATACGATTACATCCTTGGCATTACCACAGAAGATACATGCAGGCTCATATTTCTTCAATATAATGGTTGCCTCATCAACATAGATTTCTAAAGCATCCTTCTCTGCGATATCCAATGTTCTGCGGAGCTCGATTGGAAGAACAACTCTTCCCAGCTCATCAACTTTTCTTACAATACCAGTAGATTTCATCAAAATTGACCTCCTCATATGCACTACATATTTCGACAAACTTCGAATTTATAATACCATAAATTCCAATAAACGTCAACTCATAAATTTTCAAATATTTTGTTATTTTTGTTATTTAAATACTTTAAAAGCCAGTTATTTCAAGGCATTTAGCAAATATAATTAAAATACCTAAAATGTTACGAAATTGTTAAGATTTTAGTTTGTTTGAATTTTTACAGAGATTGAAAAATAATACTGGAAAATAATCTAATAGCTCGGGAGATATTCGACAAAAAAAACTAAAATTCTGTTTCATAAAAGAATGTGTCCAGGCATATATAACTAGGAGTAACGTTTCCATTTAGCGGCCAGAAAAGAGGTATCTATGCTTAACTATATTTGGATTGGGCTGTTAATGATAGGTTTTGCATTCGGGATAGTAAATGGCAGACTTGATGATGTAACAAAGGCTGCAATGGATTCTGCCCAGACTGCTGTCACTGTTTGTATCGGTTTGCTGGGGGTAATGTGTCTTTGGACAGGGTTAATGAAAATAGCCGAAAAAAGTGGACTTATCAGAATAATAGGACGTGCAGTAAGGCCGGTTTTAGGGTTCCTTTTCCCTGAAATACCAAAAGATCATCCGGCCTTAGGTGCTATAGTAATGAACCTTGTTGCAAATTTTCTTGGATTGGGAAATGCCGCTACTCCATTAGGGCTAAAGGCTATGAAGGAATTGCAGAGCCTTAATAAGGATAAAAAAACAGCTACCAATGCCATGTGTATGTTTCTGGTCTTAAATACAGCAGCAATTCAACTGGTACCTGCAAATATAATTGCTCTCAGAACCTCGGAGGGTTCAAAAAAACCTGCTGAGATAATCGTATGCATATGGATTGCATCTGTATGTGCAACCATAATGGGCATAATAGCGGCAAAAATGCTGTCGGCAGTGTGGAAAAAAGACAATTAAAAACAATTAAGAAAAGTGGTGGAATATGGGCTTAATTAGGCACTTGTCTGACTACGCTGTTCCGGCAATATTTGTTGTTATACTTGGGGTGGCAGTATTAAAAAAAGTAAAAGCTTATGATGTATTTGTTGAAGGTGCAAAGGACGGAATAGACACGATTATAAATATAATTCCATCGTTGGTAGGACTACTGGTTGCTGTCGGAGTTTTTAAGGCATCCGGTGCCATGGATAGTCTGATACTTCTGCTAAGGCCTGTAACAGATTTACTTGGAATGCCTCCACAGGTTGCACCGTTGGCATTACTACGACCCATATCAGGAAGTGCATCCTTTGCTTTTGTAACGGAGATTATCAAATCCTTTGGGCCGGACTCGTATGCCGGAAGGGTTGCAGCTACAATGATGGGTTCAACGGAAACAATTTTTTATACGTTGGCGGTTTATTACGGTTCAGTAGGGATAAAAAATATCAGATATACCCTTATCGCTGCCATTATGGCTGATATTATAAGTGTTATTGCATCTGTGTGGGCCTGTCAGTTTATATTTGGTTAGAGTTTATTCAGAGATCTGAGAATTTTAGCGGCCAGGGAATACAGCCACATACCTCTTCCGCCCGACTTATACAATCCTTTACTTGTAATTTTGTTCATACCTTCGCTAGCTTTGGGGTCAGTAATAAACAAGCTCAAAAGGATTTTAAGCACCGATTTTATATTGCGTCTGTAGCCTGTTCGGATAGACAGAGCTTTGTCGGTAAAGAATTCAATTCTGTCTTCGTATTCTTTGAGACTTCCATAATAAAAAACATAGTTTAAGCTACCCGAAGAAAGATCGTCATTGTATTTAAGGTAGCATTCCAAAATCTTATGTATACAGCTTATCCATGGGAAGAAAGCGGTATTAATATTATCAGTATCCTCCTCACTCAGATTGGGGTTAGTTGCAAGTGAAAGAAGAAGCAGTATATCAAGCCCCGAATCTATACACATGCAGAATTCCCAGTTAGTCAGGTCAGGGTACTTCTGACCGTGTGCCGTACTCCATCTGATCAGGTTTACTTCCTTTTCATTATCATTAGAGGAGTATTTTGTTACCTGCAGGTCTATGTACAACGCAAGATATACAGATATGGAGTCTCTGACAATATCATATGAAGGCAGAAGCTGAATTTTCTGACGGCACTTTTCAACCAGAATACTAAGATAGCCATTATCATCCTTGGAAGGGAAAAAGGTAAAGTATTTCTCAAAGGATTCATTACGTATATTTGCAGCATCTTTTAATGAAGAAAATGCTACTCTGATAAAAGCCTCTGTTACAACAGATGAATTTTCACAGATTTTATTAAGGTAGCGCACAATAGCCGTAAACGCAAAAATAACCTCTGAAGCAAGCTTGACATTAACACCCGGCCAAAATGTGCAAACTGATGACACAGCCATATCAAAACTACCTTGTTTCAACGCGTCCACAGCATTTTTTTTAATATTATATTTTACTATACGCCCGGTATAATTGTAATACTCTTCGGACTTTTTCTTAACAATGGGATTTATTCTTTTAACATATCTGTTTATGAAACGCATAGAGCCTATGATGTTTCTCATAATTTATCCCCTAAATAAAATATTCCAGACTAGATTTTTTCCATATGCCTCATTGTTTAAACAGTTGTGTTCTAATCATTGTGCTTGAAAAATTTTATACAAATATGTATAGTAGTATCAGTAGCAATACACAATTTTCGGCTTAAAATGATAAGCACCGGATAAATTATACCATGTTTGCAGGAAAAGATTCAAATTGACAGCAATCTGAATAAAAATAGAGCAGGTGATAGTTTTGATATTTGATACACACGCACATTATGATGATGATAAATTTGATGAGGACAGAGACAGTCTTCTTCAGGAACTTCACAGCAATGGGATAGGGTATATCCTCAATGCTTCTGCTGATATTAATTCTCTTGAAGCATCCATAGCGCTTTCCGACAAATATGACTTTGTATATGCCGCTTTGGGTATACATCCTCACTATGCGGAAGAAATGAATGAAGATGTAATTGATAAGATAAAAAAGTTATCCCAAAACACTAAAGCTGTCGCAATCGGTGAGATTGGACTAGATTATTATTATGATAATTCGCCAAGGGATATCCAAAGGTATTGGTTTGAGAGGCAGATTGAGCTGGCAAAGGAGCTTCAACTACCTATAATAATTCATGACAGAGATGCACATGAAGACACTGTGAACATTATTAAAAAAACAGATGCACAGCAGGTGGGAGGCATATTTCATTGCTTTTCAGGAAGCAGAGAAATGGCGCTGGATATGATAAAACACAATTTATATATTGCAGTTGGTGGTGCGGTAACCTTTAAGAATTCCAGAAGAATAAAAGAGGTTGTTGAAGCTGTCCCACTGGACAGACTTGTGGTTGAAACAGACTGTCCGTATCTTACACCGGAACCTTACAGGGGCAAACGCAATAATTCCGGGTATTTGGTTCATATAGTAGAAAAAATTGCTGAAATTAAAGGTGTAAGCATGGATGAAGTAGCTGAGACTACACTCATTAATGCGAAAAAGGTTTTCAAAATAATATAGATTAATAGAATAAAAGCCCTTAATGTTAATTTAATATTTAAGGAGAAAAAATTATGAAGAGATTTATTATTATTATTGTATTTCTATTTCTCATAGCTTTACTTATATCATTTAATTATCTGCTTTGGGACAGAGAGAAGCAGCTTGAAAACTTTCAGGATTTAAGAGAGTCTAAAAACTTTACAATAGATACTCTGGGAGAAAAAAACAATACTCTTGATAAAAAGAACAAGGAATTGACAGAAAAAGTTGATTCTCTGAATTCTATTGCGTCGGACCTCAGGGAGGAATTTAATCGTGTTTCCCTTGAAAATACAGACTTAAAGGCCCAAATAAGCAATTACACAGATTTAATTATTCAATTCAAGAAAAATATGAACATTGCACCCGTAAATGAACTTGTAAAAAACTGGTTTGAGGCGATTAATGCGAAGAACTACAAATTGGCAAGTGCGTTGGTAAGCAAGAATTCACAGGATGAGATTATAAAAAATCCTGCTAGTTTCAGCAAAACGTATCAAGAGGAAATTAAATCTATTCGCCCTAAATCACTTCAGATTTTTACCGGGTTGACGGATCAGGAGCATCTGGGAAAACTTCAGTTCAGGGTGATTGCAGAGGTAGAAAAGCCTGAACCGCTCCAGGCTGAAAAGCTGTATAAAAGCGGTGACAATGAAAAATATATAACGGTAGAATTCAATACACAATCTAAAGAATGGCTTATACTGGAGGTATCAGATAAGCCGTAGTCTTGTAAATATTTCCTTATTTAAAAACCCCGTTATAAGCGGGCTTCAGCAATTTGGTTGTTAAAAGTGAACATAAATCTCCTTACTGAATAGTATACTAACATCTAGTTAATAATTTATTACAAGGGATGAATTTGTTCAGATCTATTTCCATAAATAGGCAATAAATTTGACAAAAAAATGGGTATAGAATAAAATATTCACAGTCCCTTTGAATATTTCTAACAGGAGGTTGGATTCATGATACCGATTGCGAAGAATATTAAAAGGTATTTTTCTAAACTAAAAATCAGATCATTGGATGTTGCAATAATATGTATTGTCGTTGTTATATCCGTTACAGCGGGGTTCGTAGTTTTTAACGGACTCAATAGGCACGTTGTAATCAACGATAATGGGCATACCATTGCAATAAAGACAATGAAAGTAACAGTGAAAGAGGTATTGGAGCAGACAGGCATCAAAGTTGACAAAGCAGATTACGTTAGTATGCCGTTTGACGCGAAGCTCACAAAGATTCATCAGAATGTCATAAACATAAAAAGAGCGGTACCTGTTTCAATTAAGGTTGATGGGAAAGAGCTGGACGTAAAAACATATAAGGATACGGTTAGTGAAGTTTTAAAAGATAATAATATCAGTGTAGATTCGGATGACAAATTTGTAGGGTCTCAAATAGGAGACAAAATCGTATCAAATATGAATATTTCAATTGTCCGTGTAGAGGAGAAAACAATCACGGAGACATCGTCTATTCCATTTAAAACCATTACAAAAGATAGCAACCGATTAGATAAGGGAGTGCGGAATACAGTCAGACAAGGAAAAGAAGGCGTCAGAGAAAAGTTATACAAGGTAGTTTATGAGGATGGAAAGCAGACCGCTAAACAGCTTGTAAAGGATTTTATTTCTAAAAATCCTTTAAATTGTATTGTTGAAGTCGGTACGGTTTTAAACTACGAGACATCTAGAGGCGAAACAATTAGGTTTTCAAAGGTGATCGATATGAGGGCAACCTCGTATACCGCTTCTTTTACAGACACAGGTAAAAGGCCGGGAGAAGCCGGGTTTGGTATTACAGCTACAGGCACGAGAGTAAAAAGGGGTATAATAGCAGTAGACCCCAACGTAATACCCTTGGGAACAAGAGTATATATAGAGGTTCCCGGGAAGGCAGCCGATTATGGATATGCGGTTGCGGCAGATACAGGAGGAGCAATAAAAGGCAACAAAATTGATGTTTATCTTGAATCAGGCAGTCAAGTTGATGCCTGGGGTGTAAAGAGAGTAAAAGTTTATATACTGAAATAGGGCATTTGCTTTAAAGTGTGTAAACAAAATAAAAAAGTATTAAAGGGACTGTTAGAGCTGATCCAAGTTTAGTGGATTGGCTCTTTTTCTTTGATTCTAGTATTATTTGATGCTATTGTGTTATAATATTTGACAATGTGTTAATTTAAAAGGTTAAGGAGTACCTATGATTAAAAACAATACGTCTGAGATAATAAAAAAACACGGGTTAAAGCTAACAAAGGCCTTGGGACAAAATTTTCTCACTGACTTCAGTGTGGTGCAAAGAATAGTTGACGCATCCGATATGGATAAAGATACACTTGCAATAGAAATAGGGCCGGGTGTGGGAAGTATGACCAGGGAGCTGGCAGAAAGGTCTGCCGGAGTAGCTGCAATAGAGATTGACAAAAGGCTCATTCCTGCCTTGAATGACAACTTAAGCGATTATTCAAACGTCAGCATAATTAACGAAGATATAATGAAAGCGGATATTGATGCAATTATAGAGAAGTATAGGGAGTTATACAATGCAAAAAGCGTAAAGGTTGTTGCAAACCTGCCATATTACATTACTACGCCAATAATTATGCGCTTTTTGGAAGAAGTAAAAGGTGTTGACAAAATGGTTTTCATGGTGCAGAAGGAAGTTGCAGAAAGAATGGTTTCAGGCCCCGGTACCAAGGACTATGGAGCTCTTTCGGTAGCTGTCCAGTTTTATTCAAACCCCAAAATAATATTTGATGTTCCTCCCCACTGTTTTATTCCTCAACCGGAGGTACATTCAACAATAATAGGGTTAGATATATTAAGTGAGCCACCTGTAGAGGTTGATGATAAAAACCTTTATTTCAAAATAGTAAAGGCCTCCTTCGGGCAAAGAAGAAAGACCCTTGTGAATGCATTATCTAATTCAGGATTTTTTAATAAAAATAAAGAGCAGATCAAACAAATACTTGAAGAAATGGGATTAAATGAAAATATCAGAGGAGAAGTTTTAACGGTTGCACAATTTGCACAGCTTTCGAACCTGATTCTAAAATAATAAAAAATAAAATGTGGATTAATAAGGCTATCAAAAAAGATAGTCTTATTTTTTTATTTATATCATATATTTTTACTGTTAGGAGTAATCTGCTTAAAAAAGGAGAAATCTGCAATGGGAAATGCATATGAAAGACAGTTTCATATA
>JAEYNY010000149.1 GCA_023412275.1 Bacillota bacterium
CACTATCTTTCATCCAGACTGTACTGTCGGCTCCGGAGTTTGACCGGATCTGCTTTCGCTCGCGGGCTTATAGCTTGTGCTATCTACCGCCGGTAAGGATTTTCACCTATCCCTGAAGTGTCATTACTTATTATTAACATATTTTATTAAAGTAAACTATAACAGTATTGGATGTTTTAGTCAAGGTATAGTTTTATTACCAAAAACCTGAAATTTATTTTGGATGAAAGGGCTTTATAAGAAAAATCAATCATTTTGTTTTATTGAAGGTAATACTCGGAAAACTTCCAGCAAGATTATATTAAGGCTTAACCATACACCCCCAAAAACATATCCTGCTGAAACATCACTTGGATATTGAAGCTTAAAAAATAAAGGACTTAATCCTGAAACAAAACAAATAATTAAAACAATAGATGTTGAAATCATTGCAATCCATTTCCTTTTTATGTGTCGTAATATTATAAATGCGGCAAAGCCATAAGTCACAACTGCCATCAAAGCTTGTTCACTTGGAAAAGTATATTTTGCATGTCCTGAGATAGACAATCCTAAAGGGCCAAGTCTGTGAAAAACCACTCTTAATAACTCTTCTAAAAATTCGCCTCCCAAAACAGTAATAAGTAGAAAAAGAAGCTCAAGAAGCTTATCCTTTCCCTTAATAAATATCCATATTGTCAGTAGTATTGTTACAAATATTAATATTGGGTAGTATGTTAAGTAGCTGAAATATTTCATAGCTAATGACCAAGGGTCAGAAAATATTGAGTTTATCAAATAAGCCGTAATGGTGTCAAACCGAATAAATTCGTTAGCCAGAAAATCCTGAATAAGCCCGGCAACTAATATTGACAGGCCAATAAAAGCTAATGCAACTCCAAGAATGGCAATTTTAATTTTCCCAAGGGATTGAAATATTTCTAATAACTTTTCCAGTGAATTAATGATGAACTTAACGAGCTGCTGTTTATAACTCTTATAAACATAAACACATATAAAAGCAATTGCTGTTATAATGCCGCTGATAATCATATATTTTTTAATCGGGCCATGATACTTTTCCCAGTTAGAGCCTAAAACCTTTCCTAATGAAATAAATGTTCCTGTCCATAGTAATGCTCCGATGTACGCATTCGCAGCAAACTTCTATGGATGATATTTACTTATAAGCTTATTTATTGAGGTGAGCACCGAAATGGTTTATCTACCATTTCTTGATAGTTCTCACCGGTTGGTCGCAAAAGCATGAGATATCAATTTAACAATAACTTTCTACTATAAAGTTCTGTATCAATTTTACATTATATGGTCCTTTACAAAGAACATATGTTCGTATTATAATATACATTATCAGGTGATAATATATGAGTAACAGAACAATCTTTCATATTGATGTTAATAGTGCATACTTAAGTTGGGAAGCAGTAAGCAGAATTCAACACGGATCAGATATAGACGTAAGAACTGTTCCATCTGTTGTTGGAGGAGATGAAGCTTCGCGGCATGGAATCGTGTTGGCAAAATCTCTTCTGGCAAAAAAATTCAATATTCATACGGGAGAATCACTTTTTGCAGCACGTCAAAAGTGTCCTAATTTAATGGTCATCCCACCGCATTACGACCTATATATGCAATGTCACAAGGCTATGATGGATATTCTAGATGACTATTCACCTACTATTCAAATATTTAGTATTGATGAGTGTTTTTTGGATTATACAAACATGGAAGCAATTTGGGGGTCACCATTAACTGCTGCTGGCATAATTAAGGAACGTATAAAAAAAGAATTAGGATTTACAGTCAACATCGGAATATCACACAACAAGCTTTTAGCAAAGATGGGTGGAGATTTAAAAAAACCAGATATGATACATACTCTTTATCCGGAAGAAATTCCAGAAAAAATGTGGCCCCTTCCTGTAGAAGATTTATACATGGTCGGAAGAGCAACAGCGTTAAAACTGTATCAGATGGGAATTTACACGATAGGACAGTTGGCTAATGCAGATATTGAATTTTTAAAGTATAAACTAAAAAGCTTTGGTCAGTTAATCCATGATTATGCAAACGGTATAGAAAATTCTCCTGTAACCAAAGGAGGACGTTCTCCTCTAAAAGGCATAGGAAACTCAACGACCATCAGTTTTGATGTGGATAATAAAGGTGATGCTTATAAAATACTACTCGCCTTAACTGAAACAGTTTGTATGCGGCTAAGGCAAACTGGTTTTTGTGCTAGGCTAGTTGCTGTCCACATAAAAACAAATGAATTTATCAGTACATCTCGTCAACGTAAATTTGATACTCCAACAGATAGTACTGCTCAAATATATAAAACTGCATGCCAATTGTTTGATCAGTTATGGCAAGGTAGGCCTATACGACATCTTGGTATCAGAGTATCTGAACTATGTACTAATGATTTTATCCAGCTATCACTATTTGATAAATATAATGAAAAAACTAAGCAATTAGATGATGCAATTGACAGTATAAGATTAAAGTATGGCTCCAGGTCGGTATTCCGTTCTATATTTTTGAACTCCGGATTTCGGCCAATAGCCGGAGGAGTTATAGAAGAAGATTATCAGATGATGTCTAGTTTATTATAGGAGTATAATAATATGAAAGTTTTAATGAAACCCATTGATATGATAGCATGGTTTACAAAGGATGGGGTTCCAAATCCCCTTAAATATAGGATACAAGGTGAAGGTAAAGAGAATATAACGGTTAGCGTGGAACGGATCATTACCCGTGAAGAAGAAAAACTTGCTGGCAATAGGATGTTTGTATTCAAATGCCAGAGTTTAATAGAAGGAATTGAAAAGCCATTCGAATTGAAGTATGAGCTTAACACATGTAAGTGGTACCTGTATAAAATATAATGGTCCTTCGTAAATACAATTAAGCTATGGCAAATTTTTTCTTCATGAATTTCCTTCTTAAATAAAATACATCATGGTTTATATAAGTTATTATATGCGAATATGCCTCCCAATCAATGTTCAATTAAAGGAATAGATACATTATTGTGGAATAAGCTTTAATATAGGTTTATTATGATATAAAGGTGATTTTCATTGCGATATGAAATACATGAATGAAATCATTGTAAAAATAAAAATTGGAATAATGACATGTGCCAAGAAATAATTTGAGTATGTGATTAAAAACAGTAATAATGGAACAATTATTGCCTTGGGAAGCACAATTCATGCCTGCACTGATAAATCATTTAACCCTCTGAATATTGAAAAGAAGTTGCCTGAGTTGTTTATTATGCTAAAGAAAACATTAGAGTTATGACTGCTACCACAGATTATGCCTGTGACTCCCCAAAGCTTATAGTTGGTTTAATACATATCTAATTCTACCAAGTGTTTTAAATTTCCGTACTATCTGTAAATATAACTTTACCGAATATATGAGGAGTACTGTTGTCCCTAGATACGCTATTTGAAACTGTGAGTGTATTATTACAAAAATTAGCTATCTTTCCACCTTTTATAGCAAAATTGTTAATAAAAGTAACATCCGAGCAATCAACTAGACCATAGCTGAAATTCACTATAGCTCCACCGCTAAAACAGGCTCTGTTACCAGTGAATATTACTGAGTTAATACTGACTGCACCTAGATTTCCCAAAGCCCCGCCATCATAAGAAGACGAGTTGTTAGTAAACGTACTTTTGATAATAGAAGCTGTACCGTCATTTACCAAGGCCGCACCGCTAAAACTACGGTTGTTGGAAAGAGTACTGTTTATTATATTGACTGTACCTTTGGAAAAATTCCCTATTGCCCCACCATATATGGCAATATTGTTATCGAACATACAATCTGTAATAGTGACCGTATTGGAGATATTTCCTACAGACCCTCCGGAATTAGCAGCGTTATTATTAGTGAATGTACTTCTTGTGATATTAACATTCCCCATATTTCCCAGAGCCCCACCAATTCCACTATGGCGATCATTGGCTTTATTTTTATCAAATACAGTATCAGTAATATTAGCAACTCCATCATTTTGGATAGCCCCACCACTATTAGCACTGTTGTTAAAAAACAAACTATTTGTAACATTGAGAGTACATGATGATGTATTCGATAACGCCCCACCGTAAGTAGCGCAGTTGTTAATGAATCGACAACTGTCAATATTCACGATGCCATTATACATAGAGTATATAGCCGCTCCATATTCTATAGTTCTAAAGTTAGAAAATGTGCAACCTGTTATATTCAATATAGCACCTCTATTAATGATCGCTGAAGATCCATTATTAGAACCATTTACGAAGGACATATCACTAATTGTTATAGTTATTGAATCCGAAATATAAAAAATATTAGCAGTATCACTTCTGACTACTAATTTATCTATACCTGGGCCCTTAATATTTAATGCTTTATCAATAACTATACCTTTACCGTATAAATAAATTGTTGCAGGCAGAATTGCACTACTAAAATCAATAGTGTCTCCTGACTTTGCATTGAGTACTGATTGACGAAGTGAGCCTGGACCGCTGTCATTACAATTAGAGACCGTAATTATTGAAACTTCAGTTATCCCTGCTGGTAGACTATTCTCTTCTTTTCCATTTTCAATATTAACATATAAATCGTCTGGCATTTTTTGACCTCCTCAAGATAATATATTCACCGACTAGTTGTGTAGTAATTCCATTGTTTCACGATAATATTGTATGTATTTAGTTTACATAACGTCACAAATATTATAATGACTCTATCTAAGTACTGAAAAAGGACACATTGAATTTCTTCAACCTGCCCTTTCTTGACCATTTACATAATTTTTATGATGACAATGTCCAAAATCTATATTTAAATTCGTATACCTCAGATATTTTTCAGTCACGCAGTCAAGTGAATACTTCATTATTGGATGCTCCCTTACAGGACGCTTCATTATTACTTCTACCATTTCATCCAAAACAAAGGAAAAGTTTTTTGAGGAAGGCCGGTGGTTTATAGAGGGCAAGTAACTCTTATAGCCCCGTCATCCACGGAAAATAATTAATTCCCTCATTGACCCTATCACCTTTACCAACCCATTCACCTTTTATATTGTCATAAAGCGAAGGCCCGGAGTTGGAATTCCAATAGTTATTTTGGGCATTAATGGTCATTATTGATGCTTTAACATTGTACATTCCACTGACATTTGCTGCAAAAGTGTTGCCAAATAACACAGGTTGAATGTTTGTATTGAAAAAAATACTGTACTCATATGAATTACTTACTTCTGAATTTGTCAGGTTAAGCTTTCCTTCAACATTAATTGCACAATGCGGACTATAACGAGAGTAGTCCGAACCTGTGTACCTTATTTTTACATTATTTCCATTAAATTCACCTGTATCAGCTACGGTTATACCAGACCAACTGTCATAGTATCCGGTTACCCCGCTTCCTCCGTATATTGCATCTTTATAGCTTGTAAATACTATAGGACTGTCTTCTAATCCCATGGCATTGAATTTTCCGCATACGTAGATACTACTTGATTTTGAACTGTTTTTTATTATTGTTCCCGGCTGTACCGTCAACGTTCTACCGTTTGGTACCATTACAAAGTCAGCTAAACAGTACACACCATTACTTAGTGTTATATCCACCATTGGGCTCCCGCCAATACCTACTCCATTACATGATACTCCTTTTGTGGTATTTCCTTCATAGGTATTGTCGGCTATCCCTGTGAATATTGATGAACTTAATCCACCCAGATAAACCAATATTCCGCTATCTGTATTATTTAACAGATTATTATTCCGCACAATTAAGTTTCCTGTCCCAAATATATCTATATAGATACCTGACCCTCCATTATTTGCAATCAGATTTCTTTCTATCAAGGAATTTCCTGTCCCGGCTTGAGATACATAAACCCCACATCCACCATTACCGGATATGGTATTATTCTCAATATCCATGGTATTAGTAGCATCTACACTTATGTTGTTAATATATATTGCAATTGTTCGATTACTAATTATATCATTGTTTTTTATTGCTGCATCAAAGCTTGTATTCAGGTATATACCATAGTTTTTAGAGTTACTTACTTCTGAATTTGTCAAGTTAAGCTTTCCTTCAACATTAATTGCACAATGTGTACTATAAGAAGAGTAATCCGCTCCTGCGTACCTTATCTTTACATTATCGCCATTGAATTCTCCTGTACCAGATACGGTTATTCCAGACCAGTAATCATAGTATCCGCTTCCTCCATATGCTGAATCACTATTGCTTGTGAATACAATAGGACTGCCTTCCGTTCCCATGGCATTAAGTTTTCCGTATACGCAGAGACTACTTCCTTTTGAACTGCTTTTTATTATTGTTCCCGGCTGTACTGTCAATGTTCTATCGTTTGGTACCATTACAAAATCAGCTAAATAGTACACACCATTACTTAGTGTTATATCCACTATTGTGCTCCCGCCAATACCTACTCCGTTACATAATACTCCCTTTATGGTATTTCCTTCATAGGTGTTGTCGGCTATCCCGGTGAATATTGATGAACTTAAGCCTACCAGATTAACATATATTCCGCTTTCTGTATTATTTAAAAGATTGTTATTTTGTACACTCAAATTTCCTGTCCCAAATATATCTATATAGATGCCTGATCCTCCATTATTTGCTATTATATTTCCTTCTAGCAAAGCATTTCCTATCCCGGCCTGAGATACATAAACTCCACATCCGCTATTGCCGGATATGGTATTATTCTCAATATCCATGGTATTAGTGGCATCTGCACTTATGTTGTTAATATATATCCCAATTCCTTGATTACTAATTATATTATTATTTTTTATTGCTGCATCATAGCTTGTATTCAGATATATACCATTGTTTTTAGAGTTACTTACTTCTGAATTTGTCAGGTTAAGCTTTCCTTGAACATTAATTGCACAATATGAAGCTCCTGCATACCTAATCTTTACATTATCACTATTGAATTCTCCTGTACCGGATATAGTTATTCCAGACCAGTAATCATAAGCTCCTGTTACTCCGCTTCCTCCATATGCCGAATCACTATTGCTTGTAAATACAACCTTATCCGATTCAATCCCTGAAACCGCCAATGTACCATTTACAATAATTTCTGTTCCCTGGGTAAACTTCACAATTACTCCTTGGTCAATCTGAAGTTTTACACCTTGTTGAACAATTATAGTTCCATCCACCACATAGGTATAATTTTTATTCCATGTTGTATTTTCAGAAATATATCCACTAACATGTATAATATCTGCTTCTGCTGATGTATCTGTCGTTTCTGCGTATACAATATTTCTTTGACTATTTACAGGAATTAACCCTGTTACCATTAGAAATAATAGTATTAAAAAAAAGAGTTTATTCGATGTTTTCATTTTTTTACCCCCATTTATTGTTATAGGTTATATTTTACATTATTGTGCAATATTCCTTCTTTTTCCCAAATAATTTTACCCTGTTTGCTTGTTTGGGAAGATGGAGTAAAATATATAGTAGACAAGATAGGCGACCAAGTAAATTTGAGGAGCAATATTTATGTGTGGAAGATACGCTATTTTTACAGAGGAAGAAAATCAGGAACTGAGAAATATAGTTAATGATATTAATGAAAAGCTTAAAGGAAAAGCTACAACAATGAAAACAGGTGAGATTTTTCCCACTGATACTGTCCCGGTTATAACCGATATTTCTTCTGAAGGTAAAAAAACAGCTGATTTGTTTAAGTGGGGGTTCCCCAATTTCAAGCAGTCCAGCGGGGTTATTATTAATGCCAGAAGTGAAACGGTCCATGAAAAACCAACCTTCAGAAAACTTCTTCAAGCAGGAAGATGTATTATCCCTGCAAGCGGTTTTTATGAATGGAGAAAAGCTGACGGTAAAAAAGAAAAGTATTTTATTCGCACTGCAACAGGTAATGTAATATATATGGCCGGACTGTACAACAGGTTCATTGACAACACGGGAGCTGTAAATAACAGATTTGTTATCCTGACTACAGATGCAAACCAGCAGATGTCATATATACACAGCAGGATGCCTGTAATTTTAAGTCCTGAAGATACTTTTATCTGGCTTGACAACAAGCTTGGTTATTTAAAGTTTGACGAGCTTTTTAAACCTTATGTCGGGGATATATTATTAAAGAAAATGGGTTGATTTTTTTCTATCTCCCGTTCAGAACATAATTGATAGATTTATCCTGGAAAAGGTTGTTATACCACTTTTGTGCAATTTCTACATCGGGTTTTGTTTTGTATTCTTCATTACAACTCCCGTTATCCGTTAACCCCATTGTCATTGAGAGACCAAATACATACCCACTATTAGGTAATGCACAAATTAAAGGGCTTCCTACAATACCATCACCACCTGTTTTTTTTCCTACTATAGTTGCAAAACCGGTATTTTTACAAAATATAGCGAAGCCTTCTGCTGAAGAAAAAACGTTTTTATCCACAAGCAAATATATTTTACCCTTGAAGTTTATAGAATTAACCGGATGAATTGTACTTACAATCTTTTTAAAATACTTAAAATCCTTTTTCAATTCAGGTGGTGTATTAGTTAAACCTTCCTTGTCAATTTCACTGACTAAGTCTAGCCCTTCATAGCCATTCCCAATCATATGACTAATAAATGGCTCCTCAAAGTCCGCACCCCTAAAAACCCAATATATTTTGCTAGTTAGTGGCTTGCTAATAAGAGGTTGCACAATATTTTCAGTCCAATATCTGTCATTTCCTCCACCATTTCCTCTAATATCAATAATCAATTTACTGTAATCTTTAATGCTATTGAGAAAAGGCTTTATTATCTTTCCATCTTTTTCAATATTATAATAATCAAATCCCTTAACAGCCAGGTATGCAACTTCCCCTTTTTTAATGATTTTTGTATTAGTATTTTTATGTGGTAAAAAGCCAGAAATATTTAATTTGCTGCCGGCTACGTTGTTGCCCTGAAATGTTTGTGATGTATTTGATGCTGATTGTTCACTGTGTTTTTGGTTATAACGTAATAAAACTTTAGCATTATTTAATTCTTTTAACCACGGTTCATTACTACCGCTTTCCCAGTTTAAGACGAGATTTTTCCAATATGAATAATCCTTTGGGGTAAACATGTGCGTATGTCCATTATGAAGTTCGTTAAGTATTTTTGACATTGTATAAAAAAATTTCTCGTCATTTTTTGTTGACTTCACCATACTTACATATGTATCTTTCTTTTCTAACCAGTCTACGCCATTAATTCGTTTATTAACTTCGAAAAAAGGATAATTTTCTTTGAGTATATTATACATGTATTCAAAATCTGCTAATTTTTCATCTTGTGATAATTGATCTGGTAATTCAGAAGCTACTTTACAGCCGATAGTGGTGATTGATATAGTTGCAATTAAAGTAATAATCAATAATATTCTTTTCAATATAATTCAACCCCTAGAATTCAATCAAATTTGCCTGCTCCAAACTTAATTATATATCTATTTGTAATAATGTTACAATAAATATTATTTATTCCAGATAGGGTGCTGCATCCAGCCTGCAAAAGTTTTTTAGAAAAATAATTTTATCTATGGCAACTCTGGCTTTCCACCAATTTTCACTTATAGCAAATTCCTTTGCAAATCTCTCATTGTTTTCAAACCAGCTCCATGTAATATTCCAAACACCATTCCGAGGCCTTGTATCAATTAGGTAATCAAGCTCTTTTGTTATAATATCCTGATTATCCTTATAAAAGATACTTTCAGGAGAATTTATATAATCGGAAGGCCTTCTAGTATAATAAATCCACTTAGATGTATCTCTTTCTATAGAATTATATACAAGCTTTTTTACTTTTTCTGTAAGTGATTTATGATCAAATTGTAACGCCAGCCCTGTTTTTTCCAAAGTGTCAAGTAACACACAATAACCGCCTATTCCCATTTCCCCATAATCGTCCGCTGTGCTGAGCTTACCGATTATACGGTTAGAAATCATCAGAGCTTTATTGAATATTTCAGAATCTTTATCAGCATTCAAAAATATGAAACTAACAATTTCTGCGGTTAGTCCAATGCCTTCAAAAGCGTTGGCTTCCATATTGTACGTCCACCAAGGTGCATGAGCATAATCATCATTAGACGGAATATTGAAATACCATCCGTTTTCAGAACAATAAGCAGTACTTTCCAGGAACTTAAATATTCCTTGTATTATGGGATGCTGCTTATCATTAAAATCAATTTCTTTTAAAATATTTGCTGCCTTTAATGTTGTATATGGTGATGAATTTGGATTCCAACTATCTGCTTCAAGGGTATGACCAAACCCACCATCGTCATTTTGATAAAATTCTAAAGCAGAAAGCACTGCCTCCTTACTGCCGTTTTCAAAGTAATACTGCCAAATTGCCAGTTCCATCTGTCTTGCATTACGATACATCCATGATTTAATCTCTTTGTAGTCTTCTAATCTAAGTTTTTTCACAATATCACCTCTCAAATATTAAAACAGGCATTATATAAATAGGCACCACCATACGCCATACTTATCTATTAATTCCACGCCACATGGACTAAAAAAAAGTTCACCAAAAGGAGTAATAATCTCGCTGCCATCAAGAAGGGTTTCATATGCCTTACGTATTCTCTTCTCTTGACCTGCTCCAAATTGAATGCAAAATTGCATGGTATTGCCCGTAATCCTTTTATCTCCGCCGGCACGTGTGGTGTCATGAGCCTCACCAACTGCAATGGCTTGTCCGCAAACGTCCAGTTCCCTATGGATAACTGTACCATTTTCGTCTACATCCTGAAAACCTATATTTGCGTCAAACGCCCTCTTGTATAACTCGAAAGCCTCATCACTTCCCTTGACATAAATTTGAAGTATTGTTCTAAACATATATAATCCTCCCCAGTGTATTTAGCACTTTTTTATCTAATACTCAAGTACTTAGTATTAAGTTTTTATATAATACCATTTTTAATTTTTGTTGTATTGTAAAAATACGACATCACCTGTTTTTATAAGCCAATATTCGTGCATCTGCAGGAGACAAAGTGTGATATTTTTTGAAATCGTTAAGTAAATGTGATTGGTCTGTGTATCCATATTTGCAAACACTATCGTGAATATTTAAATTTGTATTATATAATATATCCCGCCAAAGATATTGGTAGCGTACAAGACCTGAAAGTTTTTTGGGTGAAACCCCAACGTACTCTAAAAACAACCTTTCAAGCTGTCTTTGGCTCACTACCGTGAAACCGGCAAGTTCAGAAATATTGGCTGTACCTTTAGACTTTAAAATTTTATAAACACAATTCATAATATTATTGTTCTGTCTGTCATTGTTTATCTTTTTAATGAGATATTGTTGAACCTTATCTACTCTATCAAGAAATAACTGATTGCTAATCAGTATATCATACAAGTCACTCTTAAAGTTTTTAAAGTAATCTTCAACTTCCACGTATGAATTAAGAACATGTTTCATGGATTCATCGGAAAATAAAAATACAGCCCAGCAATAGAATCTAATGGCAAAGCAAGACATTGAAGTTGAAACATTTTTTGTCTTATCTACAAATGTAGTATCACTTAAACCTGCAAAAAAGCCATCAAGCTCGTTTTTATCCGTATTAATGTTAAATATTATATCCATGCATGTGTCAGGTATTACAAGCTTATCTTTTATTTCGTCGGTTGAAGTAAAACTCGAATAAGTCTTTCGGGTACCCCAGAAGCAACATATGTAGGGTTTAAGTGCTCCACAAGGTTGAATTTCAGTATAAGATTCGTCATTTAAAAACGGTTGGGCAGTAATTGGTCGATAAATATTATTTAATTTAAACATTTATTATCCTTATACGTCTATTTATAGATAAGTTATTAGTTTGTAGTAAGTAAATTTCTCCAAGATGTTAATCATATTATTACTTGTACAATGCCAAAAGTCAATGACAAAAACCAAGGGTTTCAGCTATTCGCTGAAACCCTTGGTTTTATGGCACAGGTTTATAACAGGTTTCTATTTGTAAGGTAAAGTTTTTACGATACCCAGCAGGTACTGCTTCATAATAGCTAAATCGATTGCATCTACTGTGTTATCCGCATTAAGATCAAGAACTTCATTATATGTATGTGCAGAACTCATCAAATACATCTTTAAAGATGAGAAATCCAAGGCATCAATACTTCCATCATTGTTATAATCTCCATATTTTATTGTAGGAGTACTAGTACCAAAAAAGTTTACTTTTTGCATTTCAGCCCACATAGCTTTTGCTGTTGCTACGCTTCCGGCTGTAGTAGGATGTATACCGTCAGATAGTGTATACTCTGATAAATGTCCGTCCCATGTTGGTCTTATATCAAAGAAATATGTTTCCGGCTTTACTGCTGCGTTAGCTACTGTAGATTGCATTATAGGTCTTAATGCATCCAATTTTGCCTTTAAACCGTTGAGATCTCCGTTTGGATTAGGATAGAACAAATAAAATACTTTAACAACGCCATCAGCTTTCATTTGTTTCAATAGATTAGTAACTGCATCTGTTGCATTCTTAATAAAAGGAGTGCTTTCAGTATACGGTGGAGCAGAATAACCTTGTAGACAATCGTTTCCACCACCATCCATTATTACATACTTAACTTTACCAGAACTAATACCATTTGTGTACTGAGAAGGAATGCCATTATTCGCTAATGTGGCTCCAGATACTGGATTGTTTCTAAATCTATCATTTGCACCTAAAACCCCAGCATTTCTAGCTTCATTTTCTAAGGCTCTGACAATTTCACCAGACAACGCGAAATATGAATCGCCAATAACCATTACGTCACTTCCGTTGATTTGAGGGGTGGCAGCAAAAATAGTTGATGGTGCAAAGCTTGCCAGAATAACAGCCACGATGATAGAAAATAAGAGTAGTTTTTTCATGTTTCTTACCTCCAAAAGATATTTTTATATATGAATTCACTTTGATACTAAATTTTTTATTGTGGAGTTACAGCGAAGAGACAATCTGTTGATATAATTTCATTGAATGCATTCGGTGAATTTCATTTTATATTATATTACATATTGATAATTATATAAAGAAAATATTGTAAAAAAATAAAAAAAGATATTAATTTGGGATAATACGGAGTTTTTTAAAAAAACAAGGGTTTCAGCTATTCGCTGAAACCCTGATATTCACTCTAAAAAACGTTTTATAATACATTCTTTTTATAATTAAAAATCTTAACTGTCCGCTGAAATAAACTTCTATCAAAGTCATGGATTACTTTATAAGTTTGAGTATAGATATCATACGAATGAATTGTAACCTTCATGTCAATAAATCGATTTATTATTTCCTTATTAATTTTATTTATTGCAAATGGATTAAGCATTAAGTGTAATCCATCAGCCAGTTCTTCAGTATAACCAGGCTGCAAAAATGGCTTTTGCAACTTACATTTGCTCAAAGAAACACTTTTTCTTCTAGAATCAGCATAATCTTTAACTAAATTCTCAAATTGTTTTTTTCTCAATAAATTCATTGTTTCACACCTATAATTTATTCCCAAAATAGATTTTGTCGAGTTAGCATCATATCTAAGATGATCAAAAATTACAAAATCTTGTTTACTAAGTGCTCTTGCTTTACCTGTTGTAGCAACACAGCTAAACAAAACTCCGCTTATCTCCTTCATTCTATCATCTGTAAAGCATCCTAAATTAACTTCACTACCATTATCCTTAAAAACCTTTAGTAGTTCCTCATGTATAATGATATCACCAGATAGTTTTACTTTGTCTAATCCGTATAAGACCCTTCTAATAGATTGTAAATTGGGCATTTGAAAATTTGGTTGATCAAAAGGTGCTATAGCTACAATAAAAGGTATGTTTTGTACATGTGGTAATTTTGTATACTTTTGAATAAACTTATCATGTTTTGATTTTAAACTATTAGAAAGGCGCAGCGTGGATATATATACGCTTTCTTCAATTCCAATAGTATAATTAAGTTTTTCCTTTGAATCATATTCTGGCAATCCATCTTTTGCATGTTTTGAAATAGTGCACTCCATATTAAATAGTACATTATCATTTTGACAAACAACAAAATCTGGAGAACTGTATGTAAAATTAGCTTCTAAACCCATCTCCTTAATAATTGCATGGCAATATAGCTCCCAAAAAGATGAATCAAAAGTTCTCTGAAATTCATCTATGAATTTTCCATCTCTATCAATGAAACCTATGCTCCATCCTTCTATAATATCTCGAATTGGCTTATCAACGTCACTAAGCGAGTTTTTAAAATTCGGGTGTAAGAAATCTTTATTTTTTTCTAAAATGTTAAACAGGTCAAGCATGCTTCCTCCTAAAAAACCTCCAATGTATACCTATTTGTTTTATTTATTCTACATTTATCCCACAAGTTCCTTTTTTGTAACAATATGTATTCACTTTATGAAATAGCATAGGTACCATACGATATTGAAAATGTAAGAAGAGTATTAGCGGGAACCCAACCTGAGTTTGATGATTATAAGTACAAGGATGGTGACAAAGAACGTCAGTAACCCTATTCCGCTATCTTTCTGAGATACGACTTTATAAAGTATATATGTAAGGAATCTGAAAAAAACATGATCTTTGTCGTCAAACATCCATCTTTATCTTAGAAAAGATGAATGTTTGCTTTGTACCAAATGTTATTCTAAATAGTTCCTTCCTCTAGCAAAATGTTAACCAAACCCCATAAAAACAAAAAAGAAGGGTTTCAGCTATTCGCTGAAACCCTTCTTTTTTTGGTGCCGAAGACCGGAATCGAACCGGTACGGTATCGCTACCGCTGGATTTTGAGTCCAGTGCGTCTGCCAGTTTCACCACTTCGGCATGTACAACATCTGCTGCTTGTATATATTAACACAGAAAATAAGATAACGCAATACTAAAATTACAAAAAACTAATATTTTTAAGAAGCTATTTAATACCGCATATTGTCTTTACAAGGTAGTCCAAATCCTCATTTTTCTTAAACTTATATGTTCCTGAAATAATCTTTCTGGTCGCCTTGTATGAATAAATAACGTTGGTAAAATCTTTTTCGTTTGATATAATTCCTTTATCAAGAAGTTGTTTCATTACCTCGTTTGAGATATGACCGTCTTCTATTTTAATTACAATATTTCGTTCATTAGCATTAGTACTTGTTTTCTCTTTGTTTGCGGTGCTTGTTTTATCCGCAACCTCTGTTGAAGCCTGAGAAACCGTACTTACTCCCGATGACTTTTCACTTGTTGTATCAGCAGCAGTACTGTCTGTTGCTGCCGAATTATTTTCATTTAGTAATTTAACCGGTTCTATCAAGCCATAGCTTTTGGCACGGCTGATTATCTCATCTTTGGTAAGTTCCTTTTGTGTCCCCGCTCCCCCGGAATAAATCATCCCTGCTATTGCGGTTATAATCATTCCTATACCGATTCCCAACAAAATACTTTTCTCGTGGACTTTTCTCATCTGTATACTCCTATGCAAATATCACTTCTAAATTGTAAATTGCACTATTTACTGTTGCTTAAACCACGTATAAGTCCGATTTCACCTTTTCCCATCTTCATTTTCTCAGCAATTTCGTCATTGCTCAAGCCCTGTTCAATTAATTGCAATACTTGCTTTCTTCTGCTGTTGAGTACTAATTTTGAAGGCTTCTCGTCCTCTTCCATGGTTTCAATTGTTTCATTGGGTGGCTCACTTTGCTGTTTTTTACCATTTTGCATATTTTTGTAGCTCTGGATATTTGTAAGCTTCTGAATATCCTGATTGATTTGCTGATTAATTTTATCGACTTCATCTGAAAGCTCCGGGGTTGAAATAACCGGCTCCTCTATTTGTGTCTGTTGTTGAATCTTATTTGCAGGCTTTTCTTCAACTTTGTCTTGGGTATCCATATCTTTAACTTTTTTGAAAAATTCCTGATTTTTTTCAGAAATTACTGTTACAACGTAATCAGACATTCTGTTAAGTTCATGTATCATTTCTTCTGAATCCTGAATTAAACCAAACATCTCATCTTTTTTGCGATCAAATTCTTTAAAAAAGTCTTTACCGTTAGCCCTATCCATTATAATAAGGAAAAGAGATACTGCTACCAAAATAACTCCCAAGAATATTATAGTAACGTAAAATGCTCCCATATCCACCTCTAGAACTTATCCTTTGTTTTTATCAGACCCGAATGTCTATCGTGGGTCTGTCATCATCCTTATTCTGCCGTTTCTTTTTATTTTCATTCTGCCTTGAATTGTTTTTTTCTTGCTTTTCTCTAACGCGATCGTTTTGTACATTTTCTCTATTAACAACCTGTTTCAGATTATTGTCTATTTTGGTCTGACTGGCTGTTTGCTGCTGTTGATGAATTGCCTGATTTTTATTAACGTCGTCGTTATAAATCTTTGATACTTCAGATGTCTTTGGAATTACCATCTGAAAATCTATAGGTTTTATTGACAAAAAAACCGCCCCCCATGCCGGATTTATTTAACTAATCAAATCCTTAAAGATCCTTGTAATAAGCATATGGAAAGAGCATTAGCCTATCTCATATTACTTGTCAATAGGTCCAACACGTACATCTGCTCCGTCCCTGTACAAGGTACAGTATTGAAGCGGTTCCTTTACATACATCATACATGTTCCTATTGAAACCTTTACTCCGGGATAAATATAACTTAATGCACGAATCTTGCCATTGCCTTCCTGCTGCAACTTTTCATCCAAAACTGCAACTTCATTCTTTACTTCCTGAATCTTTGTTGATAAATACACTTTTGTCCGGACACTCTTTGTTAAAATCTCCTGCTTATCCGGAGTCAATGCACCCGCACTTTCCATCTTGCGTAATATTGTAATTGCCTGATCAGCCTTTTTTATATCACTTTCCATTGAAATCATTTCTTCTCTTGCATTTTTGTATCTTTCTCTTACAGAAGGATCCGCACCTACTTCAACATCTGTAATTGTAGCCATATGTGATCCGATAACCTTTGCAACTACAATGTTCCCGACCTTACAAGAACCTCCAACCAGAAGTCCCTTGTTTCCGGTTAACTCAAGCTTGTTTCCGCATTTTACATTACTGTGCATTATGGCTTCCGCTTGAATATTATTATTTGCTTCTATGCTACTGTATTCGATGTATCTTGCTACTATATCACCGCCGGCAATGAGTGTTCCTTTACCCATACCTTGCATTCCTCGTCGTAATATAATATTCCCGCCGGCTTTAATTGTTGCACCTTCAACAACACCAAATACTTCAACATTTCCACCAGCTTCTACGGAGAAACCTGATAAAACATTTCCCTTTATAATAACGCTTCCTACGAAACTTACATTTCCCGTTGAATTATCTACATCAGCAGGAACTTCATGGTTTGTATATACGCTTACTTTCGTAGCATCCAGATATTCAACCTCTCCCGCCGTTGTTGCAACAAGATTTTGTCCATCCGCAGATATTGCAACATTCTTACCTCTTGGGAGTACCGCAAGTTTACCGCTTACAGCAGGGATAACTCTTCCCTTAACAGTTTTTCCTTCCACGCCTTTTACAGGAGGAACCAATGAGCAAAGTACCTGCCCCTCCTGAACCGACTGAATCAGATTTAACTCTCTGTAATTTATCCTGCCATCCTCCATAAGAGTTGGAGTTTTGTTAACATCGGTATTAAAATGATATGTAACCATCCCATTTTTACCGTTTATGGGTGCGATACCTTCTGCTACACAAAAGGCTTCGTTATACATAGGACTTTCAACGAGATAATTTATTATATCTTCCTTGATTCCAAAAACTACTCTCTGACTTTCAAGAGCACCGATAATATCATCTTTTTTAATTGCTAAATTATCTCCGGTGTTGTAAAGTGTTATAAAAGCTTTTAGCTCGTCTGGTGAAACCGTTACCAAAATTTTCAAATCTTTTTGTTCTACCATATTTTCTCCTTTACGATTCAAGCATTATCCTATGCCTAAACAGCTTTCCCTTCATTCTAAGTAGTGCTTTTGTATGCAACTGAGAAATTCTTGATTCGGTTACATTCATTATAGCACTTATTTCCTTTAAAGTCAGTTCTTCGAAATAATAGAATGTAATTACTGCTTTTTCTTTCTCAGGTAATTTATCTATAGAATCTGCAAGAAGTTGCTTCATTTCATTAAATTCCAGAGAAGCCTCCGGTTTATCCTCTGTACTTTCACTGAATATCTCAAGCCCTCTCTCATAATTTTGTTCCATGAACTCATCAAGAGACATCATTGAGGACACATTTACATCGTTTAATAATTTATAAAAATCGTCCATACCCAATCCCATTTTTCCAGCAACTTCCTGATCTGTTGCGGTATGGCCTTTTTCATTTTCTATTTCAGCATATACTTTTTCGAGTTCCTTGTTTTTTTGTCTCAGTGATCTGGGAACCCAATCCATATCACGTATGCTATCTATAATTGAACCTCTTATTCTCAAAGAGGCATATGTTTCAAATTTAACACCCTTAGCGAGATCATATTTTTCTATTGCATCTATAAGCCCGAATGCACCGTATCCGACTAAATCATCAAATTCCACATTCGAACCAAAATATATACTTAACCTTCCTGCAACATACTTTATCAGATATGCGTATTGAATTATTAGCTTTTCTTTTGCAGCAGCATCTTTAGTTTCAATATACTGTTTCCACAGTTGATTAATACTTTCGCTAAACATGTTAGTCCTCCAATTAGTATCTTACTATAAATATCACTAAAGTTACTCTTTCATTCTAGTCCTCACTGCCTGTGATAAATCTAGTGGAGTAAAGCCATCGTCTAGATTGC
>JAEYNY010000181.1 GCA_023412275.1 Bacillota bacterium
TCATGCAATTTACCTCCAAAGAAATTTGTTAATATCTATTTAACAGCCGCAGCTGAATTTATCTCCTTCTTCAGGAACCTCAATGGGATAATTTCCATCAAGACATGCTGAACAAAAACCTCGTTTCGAACCAATTGGAGTTTTTAGAAGCCCTTCCAAACTAAGATAACCCAACGTGTCGGCACATATCATTTCTCTGATTTCTTCAACTGAAAGTTTATCTGCCACAAGTTCCTTTCTGGAAGATATATCGATTCCGAAATAGCATGGGAATTTTATTGGTGGGGAACTTACTCTCATATGAACTTCCTTGGCACCGGCTTTTTTAAGAATTTGCACAATCCTTCTGGTTGTTGTTCCTCTTACAATAGAGTCATCAATGATAACAACCCTTTTTCCCTCAACTGATTTTTTTATGGCATTGTGCTTTATCCTGACAGCTACCTCTCTCATACCCTGACTTGGTTGAATGAAGGTTCTTCCCACGTACCTGTTTTTTACAAGCCCTTCGCCATATGGTATCCCGGTTTGGTTTGAAAAACCGATTGCTGCAGAAATACCTGAATCAGGAACTCCAATTACCACATCAGCTTCTACGGGATGCTCGATTGCCAGACGTTTTCCTGCTTCATATCTGGATTGCTGAACACTTGCACCGTCTATAACACTGTCAGGTCTTGCAAAATATACAAATTCAAATATGCAAAGTTTAGTATCTTTTTTGTTAAATGGTCTTACAGACCTGATTTCATTATTTTCAACTATTACTATTTCACCAGGTTCAACATCCCTGATAAATTCGGCATTTACTGCATCCAATGCACATGATTCTGAAGCAAGTACATAAGCTGTGGGAGTTTTTCCAATACATAAAGGTCTTATTCCGTATGGGTCCCTAACTCCCAACATTTTAGAAGCTGTCATAAGTATAAGCCCGTATGAACCCTTTACGTCCACCATCATTTTTTCAACTGCTTCTTCCAGCGTTTCTGAAGTAATACTGTGTTTAGTTATAAGATTTATAAGTACTTCGGTATCATTGGTTGTTTGAAATATTGTACCGTTGTTTTCCATTTGTTCTCTTAGTATAGAAGCATTTACTATATTTCCGTTATGAGCAAGTGCCAGTTGTCCATTCCTTGATCTTACTACTATAGGCTGAGCATTTTCTCTCCTGCTTGCTCCTGTAGTGGAATAACGAACATGTCCGACTGCCATGGTACCTTTTAAGTGGTTTAGCATTACCTTGTCGAAAATTTCGGGAACCAATCCCATGTCTTTGTGAAATACTATGGTTTCCCTGTCACTTACTGCTATTCCCGCACTCTCCTGACCTCTGTGCTGGAGTGAATAAAGACCGTAGTATGTTAACCCGGCCACATCTACTTCATTGCCGTCCACTGAATACACGCCAAACACGCCGCATTCTTCGTGCATCTTATCCATTCTTTCATCAAAACAGTCAGGATTACTACACTTCAAACAATCACCAAAATTACACATGGGTAACTCCTTTATCCAGATATGTGAGCAGCTTTGCCTATGACAAAACCGCTTTTTCCTATTTTTATTTACTTATAAATTTTATCTAAGTTAAATTTCCAGAAGCTTTTTTTGAAGCTCTGCATTTTTCTTTTCGACTTTTTCTTGAAGGGATTTTTTATAATCAATTATTTTATGTCTTAATTCGTGATATGCAACCGAAAGAATCTGTATTGCCAGCAATGCAGCATTATCCGCGCCGTCTATTGCAACTGTTGCTACTGGAATTCCCGAAGGCATCTGAACAATAGACAGAAGTGAATCCAATCCGTCCATAGTGGAGGATTTTACCGGCACTCCGATAACAGGAAGTGGTGTGTAAGCTGCCAGTACACCCGGAAGATGTGCTGCTTTACCTGCTGCTGCAATGATAACATCAAAACCGTTAGCCTCTGCATTTTTCGCAAACTCTGAAGCTTTATCAGGTGTTCTGTGTGCTGAACAAACCATTACCTCACAGTCTATTTCAAAATCCTTTAAAATTTTAATACAGCTTTTCATAACTGAAAGGTCTGAATCACTTCCCATGATAACAGCTACCTTTGCATCCTTGGAAATACACATAACATCTGCCCCCTGTATTTTATTTATTTTTTATGAACATTTTTTTTATTTTCACAAAAATAATTCGTCTTTTTATGCTTTTATATTACCAATAAAGAGGCTGTATTGTCAATTAATCTAACAAAAAAAGCGAACGTTTTTTTAACGTTCACTTTAAATATTCGGAATGTTTTATCCAAGCAGATAAACTATTAACGGTAGTGTAAAGATTGAGAGGATAGTTGAAACAAATATTCCTTCTGTAGCCGCATTATAATCTGAATCATATTGGAGTGCCAGTGCAGAAACAATTGTTGAAGCAGGCATAGCCAGTTGCAATACAACTATTCTGACAACAAATGGATTGAAGACTCCTTTTGTAACGGTAAAAAACAGTATTGCTGCAAACGGAACTATAAGAAGCTTAAACATAGACAATACAAAATATTTAAGCTTTGAAACTACATCACTGAAGCCTGTTATTTTTATACCGGAAAGTATCAATCCTATAAATACCATGGACAGGTAAATAGTCGTGTGTCCCAACCCGTTGAAGGCCTCATAAAATACGCTCCAGATTTTTTTGAATGCAAATGTTTTTTCTATTTTGAACTGGAATTTTAAGAATATCATTGCTATTCCGCCTAAGAAAGCAAGTGTATTAGGATTTACAAGGTGAAGCAGATTGTCTCTCCAATTTTTGGTATTATGCTTGTTAAAAAGATATATACCCAAAGTCCATAGTATTGCATCGTTTGCTATATTAAAGAATATGGCATAAACAATTCCTATATCCCCGTACATTGCTTTTAATAAAGGGTATGCCATAAATATAACATTTCCGAACATTGACTGGGCGATATATATACTTTTTGTCTTTTCCTTTATTTTTAAAATTTTACATTGTCCTAAAGCAATAACTCCGGCAATAAGGATAAAAATTACGCCGAAAATAAATATATATAAACCGTTTGTCAGTGTTTCACTGGTAAAAGTATAATTACCCATGGTTGTAAATATCAGAAACGGCATGGTTATTTTCAGAATCAAGGCAGATATATATTTATGAGAATTTTCGGGCAAAAACCCCGTCTTTCCTGCTGCAAAACCTGTCAGTCCCAGAAGTGTAAGAATTATTATCTGGTTGGTTATAATGTGTATCTGATCCACGGCAATATGCCTCCAAAATTATGATTTATAAGTGAGTTGTTGCAAAACATAAAGTTTTTCTGTTTCACCATTGTACTCCGGTATAAAATTATATCAATGATTGCTTCCCAAGCTTCCATTTATACAATTTATACTCTAAGTACAGCTAAAAAAGTTTATTTTGCTACAAGCCCTATGATATCATATAATTTTGTCTTAATATTGTCTACCCGTTTTTACCGTTCAAATTCAATCCGCAGGACGGACAAACCTTATCTTCAGACTTAACGGCAGTTCCACATGCCGGACAGGCATCATACGGAATATCCATGACCTTATAATTATCATACGATTGTTTATCACGTTTTAGCGATTCCCCATACTGCTTTTGCAATATCATTCTTATCTGTTTGATTTCCTCAGCTGTTTTTGAGCCGTCAATTGCAGATTGGATTACCCAATACAGTATACAAAACATAAAAATAACAAAGAATAAATATAATATAATCCCCATAGTAACCCCCAAACAAGACTCTATTGTAAAATATACCATATATGCAATTTAATTACTATGATTAATTATTAGGTAAGAAGTAAAAGACAATCCTCCGGGAAAAACAAATTAACAGGTAAACCCTTCTCACAGATTTCCTCCCATTTGTTTTTATCAACTTCCCATCTGACTTGCGAATTATTTTCATTAGAACTTCTGTCTCGATTTTTAAGCATAATAATATAGGAAAAAGGATTTTCAATAACTTTTACCAATTCGCAAGACATTACATTTGAGCCGTTATTTTTTTCAGAGTACTTGAAATAATGAGCTCTCATTCCCACATATT
>JAEYNY010000167.1 GCA_023412275.1 Bacillota bacterium
TAGAATATCCTAATATTGTCCCGCATAACAATTAACTAGGACGAATTGTATTTTAAATAACGAATAGTTAACTGGAGGGACCTAAGTGAAAAGAAACTCTGTTTTAGCTTTTTCTTTGATTATAGCTATAGTTACAACCATGTTACCGGCTGCGGTATTAGCAGATACAAACGAAGCTGCAGTTGAGGCATCGGCAAAATATGACGATGTAACAGTAACGAAATTGGAAACCAAGACAAATGTTCTTGATCTAAAGGCAAAATCTGCTGTACTGATGGACGCAGCTTCGGGAAAAGTTCTTTCTGAAAAGAACAGCCATGAGAGACTTGCAATTGCAAGTGTAACAAAGGTTATGACAATGCTTCTGGTAATGGAGGCTATAGATTCAGGTAGATTTACTTTTGATGATAAAGTAAGCGTATCGGAATATTCGGCAGGGATGGGTGGCTCTCAAGCTTACATGGAGCCGGGTGAAGAGTTTACCGTTACTGAGATGATGAATGCCTTAGCTATACATTCATCAAATGATGTGGCGGTTGCTTTGGCGGAAAAGGTCAGCGGTAGCGAGGAAACATTTGTAACTGATATGAACAACAAGGCCAAAGAGTTGGGAATGAAGGATACAAAGTTTATGGATTGTACGGGATTGAATGATGACGGTTACAGTTCTGCACACGATGTAGCATTAATGTCAAGGGAACTGGTTATGAAGCACTCCAAAGTTCTCCAGTTCACCGGAAAATGGCATGACACTTTCAGAAACGGAACATTTGACCTTTATAATACTAACAAGCTTGTAAAATTTTATTCCAATTGCGACGGACTTAAAACTGGTTTTACAAGCAAAGCCGGATTTAATTTATCATCTACAGCTCAGCGAAATAATTTGAGAATTATTTCGGTTGTGCTTGGCGAACCTGATTCGAATACAAGGTTTGCTGAGTCCAGAAAGCTGTTGGATTACGGCTTCGCAAATTATGAGGTAATAAACCTTGATAAAAGAGGAAATGTTGTAGGCAATATTCCCGTAAAGAAGGGAAACAAACTAAGTGTTAGTGCGGTATACGGTACTGATACCAGCATAATGGTTTCAAAAGGTCAAAAGGGTAAAGTAGAAAAGGAAGTAGCACTTGTGCCTGGACTTTCTGCACCGGTTGAAATTAATCAAAAGGTTGGGGAAGTAATTTATAAAATAGACGGGAAAGAAGCAGGAAGGTTTGATCTTATTGCAAGTGAAAGAATTGAAAAAGTCTCTTATGGAAAAATTTTTTCGAAACTCATTGTAAGGTGGTTCAGTTTGGGGAGAGCATAAATGCTCTCCTCTTTTATAAAATAATTGCTTTGTAGAGCGAAATAAAAATATAGGATGCAGGAATTCCAACTATCTTATCAAAAACTCTGCTGAATACCAGTAGTACAAAAATAATCATGCTATATTGCTCCAGTATGGTAAAGACCCGGTACTTCCAAGTATTAAATATGTTTGAAATAACATGATATCCATCAAAAAACGGTATTGGAAGTAGGTTCAGCACAAACAGCACAACATTTATTTGAGCAGAATAACTCAGAAGATCCGCCACATTTTCAAGAACAGCCTGGTTATTTGAAAGAAAACCTGTTACTGTTACCAATTTTAAAATTAATAAAAAACCGATTGCTACCAGTAAGTTCATGAAAGGCCCGGCTAGGGACACTAAAATGTCATCCCTTCTGGGCTTTTTGTAATGTCGTGGGTTGGTCATAACAGGTTTTGCCCAACCAAACCCCACAAGAACAATCATGATAAACCCTATAATATCTATATGGGCTCTGGGGTCAAGAGTAATTCTTCCCTGAACTCTAGGTGTAGGATCACCAAGCTTGTTGGCGGTAACGGCATGAGCAAATTCATGTAGTACAAACCCCAAAAGTATTCCCGGTATAATCATTAACTTATATATTATATACTCACGTGAAAAAAGCATATTTCCTCCATGCCTAAAAGGCCTATGTTATTGGCATCTCTTTGATGTCGCTGTATAAATTTTACTAGAACTTTAATAATATGTCTACCATCGCAATAATATTGTAATTATTGCCCCATTTATGATAAGATTAAAAGGTTGAAAAAACGATATTACATAAATAATTAAGGTGGTAGTTGATGGAAAGCTCCCTTACAAACGCCTGTACTTTAAAACTTGACAATTTTGAAGGTCCATTTGATTTATTGTTTCATTTATTTGAAAAGAATCAGGTAGATATTTACGATATACCTATAAGTTCTATTACAGACCAATATCTTGATTATTTGTATGCCATGCAGCAGCTAGACCTTGAAGTGGCAAGCGAATTTTTGATAATGGCTGCAACGTTGCTGCATATAAAGTCAAAAACCCTTCTCCCAAGCAAAAAAGAAGAAAAGCAAGATGAAAAAGACCCGAGGGAAGAATTGGTCAGACGTTTGGTTGAATATAAAAGATACAAGGAATTTACGCGGGAACTAAAAGAGATGGAAAAGAAATGGGAACGAGTTTCTTTCAGACTCCCGGAAGCACTTGATTTACCTGTAAGAGAGGAAATCATGGAAATAGACCCTCAGGTTTTACGGCAACAGTATATTGCAATATTGGACAGAAATAAGAAAAAAATAAATTTGGGTGCAAAAAACATTACAAAGCTTGTTGAACATGAAAAAGTTTCTCTTCGTAGCAAAATGAGAGAGGTAGTAAAACAGCTGATTCACAAGGTTTCCTTTAAATTCTCAGAGCTTTTTTCCTTTAAAACCAAGTCCAAAACAGAGGTTGTAACAGGTTTTATGGCGATTTTAGAGCTGGCTAAGATGAAGAAGGTCAAGATTGTTCAGAATCAACAATTTTCGGATATTCATGTAATCGGCAATACAGAGAATGAAAAAGAAGACTTTGAATTATATGATGATATAGATGAAAACATAAGCGAATTCTAGCACCTGTTGTAAAATGGAGGTCTAAAATGGAAATCAGTACTATAGAGTGCGTAATTGAAAGCCTTATTTTTTCCTATGGCGATCCTTTACCACTGGAAAAAATATGTGAAATACTGGAGTTGGATAAAAAAACTGCAAGAAGCATAATTAAAAATATGATGGACTCGTATAACAGTTCGAACAGGGGTATTATTATAAGAGAAATCAATGAGAAATATCAGATGTGTTCAAAACCCGAATATTTTGATTATGTATCTAAACTCTATCAAATCAGGCAGAAGCAGGCTCTTTCACAAGCTGCATATGAGGTACTTGCGATTATTGCATATAATCAGCCTATAACAAAGGCTAAGATTGAGCAAATAAGGGGTGTTAATTCCGATAGTGCAGTAACAAGACTCTTGGAAAGAAACCTAGTTAAAGAAGCAGGAAAGCTGGATGTACCAGGAAGACCCAGATTGTACGAAACTACCGATGAGTTTTTGAGATGCTTTGGTTTTAAATCTCTCAGAGATTTGCCATTGTTGGATATTGATGATTTAAGTGAACTCAATCTTCAGGAACTTGTTGATGAAGTACAAGAAGAGGATAATAAATGATTTAAAAATGTAAAACATGTCAAAAATAACCAAGAGGTGATTCCCTTGGTTATTTTTTTTAGTGTTATTATAATAATTTGCATTTTTTTAACTATAATTTTAAATATCAGACTGACACTGGGTTTTACAGCAAAACTGCAAAACAAGGACTGTTCAGTTTTTATTACTATATATTCATTTAGAAATAATGTTGTTAAAAACCTAATGGTATATCCTATCCCCAAAAAGAATAAAAAGCCTAAGAGAAAAAAAGTAAACGGTAAGAGAGACTTGAAAGAATTAAGAAGAAGCTTCCAGATAGTGAGAAGACTTTTCAGAAGATCATTAATAATAAAAGACTTTAAGCTTCATGTTAAAGAAGGAACCGGAGATGCATTCAATACAGCTATTTTATACGGCTTTTTGTGGAGTGCGATAGGTATGATAGAAAATCTGATTTTTACGCAATATAAGGTGAAAAATAAAGAAATTAAAGTTGAGGCTGACTTTAATGGAAAATATATTAAAGTAAACTTGGACTGCATATTTAGCCTAAAAATTGTAAATATTATTACTGTAGCTAAAGTAATTGCCATTCTGTACTTAAAAAATAGAAAGGACGGTGGTGCTGGTGTCAAGTCATCCAATAGAAGGTCTAATGACTACAGCAATGCAAAGTATCAAGGAAATGGTTGATGTTAATACAATAGTTGGAGATGCAGTTCAAGCACCTGAC
>JAEYNY010000134.1 GCA_023412275.1 Bacillota bacterium
CCGTCACTGTACTGTTATTGATTACGGAATAACCTGTAAAATTTGCAAGTTCCACACCCTCCATGGTCCTTATGGCAGTTGTGCCACCTATATAATCCAACGTCACAGTTTCACCAGTATATATCGGGCGTTCTAATATCAGCAACACGTCATTTGTCGTTACGTTGGGGTAATATAGCACATTTATCACATTGACCTTGCCTTCCGGCGTATTGACTGTAAAATTAGCTTCCGTATCTCCCGAGTCTGCCATAAAGTGGTCAAAGTTTAGCCGAATCGTGTTTCCGTCTGCGTTAACCGCCGCAAAAGAGAGCACAGGTGCGGACGGCATTTCGATTTCTCCGCCGCCTCCTGTCACTGTACTGTTATTGATTACGGAATGACCTGTAAAATTTGCAAGTTCCACACCCTCCATTGTTCTTATGGCAGTTGTACCACCTGTATAATCAACCGTCACAGTTTCACCTGTATATATCGGGTGGTCCAGTATCAACAGCACGTCATTTGTTGTTACGTTGGGGTAATACAACACATTTGTCACATTGACCTTACCTTCCGGCGTATTGACTGTAAAATTAGCTTCCGTGTCTCCAGAGTCTGCCATAAAGTGGTCAAAGTTTAGCCGAATCGTGTTTCCGTCTGCGTTAACCGCCGCAAAAGCAAGCATAGGTGCGGTAGGAGATGTTCCGTCCTCTGCGAAGATTGTTCCTGTAAATATTGTCGTCATCATTACTATAGTCACCAAGATGCTGAGTAATCTCTTAATTACTAAACTTTTATTCATATAGTTGACCTCCCTTAAGTATAATTCTAGAAATATTAGTAAAAAGTTTCCTTTATATTTCCAATTATTTCATTGGTATTATTCAACGTGATTTTTGTAAAATCCTTTATTTGGTAATTACTTCATTTCCCCCGGTTCATTTTTCTTAAAATAACTAATGTGGGCATAAAAAACCCCGTAGCCCTTTGAATGGGGTACGGGGAGAACAATTTCAATATCATCTTAAACTCTGTGCAGGTATTATTGTACTGGAAGCTTTTCAATAATCCCTAAAAGGAATTTTTTCAAATTAGCAACGTCAATAGCATCTACCGCACCATCCCGGTTCAAATCTCCGGTTATATTCCAGTCCTTGTTCTGCATTGCATTCTCATATCCAAGCAGATATTTTTTCATTGCTGCGTAATCAGTCGCATCCACTTCCCCATCTCCGGTAACATCTCCATATACGTATATACTTTGTTTACTGTCAAATAGTGTTTTCACTTCATCAGCATTTAAAGCCTGATTATAGATTTTGAAATCATCAACAAACCCATCCAGGTATGGATCATGTTCAAACTGAGATTTCCCTATATAGTTTTGGGTTGAGTTTCCTAAACTAGATGGTTTTAATGTCATGTTGTCGTTCCTTGCAGCTTCTAAACCATCCACGTATAGAATACCTGTACTTCCTGAAAGTGTAACCGCTATATGTTTCCATGCACCTGTCACTAGTACAGGTGCATTTATTTGCTCCTCATTATTGTTGCCGTTTGTAGTAATTGCAAATTTCAGTTTATTATCGCCACTTTGAGGAGCTAAGAACATGTATGAATTTGTTCCTGTTCCAAAGTCAAATATCCTTGCCCATTGACTTACAGTATTCAGCTTTACCCATGCAGAAATTGTAACATCGTTTACATTACTCAATATTCCTGATGGCATGCTTACGTAGCTACTTGTCCCATCAAAAGAAACAGCATTTCCGTTTTGTCCTTCTGCCCATACTGCTCCCCCATTTAATTGTGCATTATTATTTAAGCCGGAAGAGTCATTTACGGTTGTTCCGCTTGTTTCATCAAATTTATAATATGCTATTAATGGAGGTGTACCTACCGAGTTTACTGTTATTGTAACAGTATCTGAGGAAGATAATGTTCCATCACTTGCTGTAAGCATAAACACATAAGTACCTGCTACTGATACAGTGGCATTAGTATTTAATGCTTTTGCATCCTCAAATGTAGCCGTACCTGGTCCGCTTTGCATGCTCCATGTAGTACTTAGATTAGATCCAATCGGTAGACCATCATCGATAGCCTTTCCGCTGAGACTTATACTGGAAGGTAATGTAAACGCATTATTGGCTCCTGCATCAACAACAGGTGCAGTATTTATAGCTGCTGTTCCACAGTCTAAAGTAAAGGTCATAGCAGTTCCTACATCGCCTATATTAGAAATTTTTAAACCTGAGGATTCTCCATTCCACCACTTTGAATTCGGGATGGTTGAATCATCAAAAGCTGTCTTATACCCGGAATGGAATAAATCGTTAGAGCTATACCTGTATATATTCCTTTCTAATTCGTAAAGACCGTCTGCCTGTTCTACAGATACTTGATAATGTCTTGAATATGTCATCTGGTTATAGTCATTTACTCCATTCTCGTCCACATGCCATATTGTCAGACCTTCATCCGGCATATCTCTGTATCTTCCTGTCTTCTTGATGTTCTCTATAAGAAAATATTCTTTTGAATTACTTCCATTCCAACGGTATACTGTTTGTGTTGCCTTAGGATCTGCATATGTAGTGATAGTGGAGCCTTTAGGATAGTTGTTCATGCTTACAGTACTATTCCATCCACTAATAATGTTCCTGCAGTATGGGTCTGGAGGTGCGGGATTTTTGGGATTTAAAGAACCGCTCATCAGTGAATAGTCTCCACACCCACAGGAATCACCATCATAATCATATAAATCAGGATAGTCGCAAACTAAATGTCCATTTTCATGACAAATTGTATAAATTGATAAATCTTTTCCTATCTCTGACATTTCATACATTTGAACCTTTACTCCATCAGCATTGAATGTATACGGAAGCCAGCCTTGATGCGGCCATATTCCTTTACCCCAATTTTGAGCAATATCACCTGCATATAGAAAATTAACAGCAAGAACATATTTTTGTGAATTAGTTGTTAATGTTGAAAAGTTAAAGCCTGTAGAATCCAGCCAAGATAAAGCTTCATTTGCAAGTTCAAGAGCTCCGCTGTAGTCTTCACCGGAATCGTAATAGGATTTCGGATGCTTGGCCATATAGAAGCCTGTTATAGAATTTGTATAAGTCATTTTTCCACCAGAAACATCATAATAGAAGTCTCTAATAGAGCCACTATTTCCATATCCCGTGTATCCAACCTTATTAAACATGTCATCAATATCTGTCTTGGAAATACTGCTGGTTACATCCGGAAAATTAATTAATATTGTAAGTCCGATAACGTTCCCCTGTGGTGGCGCCGACAGAGAAGAAGCTGATGTTAAATTAGGACTACTTTTTTGTATTTTAGAGTCCTGCAATTCTTTCTGCGGCAAAAGCATATTTCTTACGTTATTTCTTTTTTGGGCAATTGCTTCACTTTTTATTTCCAAATGTTTTTGGCGTTTTCCTTCATTTGTACCTTTAATAGGTGCATTTTTTACGAGTGTATTGTCTACTCCTTTATAGATTTCCCCTGATGAAACAAGTTCGGTTTGATCGCTATTTAAAGAGGCGTAACAAATCCATCCTGTTTCGGGGTCACGGCAAAGTGTATAACCATCCGGGCTTTCAACATGTTGGTAGTATTCATCACCTGTTACCTTTACTGTAACTAAAGAATTATCAGGCTGTTTAAATTCAATAGTCCTATCAACGTAGGGTGCAGCATATACCCCTGTTCCAAAAAATAAAATTACACACGTAAAAACAGTGGCCACTAAAGCCTTTTTAACCATTTTTCTCAATATAAACCCCCCTCGGATTATTAATTTTGTAAGGTTTGTTGATATACTTCCGGTTATAAAAAAAACATAGCTTAACTTTATGTAAACACTTAATTCCTTATAATGTAGTCAAAACTAAATAATGTTTTTTACTATTGTCATAAGGGAATCAGTGAGTAATATCAAATATATAGATTACAGGGCAGCTGTATCTGCTCATATCGTAAAGTCAGACAATAATAATCCAACCAAATTACAGAAATGCGAAGGGTATGTATTTTAGTGTTGGTTTAGATAAATTCTATTTGAGGGATATTTATAGGGAGGGCGTGAGAAACTTTCAAACTTAATACAACTTGTGTAAAAATATAATTGGAGCTTGCTTTTACAAGTGACTCTGTAACTCAAAATCCTTGCTAAAAACCCTGCTGAGAGCTGATTGGCATAGAGATATTACACTTAAAATTTCATGAACAATCGGAGATTTAGTGCAATGTTCAACATTTCAATTTACAGAACTGTAATTTGCTAATAACCTCGGATATATGCAAACACTAATTTCCATGGTTTTGATTTTCAAAGTTCGGTAAAGTTACTTTTTCATGTTAACATATGCTTTTTGTAAATTATACCTTATTAGGTATAATTTTTCAATATATCATAATTCATGAACTTCCATTCCCACCGAATTCTGATATACTTTTTTATTTACTTTCTTGTGTTCAAAAATTGAAATAGAAAAAATTTCGCTCTCCAATATAATTGAATCCTGCCCTCACTGCGGTTTTTTCAGAAGCTATATTTGACTTCATACAATTCCAAAAAGCAGTAATATTTTTATTTTTACATTTATTTATTAAAAGCTCCGTTAATTTTGTAGCTATTCCTTTGTTTTGATATTCCTCTAGTGTTTCAATATCAATAGCAAGTTTCTTATCATAATAAGCTGTCCCTAAAATAATAGAAATTATCTTATTATTCTCTACAGCTATAAAGCCTGTGCCATGCTTTAGATAATCTTCAACACTTCCCCAAGCTTCTAAAATTCTATTGAGTATGAAATCTTTATTTTCAAAATCATTGGCTATGCATTTTTCATTAACTTCCCAAAAATCAAAATTTGGTACTTTACCAGTTGTTTTTTCTTTTTGAATAGGTTCTCTCATATATGTAAGCTCTTGTTCAATGTTTATATCATATCGATCAAATAATTTTAAAATGTCTTCTTCAATACTAATTAAGTCCACTGAGAACTCAAAGGTTGATGTATCTTTTGCTTTAAGTTCTTTAAATAATTCACCTTCAACAAAAGACTTAAATGATAAATATCCCTCTTGATTATTAAACTTACCTAATATACTAAAGCCACCAACAGGTATAGAATACACAAGTGCAAAACATGGATTTTCTAGATTATCAACCCAAATTTCACCTGCAGAATTTCCAGATAAAACACTTGTAAAACTTGGACAAGAATATTCATTCGCAATTTGCTCTGCCCATTTAGAATTGCCTTTTTCTACCTTAAACATAATCTTCCCTTCATTAAAGTTATTTTTTATTCCTTAACTTAAAATCATCTACATGAGCAATCTTACTGGATTCTTCACACCGGACTGAAAATACTTTAATTGTTGTACTATATGGTTCCTCTCTTCATGACTATTTTTCGAACTCTTTTGCTACCTGCGCAAGCAAATCTCGAATCTGTAGATGTTGTGGACATGCTTTTTCACATTTACCACACTTAATACAATCGGACGCTTTGCCGTTATTCTTTGTATGTACATCGATGTAATAATAGTCAGCATTCCAGTCATGGTACATATTCTTGGTATTCATGCAGGCAAACAGATCTGGAATAGAAATGTTCTTTGGACATCCGTCTGTACAATATCTGCACACAGTACATGGAATCAGATTCATGTTATGAAGAATTTCCTGTACCTTGGAGACTGCTTCCATCTCCTTCTCTGTGAGTGGTTCAAACTCTTTCATAAAACTGATATTATCCTGCATCTGTTCCAAAGAACTCATGCCTGATAACACCATCTCGATTCCTTCAAATCCGGCAGCAAAGCGAATTGCAAAGCTTGCAGGGCTTCCATTGTGTAAATCTTCAAGAATCTTTTTTGCGTCTTCCGGAAGGTTTACAAGAGTTCCACCCTTCACCGGTTCCATTACAAGTACAGGCTTATTGTATTTTCTGCAAACCTCATAACATTTGCGACTTTCAACAGCAGGATCTTCATAATCTGCGTAATTGAACTGAATCTGTACGACTTCAATATCTGGATACTCCGTCAAAATCTGTTCCAATACTTCAGCCCTATCATGGAAAGAAATTCCCACATGTTTCACTTTTCCTTCCGCCTTCAAAGCAAATGCAGTCTCGTATGCATTGCATGATTTAAAGAACTTGTAACTTTCTGCTACCTGTGCATTAATCAGGTAATAATCAAAATAATCTACACCACACCAAATTAACTGATTTTCAAAAAAAGGACGAATATCCTCTTCCTTTCTGAAATAAAAGTTTGTCAGTTTATTCGTCAAGATATATTTATCTCTGGAATATCTGCTGGTAAGACACTCTTTCAGTGCCAATTCACTTTTGCCCTGTAAATAACCATGTGCAGTATCAAAATAATTAAATCCATTATCCAAAAATGTATCCACCATCTGATTCATCTGTACATAATCGACATCTCCACCATTCATGGGAAGTCTCATACATCCAAATCCAAAGTTCTTCTTTACTCCGTCCATGCAAAATCCTCTCTTTCATAATTTGTCATTCATATTACACGTATATTATCTTTTATTATAAAATGAATCAATTCGATCTACTAACGTTTTCAATAAGTTTTACTTATACACACAATCTTTGTGACTCTATTGAAAGGTTAAAGAGCTGATTGTATATGAATCCACCTATCTTCAAATCAGGAGTTGTTATCAATCCCTTCTCTCACGGAATTAGATTTATCCGCAAGGTAAAAAGTGACTGCAAGCACTACAGTCACCTTTCTAACAGTATTGGAAATGTTATAGTTCAATTACCTTTGGCTCATCCGTAAAGGAATAGATAGTTGCAATACCATGTTCAAAAGCAAATACGGTCATCAGATTGTCGTCTACTGTGTACATGGAACTTAGAGCAGCATGGTTGGCATCCATCATTGCCACACGAGCTTCCCGACGCAAGTCTTCCTGGACTTCACCTTCTACGCGAATCCAAGTGCCTTTGTGCATACCACAGATTTCAACCTTATTGTTTTTCTTCATCTGGTGGTATACCTTTTTCTGGTTGTTGGTAACGATGTAGAGTTTGCCGTTAAAGGCACATACTGCGCCAAAGGGACGCACATGAGCTTGTCCGTCTTCACTGGTAGCAAGGAAAAAAGCACCGCAGGCTTTCAGAAAATCTACAACTTCGTTCATAGTAAAAGCTCCTTTCAAATCGTTGGTTGTATTTTTGCTTATTGCAGGTATAATTATATCTCACCGAAACATTAAAACAAGTACGATATTTTTTATACCCGTATCAGATAGAAGCGTAGAAGTGAAGAAAAAACAACTTTTTGCCCCTTGTCCATATGTGACAGAACAAAAAATATTAATTCTTTTTTAATAAAGACTCTCTTAATCTCTGCTACTTTTTCGTCGTATTTTTTAAAACTACCACATCCTACCGCTTGACCATTATCAATAACTAATATCACATCATGAATATCTTTAAGATTATAATATTGATTATACTTTTCACTTTGCTTTTCACCACCAATAATCTCATTTAAAAAATCATCTAACTCATGACACAAATTTACAAATCTTTTATCATTTCCGTCTGTGTTAATTAACTCCATTTCGATCCCTCCTCCAAGTAAATAGTCCTTACTTGTACACAAACTGTTGTGATGCAAAACATTCATTTTGACCCTAAAACGGGCAGTAAAAAACCGCATTTTCATACACTGAATATGCAGTAATATAATGATTTTTGATATATAAACATTCCGTATTAAGGCATATTAATTTTGTTATAAGTAACCTAACACATATCGTTAAATATAAATACTAATGAAATGTGACTTTTGCAAATCTCCTTTTTAATGCAAAATTATATTTAATGTTTGGATCACCAAATATAACCATTATTCCACTTTTATTTTTCAAAGGTATTCCATATTTCTCCTTTATTCTTTTTCCAAAAAGGTTTAATAGTAGATATGGCGTACCAAGCATTGTGCTTCCCAAACCTAATGACTGTGCAGTAATCATTGCGTAAGTTGCAGCCACATATGAGTCCGCAGGGTCAGCATATTGTGATGCATGAAAAATCATTGCTAAAGGAGCAGAATAAGTTAGCCAATTTACCCCATTATCATAATTACTTACAAATGTATCAATAGCAGTTGATGCAAAGGTTTTAATAGAGTCATAAGTTTCTTTGCCAACAAATGGTCTATAGATTTTGAGCATTATGGGTGAGAATAGCCATTTATTCTTTTTTAATATATTAACTAGGTCTAAAGTAAATTCTTCAACCTTTTCTTTATCATCTAATACCATAACCTCAACATCAGAACTACCAAGCCCATTAGGAGCTGTGGACGCTGCTTCTAATATTTTATCTATAATTTCACGTTCAATCTTATGATCTTTATATTCTCTAACACTTCTGCGAGAGATCAATAATGATTTTAAACTTTCATAATTGGCCATACTATCAACTTTAGGCAACTCAATAACATCATCTGGCGTCATATCTCTTCCATAGATTTTTATTGCATTGTTAGTACAAACCGCCATGCATTGTCCACATGCGATGCACCCAAAAACCCTAGTATGGTCTATCTTGACCATTTTATCCTCAATAAATAGTGGTGCTCCCTTACATACCTTTACACATAGACCACATACATTGCACCTGTCTCTATCTATTTCAACATTCGCACACTCATAGAATCGGCCTGTTTTTAGTGACAAGAATATTCTCCGCCTTCACTATATATTTTTTTATGCTTATTTAAGGTTCGCATTATCAAACGACACCTCTACAAAGTCATTTATTTACAAATAATACTACATCTGGCATGATTCTATGTCAAGTTTCACAAATTACCGCACTATTCAGTTTTCAATGAATCATGATCGGCTATCGCAGCCGCTAATGAAAATATATCAGTGCCTGTTCTATAATATACTTGCAGGAAAATGGAAAGTACTGGCATCTACTGGCAACCTATCAATGAAATCTTACAACAGTCTTATGGTGGTGACATAACTCTTATTTTTGTGAATGCCAGAGATATGAAGAATGTTCCAGGTAAAAAGACAGATATGCGGGATTCTGAATGGATAGCCACTCTTCTTATAATCTATCTACTACCGTATGCTGTTTGAAATTTAAATGACATTCGTTACAATTTTAAATGCTCTCAATAAACTAATTCGTATTTTTATAATAAGGATCATTTGCCATTACAGTAACCTCCATTCTAAAATTGTCAGATAATATTCATTTTTTGAACTAATTTCTTCATAAAAAAGCACATTCGTTATCTGAATGTGCGGTACTAGATTGATTCTTGATATATCATTTTGCGCCCTAAAGTTTTGAATTAATAATTAAACATCTAAATGTTAAATCATTTGCTATTTTATCCGAAGACTTCCAATTGTCTTCAAGTGCTAAACCTATATATTGAGTCCACTTCGTGAAATAGTAATGATTTAACTTCTTAATAAATAGACCATCATTTTCCTTCAATAAATTGTTGACGAAATCAATCTGCCTTTTTATGGGACTTATTCTCGTTGCTATACCGAGCCTTGCAATTAGCTCTGTCCGATGAAACCAAATCATCCATTCTTTTGCGCTAAGACTGTTCATATCATCATTAAAATTATTCATAAATGCAGAAGCAGGTGAAATAATTTGGTGACTATAAAGTAATTTAACATTTGGAATTGGTGATAAATCAGTAAGCTTTGAAATAGCTTTCTCCATCATTTCTTGGTTTTTAGTATTTTTCCAGTTATTCGTATTTGCAAGCAATCTCAAATGATATATACATGGCCACATTACTCCACTTTTAAATACCAATTTGTCTTTGTAATCATCATATATATCTGCAATACTCTCAACACCACACACATATCTAAACACATCAAGTGATTCATTAATCTGTTCTCTGACAAAATCATAATTCTCGTTTCCAGTGTAAGCGAAAACACATGCCTTTATTAATTTAGAACCACCGATATGTAAGTTGTCCAATGGTTTTCCAACTCTATACATGCTGCCTTCATCAAATTTATCACCTCTCGCAATAATCGCATTTAAAGCATTTTGAATAATAGGGTGATTTGGTTCCACTCCCTTTTCTATAAGATATCTTATACTACATTCAGGTTCATCAACGCCATGAAACAAACCTCCAAGCCAACCATCTTGTTTTTTAAGTGAAAATATACGCAAAATTTCTGACTCGTTAAGGATTTTAGATTGTAATGCCTTCATATCAGGCTTTGTAATATCTTCATGAAATATTTCTTTTCTAATTCGATAAGAAATAGAGGGGCAAGCCCTTTCTGAAATATGTAATGCAGTCTGTTTATTCATGATGTACCTCTCAAGCCAAAAATAAATTAATCATCGCAATATATATGGGAAACTTGAAATAACTAAATTCTCTAAGACCCTAATTCTCTCTTTAGATAATGCCAAGCCCACCATACACATACTAATTCCCAACCTTGTTGTCCATATTCATTCAGTATTCTTGCTGTTTTTTCTGCACCTCCTGCAATACCAACACATTTGTACTCATATTTTTTCATATTAACACCCCCATTCTCAGATTTTTGAGATAAATTCACACTATATATTGTATTTTATTACACTTCAATCCTTACCGCACTATCCAGTTGTCAACGTTCAGCTTTCTTACTACGCTATCCCACCATATTGCGAACTAACCGACAAAAAGTACCGCACTTTCATTTTTCAGAATTAGTACGGTACTAACTTTTAAATTCTATTCACTTGTTTATTAATATCTCTTAATTCATAACAGTAATTTAAATCATAAAATATAAATAATGCGAGATCATGCTGATAACTTTTATAGTTCAATTAACGATCCATCCTTAAAATAATATATACTTTCCATTTTAAAACCAAATTTAGAGCCACTTTTTCTTATATGTGGTTCAAATGTAAACATCAAAGCGGCTGAGAGCCTTGTTTTATTTCCCTTTTCAATGTAAATTCTATTATTTTTTTCTGTTTCAATTGAATGCCCCAAGTTCCCTAAAAAATCCAAATTATTGTATCCTAAATACTTGATTTGATCGTTCATAAAAAAATATAATTCTTCAAATGTCATATCTGGTGATACTAAATCAAACAATTTAGAATGAAGCGTTTTTTCGATTATCAAGCCATCTCTAAACTCTTGATTTGATATATAATCATGATTTTTAACAACTATTCCATCTTCTATAATCAGTGTTCGTGAATAATCTCCCCATATATTTTGAGATTGAGGACTTAAATCAATTGTTACAATATCATTTTTTGCAATTACTCGATCTGAAGGAATATAATCACGCCCAGAAATTGAGAGAACCGTATCTTCACCTGGAAAAACAAATGCACCTATTCCATAGTACCAAAAAGATAATATACCCGAATATAACATATAATCTTCTGCCATCTTAACTATTTGCTTTACGGTCATACCTTGCTTAATCTTATATTCTAAATAACTCATTGTATTTTTAGCAACTTGCTGTACATCACTATAGTTCATACTTTTATCCCTTCCACTTATAATGCAATTGTCTTTCATTCGCTATATAAACATTCTTACACATTACATTCGACTAAAGCTGTGTACTTTTATACTGTTTCTGCATCATCACCAATGTTTCTAGTACTTCCATTTATTAATTAAATCTTATCATAAAGCTTTCCACGAAGATGCATTAGTTCATCTTTCAAGCGTTTGTTTTCAACCTCTAGATCCTTAATACGCTTATTTTTTGCTGCAATGAGAACATCCTTACTGGCATCAGTCATTTGCTTTTTTCCTGTTTGGGTGAAGATAAGCCTTCTTGCTGCTTTCTTAATGTTTCGATTCTTTCGCGAATTCCTTGATTGTAATACAAATATGCCTTTGAAACGTCAGATTCCATAGATACACTGTTAAAACTAATACGGCCTTTATCCTAGTCAAAATAACACCATCAATTTTAAGTTCAGGATTTACATTTACCTTAACCATGTCATATACCTGTTCCAGCTGTACTAATCCATCCAGAGCAAACTTTTGTGCTTGTACAGGAATTATGAGGCTGTCTGCTGCTGCAAGTCCATTTGTAAGAAGTATGCCAAGGCTCGGCAGACAGTCGATAATTATATAATCATACTTACTGAATAATTCTTTTTTCAGTATCCTGTTCAACACTTGCTCCCTACACATTACATTTGATAAAAACAAGTCAGCCACGTAAAGTTTTATACTGGAAGGAATGTAGTCAATGCCCTCCTTGCTGTGTACTATGCTTTCTACTATGTACTCATCACTCAGAGTAATGTGCCTGCTGTTTTGATTAAATATTTAATTATCCATTTTTGAATTTTTACTCGCCTACCATACCGTCTCCATCACGATCATCCATATATTGATACAACCAGTGTTCCTTTGTGATTGGCATCTTAAACCCAGCTGCTTTTGCTTCAGCTATTGTCACCTTACCATTGTGATTTTTATCTATAGCATCAATGTTATGATTCTTATCTGTAGTAGACGGTTTGGGAGTGGTCTTTGGCTTTTCTGCCGATTTCTCATTCAAAGACTTATTTACCTTATCAGGATTAACATTATCAAAGTCATCAGTGATAACATTTCCCTTTAATGTATAAGTGTAACGATAATGATTAGGAATTTGCGTCTTTGTATTGGGATACGTAATGATAGCTTCAAAATTAGTACAACCACCTGCATCCCTAATGTTTTTTTCCATATACGCCTGATCGCCATAACGGTTTAATGTACTGTCCTGCGGTGTTATATTGTAAGCATTTGAAACTCCACCCAAGGAGTCTGCAATGACATGTCCCTGATCCAGGTCTGCCCGCTCAGTACCAGGAACCTTTGCTTCGTCTTTATAGTATCTGCCATTTTCAAGCACCGGCTCCACTTTTGCGTCCTGAAGAATAATCTTCTTAGCTGTAACCCTGATTAATTGTCCATATTGATTGGTGTAGGCCCAGTATTCTCTGCCACCATATCCAATATCAACTACAACCATAGGCTTTCTTGTTCCGCTTGTGTCTCCCCCGGCTACCTTAATTTCCTTGTACTTTCCTTCTGAAGGAGACGATTCAGTTGGTTTACTTGACGCTTGAGCTGTAAGCTTGCTTGGTATATCGGTTTGATTTTCACTAGGAGATGCGGTTTCTATAGACGAGCTATTTTCTGTTAATTTCGTAGTTGAATCATTCTGCTTTGGAACACTCTGTACCGAACAGCCTGTCAACAATGCTATTATTACTAAATAAGCAATTATGTATTTTCTCATAGTCATATCCCCTTTAGCTGCACAATTTATTATTCAGTATCAAATATCATCGGCGTCACTGCTACTCTCGTAATCTGTACCAATTCTTTATTGTTAATCAGTAATACTCTTATATTTTAAACTACCTCTTTATATCATGCAATATTCAAACTGCGCCCTAAAATGAGCAGTAAAAAACCGCATTCCAGTTAACTGAATGTGCGGTAATAAAATGATTCGATATAGAAACATTGTGAAATAAAGCAACTCCTGATTATGCTTATAATCTTAACAAATAAATAGAAATTCATGTATCTATTCTTTTCAGACCAGTCAATGCTTTATTTCTATAATTCAAGTCTTCTCTTACGTTGAAGCCCCTATATTCCCAGAACATATTTCCTATTTCATTATTTTTAAAAACTACGAGTGCTACTTTGCTAATTCCTTCATCATGCAATGCAGCTATTGCTGCGTTTACTAAAGCACTCCCGATGCCTTTGTTCCTATAGTTCAAAGAAACAGCAGTATGATAGATATAGCCTCGCCGTCCATCATGGCCTGATAATATAATACCTACAATTTTATTCGATATAGTCGCAACGAAGCACGTATTAGGATTACGCTTTAAATACTTGTCAATCCCCTCTTTTGAATCATCAATATCGTTTAAACCCATCCCAGGAGTTGCCCGCCAAAAGGCATATATTTCATCATAATCATTGATAGTCAATTTCCGCATTTCCATTCTATTCACCTCGTCAATTATAAATAATCTCTAATTCATGCTTTTAAACGATACTGATAAAAAGTAACGCATTTACAAATAATACTACATTTGGCATGTTTCTATGTCAAGTTTCAATCCTTACCGCACTATTCAGTTTTCAACGAATCATGATCGGCTATCGTAGCCGCTAATGAAAATATATCAGTGCCTTTTCTAGTACTTTCGTTAAGCCTGTAATATAATATACTTGCAGGAAATAAGTTTGATTGCACATTTGAGGATTTGCACCCCGTTTTTCAACGTAAACATATTACCCATGAGCACAGCAGATTGTCGCACATCTGTTGTCAACGTTCAAGTTTCATATCGCATTCCAAGTAAAAATAAAAAGGCCAAATATAGAATTAATCTATACCTGACCTATTGTTTTAAGCAATTTAACATTTGTTTTGTTATATTAAGTTGGCTAAAAATTTATATGATAATTTGTTAATTTATTTTTTTGTTGTTTCTTTTAAAAATATCTGTTTAAACTCATTTTTCATGGATACAACATTCCAGCCATTGGATTTGGCCTCCTTATCCCATTGTGCTCTCTGATTTACATTATAGTCATATT
>JAEYNY010000154.1 GCA_023412275.1 Bacillota bacterium
GGCCATCACCCATAGGGTCATTCAGAATAGCTTCTACATCCTGAAATGCCTTGCTTCTGGTATCCCAGTAGCCCTGAGTAGTATTTTCCTGTCTGTATACTATATCCAGAAATGTATGCCTGATCTGCCTTGTTTCCTGAATATCGGCACCCAACCCATATTGAAATAATTTACCGTTCTTACCGTACTCGGTAATATAAGGATTTGTCTCGATAATTGCCTGCTGCCGGGTAAACCCGGGAGTGTGAACATTTGACAGGTTGTGTCCTGTAACAAACAATCCTCTCTCACTTACCTTCAATCCGGATCGTGCTATTTCATAACTGGAAAATCCTACAGCCATTTTGCTGTCCCCCTAAAACATTGTTCTGTCTAATTAAAGCTTAACGTCAAACAAGTTTCTCTTTTTTACCTCGTCTGCATTTCCTGAACTGCCATAACTGTTTGTAACAGTCCCCACACTTGTCATCATATTTATAGAAAAATCAATATCCTCCAGAGAATTTTTTATAAGTTTTGAATTAAGCTCATTATTAACTTTCAAACCGTTTATATTATTAAGTATTTTTTCCTGGCATTCTTTAAGCTCCGCAGCTTCCTCCTGTCCTAAACACAAGGCCAGCTCCGATATTGTTATTTCTTTCGGGTTTTTACCAAGGACTGTGGACAAGGATTCAACAATCTTTTCTCTTTTGTCTTCTAATTTTGCTATCTTAATTATCAGTGATTGCTCAATCTTAACAATATTTTCAAGTTCACTTACATTACCACTTACAATCAAATCTGTCTTATTGTTTGATAGCTTTAAGAATGTATCGTAGATATCGTTTTCCTTGTTAAGAATGTCCGTTAACTCTTTTAGTAATCCTGTATCCATTTTCAGTACCTCCGAACTTTAGCATTCCCAATAAATAGACTCTCTCTTTATGCCTTCTCGTCTATCATCGCTTTTCCAAGCTTCTCTACAATTTCCTGTCCGCTTACATTGTATGTTCCGGAATGGTACACCTCTTTAAACTCATCTATTTTGTTCTGCCTAACATCGGGAACCTCTTTAAGGGCCTTGAATACAATCTGATGATCCTTTGCATTATCCGAAATAGATATAACATCCTTTTTGGCTTTGACAGAGTTCACCTGATTAGCAGCTCCTACATGGTTCTGAGTGTTGTATACCTTTGAAACATTGTAAACGTCACCTGAAATCTTCATCTAAAACACCTACTTTCTAAAGTGCACAATAAAATCCAACCTATATAAATATTATCGACAGATTATTGAATTTATTTAGTATTGCTTTTTATTTGTAAATATAATTTTAAATCTTAAATAAATTATAAGTAATTTTAGGCATTAAAAAACGAGGGTATAATTATACCCTCGCAGTAAGTTAGTTTTATATCTTTTTGTTTAAATATCTCATTCCAATGCCATTAGCCTTCAGTTGCTCGGAAGTATCTGGATGAATTATTCTAGTTGTCTTTTCGAGATCGATGCTGACTTCGTTCTGACATTCCCTGCAAAATCTTCCTGTCTTTATAGATTTTCCGCATCTTTCGCACTCAAGAATTATGTTGGAATCATCCGTAATCTCCAGACGTCCTTCTTTCAAAAACAACTTTATCTTTTCCACACTCACATCAACATCTAAAGCTACCTGTGATAGTGTTGCACCGGGATTATCATACAAATAATCCTTAACCTTTTTAAAGACTTCTTCATCGGCATTCTTACAGTCCTGACAAATAGGAGCCCCGCCAATATAATTATACATTCTGCCGCATCTTCTGCAGTTTCTTAAATCTGGCATGTCTATCCCTCCCCAAACAATTATACTCAAAATTTAAGCTGATAACCCAGTATCAATAATTTCTGGTAGTTGCAATAACCCCCGCTATAACACTTTCGGCACCAGCCTGCTTTAGCGCCTTACAACATTGATTAACAGTACTTCCTGTAGTCACGATATCATCAATTAATAATATGTTTTTGTTGGTTATTAATCCATCATCAACAACCACAAATGCATCTTCGAGATTTAATAACCGTTCGGTTCTTTTCAGCATACTTTGGCTCTTTGTAGCAGAACTCTTGATCAGTAGATTTTTTCGACAGGGTATCTTTATTGTTTTAGCAATCTGATCTGCCATCAGTTCTGCTTGATTGTAGCCTCTCTGCTTCTGCCTGCTAATATGTAATGGAACGGGAACAATAATATCAAAACTGACTAATTGCCTTGTATTTTCTATTTTTAAAGCTAATAATTTACCAAACGCTCGGTAATATGATGACTTATTACTGAATTTAAACCTTCTAACAGCCTCTTTCAGACAATCTGAATATCTGCCCACACAGAGTATGCCATCACAATAGTTTTCTATTCCCACGGGAAGATTTAATGATAGGATTGAATTTTTATAATAGTCTATCTCCCCGACACATTTTTCACAAATATATATTGGCACTCCTGCCTTCAAAACCGTGTTGCAGAGTGCACACCTCGGAGGAAAGATGTATTCGATAAATGCTATAATACTTTCCTCCCCCTGTTTTCATTAGAAAATTACAGTATATCTTAATATTACATCATTTTTTATTTTTGTGCAACAAACCAATTTATTATGACACACCGGGCTATCCAATCTTTAAAAGGTCGCACAGCATTGAATTTCTTTCATTAATTTTATTGCCTTCTTTTGTCCTATAATACATGCCATTTTTTTTGCTCTTGTAACAGCTGTATATCCTAGATTTCTGTTCAGCATAACATAGTTTCTCATATGACATAGTATGATTGCGGCTTCACATTGAGACCCCTGCATTTTATGAACTGTCAGGCAATATGCCAAATCTATCTCCTCAAGTTCGTTTACATGATAAATTATTATAAAATCATCATACTGAACCGCCACCTTCTTTTCAGGTGCGTTTGAATCCTCATCCTCTGATTCAATTTCTTTGATATTAGATATTTCAATAATCCTCCCAATATCTCCGTTAAAGATTCCACAGTTCTCTTCAGCAAAATATCTTCCTGTTTCAGGGTCTCTCTGATAGTGTGGAGTTTCGTAATTATTGCTTAGGTGAATAACCTTGTCTCCTTCTCTGAAGACGCTATTTCCTCTTTTTATTTCCTGCTTATTTGCTGCTGCCGGATTAACCATCTCCTGTATGGCTTTGTTTAATTCATACGTCCCTATTTCTGAAGATTTTTGCGGGCAAATTATTTGAATCTCATCTATTGTATGGTTATAGGCTGTCATAAGCCTGTTTAATGCTTCCTGAGTCTTTTTGACAACCCTGTATTTATCATCTTCTTCAATTACAAAGAAATCCTTGTTTTGATTGATTATTTCCGGCATTTCGCCATTAATAATCCTGTTGGCATTTGTAATAATGCCAGACCCGTCTGCCTGGCGCTTTATAACATTCAACTTAACCGTAGGAATAACTCCGCTTTTTATCATATCATCAAGTACATTTCCAGCACCTACCGAAGGGAGCTGTTGCGTATCGCCAATCATGACTACTGTTGTCCCAGGTGAAATAGCAGTAAATAATGCATGGGCCAGATCTATACTAAGCATTGAGCTTTCATCTATTACTATTAGGTCATATGGAAGTTCATTGCCTTGTCTGTAAAAGAAACCCTTATTTTCGTAAGAAAATTGAAGAAGCCGATGTATGGTCATCGCTTCAAAACCCGTTATTTCTGTAAGTCTTTTAGCAGCTTTTCCTGTAGGCGCTGCGAGCATAAAACTCATTTCTTCACGGTTCTCAAAAACTCTTTGCAATACATATATCATACATTCTACAGTAGTAGTTTTTCCACTTCCGGCAGAACCAGTTAGTATCAGCATGTTTGTTTCAAAAACAGCTCTAACCGACTCCTTCTGCATGGCTTCAAGTTCAAAGCCTTTCAGCTCTTCAAACTCCTCTATCAACTTGTCCACATGTACCACACTAATGTCAGGCTGGCACTTTACTATATTTTTAATGGCAAGTGCAGTCTCGTATTCAAGCTTGTGCATTTCCCTTGTGTAAACAGCTTCACATCTGTCTTCATTTTCTTCATATGTTATGTTTACAAGAAGTCCCGTTTTTATCATTCGCTTATAGGCTTCTTCCAGTTCATCCTCGCTGATTTTATCAGCATTATCACTTAAAGCTTTGGAAGTTGCCTGTAAAAGTTGTTGTCGGTATAAGTAGCAATGTCCTTCTGTTTCAGCTGTTTCCAACACGCTTTTTAAGGCAGCTTCCATTCTAAATATGGAATGGGAATCTATTCCCAATTTTTTTGCTATTTCGTCACAGGTTCTAAACCCAAAACCTTTTATATTCGTAAACATATATGGGTTCTGCTCCGCAATAGCAATGGATGTTCCTTTAAAAGTATTGTAGATCTTCATTGCCTTAGCTGATGATACCCCAAATTTTTGAAAGAAAATCATAACGTTCTGGTACTCCATATTTTCCATATAGGAATCATGGATAAGTCTTGCTTTATCAGCAGATATACCTTTTATTTTAACCAGAGACAGCGGTTCGTTTTTAATAATCTCCAATGTGTTGCTTCCAAAACCCTCAACGAAGCCTGAAGCACTTTTGTAGCCCACAACGATATTTCTTGCTGTTTTTTCTCCCACGCCTTTGATTATTCCACAGGATAGAAAGGTTATTATTCCTTCATCAGTAGCAGGTTCAATAAATTCCACAGTTTCAGCCTTAAGCTGTTTTTCACCTTTGTATACCCCCACAGTTCCGACAATTTTACAGGGCAAAACCGCGCAATGGTCATTCACCTCATAGTATCCTGTTACACTTATAAGATCCTGAGCTTCATGCTCAAATCCATCCTCATCAATAATTTTTTCTATATCAAAAGTATAGATTTTATAGCCATTATCTGCATTTTCATATATTTTATAGTCAAATCGGCCAATTATGCTTAGTGCTGTCCCCACAGGGTAACTGTCAAATGACCATCTTTGCTGTTGAAATTGTCCTGTTGCCACGGTAACCTCCAAAACTGTAAAATAAGTGCTTGTCCCTATTACTTTTATTTGTAACATATATATCTTAACCTATTTTGTATAGTGCTACAAGAAGGATACCGTGGTGGTGTTTCTACATTCATTTATAAAAAATGCTTTCCCTCTCATCAAAACTGCAAACCTCAACCAGTGGGTACTGTTTTTCAAGCCTTTTAAGTATTTTATAAGTTTGATCTTTTGATTTCATATCAATAACTATAAAACTCCCGTTTATGGCTATATTTCTTACAAATTTGCTCATCATGGCTTCACGGACTATTCTTTCAATATTTTCCTCCTGGTCATTAACCAAGAGAACAAGATTTGCTTTTTCAACATAATACTTTTTGTTTTCCAACAATCTGAATATACTTTTGAAAAAACTTATAACACCATATATAGAAAATAGTCCCAAAATTATGTAGCTAATATCTGTCATATAACTCCTCCTGTAACATTCCTCGTACCACATTTTATGAATTAATGGTACGTTTTGTTACAAATAGGCTATTTTAAAAAGGGGTACAATTTCGCAGCTTCTTACTAGCCGTGAAATTGTACCCCTTTTATGTTTATTTAAAAATATATTTTTTATAATCCTGCTTCTTTTCTTAATGCATCAGCTACATCGGTCTTTTCCCATGAAAATTCTGCATTTTCTCTTCCAAAATGACCATATGCTGCTGTTTTTCTGTAAATTGGCCTTCTTAAATCCAGTTTGCTTATAATAGCAGCCGGTCTTAAGTCAAAATGCTTGTTTACCAATTCTGAAATCTTCTCCTCAGGTATAACAGCTGTTCCAAAGGTATCAACAAGTACTGATACAGGCTTTGCAACACCAATGGCATATGCAAGCTGAACTTCGCATTTGCGAGCTATTCCTGCTGCTACGATGTTTTTAGCTACATATCTTGCAGCATAAGCAGCGGAACGGTCAACCTTTGTAGGGTCTTTTCCTGAAAAAGCACCGCCTCCGTGTCTAGCGTATCCACCGTAAGTATCAACTATGATTTTTCTTCCTGTAAGGCCGGAATCTCCTTGAGGTCCTCCGACTACGAATCTTCCTGTAGGATTAATGAAGTATTTTGTTCCCTCATCCAACAATTCCTTAGGAATTACCGGGATGATTACATGTTCCATAATATCCTTTTCTATAGTATCATGGTCGGCTTCTGCTCCATGCTGAGTTGATATAACTACAGTATCAACTCTAACGGGCTTGTCCCCATCATACTCTATAGTAACCTGTGATTTACCGTCAGGTCTTAAATACTTAATAGTTCCATTCTTTCTTACTTCGCTTAGCTTCAAAGTAAGTTTGTGCGCTAACATTATAGGCATAGGCATCAACTCAGGTGTTTCGTCGCATGCGAAACCAAACATCATTCCCTGGTCACCAGCTCCTATAGCCTGAATCTGCTCTTCGCTCATTTCACCTACTTTTGCTTCGAGAGCCTTATCAACACCCATAGCAATATCTGATGACTGCTCATCTATAGAAGTCAATACAGCACATGTATCACAATCGAATCCATATTTTGCTCTGTCATATCCTATTTCTCTGATTGTGTTTCTTACTACCTTAGGGATATCAACATAACAGTTTGTTGTTATTTCTCCCATTACCATTACCATACCGGTTGTAACCGCTGTTTCGCACGCAACTCTTGCTTGAGGGTCCTTTTCGTAAATTGCATCCAATACCGCATCAGATACCTGATCACAGATTTTGTCTGGATGCCCCTCTGTTACTGATTCTGAAGTAAAAAGCCTTTTTGTCATTACAATACTACCTCCCCTATTTAATAAAAATTAATTAATCAGAGATTTTTTTATAAAATAAAAAAACCTCTTTCGAGGTTTGTCATGTTTTATATCAATAACACCCCTCATCTTCCAGGCTAAACCCCGGAGGAATTGGCACCATGCAAAGCTATGCTGGTTGCCGGGTTTCATCGGGCCCATTCCCTCCACCTCTCTTGATAAGGATTAAATATTAACTTTTATGTTTATTTAACCATATATTGGTCTATTAGTCAATAGAAGTTAATTACTATTCTTCATTTAATTTACTGTTTGCCTTTGACATAAACTTTGCAGCCTTTATAATAAATCTCTCATGCTGTCCCTCTCCTATTTTATCCCTTCCGTCAAAAGCTTCAACTGTAAATACCAACCTTTTTCCGTCAATTCCAACAAGCTCTGCCCTTGCAGTTACGTTCATTCCCACAGGGGTTGCAGCAATATGTTTTATATTTATCATAGTTCCAACTGTGGAGCTGTCTTCCTCAATATAATTCTGTACAGCCATTGAAGCAGCCTTTTCCATCAAAGCAATCATGGCGGGTGTTGCAAAAACATCAAGGCTCCCGCTTCCCATAGTTTTTGCAGTATTAGCCTCCGAAACAAGTACCTCTGTGCTCCCTATTATACCAACCTGTAGTTCCATGTGAATAATATCCTCCCATGTGAAATAAGTATAATTAAGGGGCTTGCCCATTGTAAAAGCAACCCCCTAAATATTTACAATCTATTAAAGTTAACCTTCCAACTGAGGTGTTTGTGATGAAGCTCCCAGTGTCACACTTTCGAAAATCTCCTCAAACTCTGCACCTTCAACTTTTTCCTTCTCAAGAAGTACTTCTGCAAGTTTATTGAGTCTGGCGATATTTTCTTTCAATAGAGACACGGTTCTCTCATATGCACCGTCAATGATACTTTTAACTTCATTGTCAATTATTGCTGCAACCTCATCACTGTAGTTTCTAGCCTGAGCAAGATCCCTTCCAATGAAAACTTCATCATTCTCATTTCCGAAAATCATATTGCCAAGCTTTTCACTCATACCATACTTTGTAACCATATTTCTTGCAATCTGATTAACCTTTTTAAGGTCACTTGATGCTCCAGTACTGACTTCATCCATTATAATGTCCTCAGCAGCTCTTCCACCAAGTGCAATAATTATTTCTTCAATCAGCTGAGACTTGGTATGGTAGCTCTTATCTTCCTGAGGTCTGCTTGCGGTATACCCGCCTGCCATACCTGCCGGTATGATAGATACTCTATCTACCTTCTGACTAGATGATACAAGCCTTATTGCAATTGCGTGACCTGCTTCGTGGAATGCAGTAACCTTCTTGTCATGCTCGCTCATAACGCGGCTCTTCTTTTCAGGTCCCATCATTACCTTGAATGCGGCTTCTTTTATCTCTTCATTTCCTATCTTTTTCTTATTTGCTCTTGCAGTGAGCAAAGCAGCTTCGTTTAAAAGGTTTTCAATGTCTGCTCCCGTAAAGCCCGGAGTAATCCTAGCAAGATCGTCCAGCTTTACATCATCTGCTAATGGCTTACCTCTTGAATGAACCTTTAATATCTGCTCTCTACCCTTTATATCTGGCAAACCAACAACAACACGTCTGTCAAAACGACCTGGTCTTAGCAAAGCAGGATCCAAAATATCGGGTCTGTTTGTTGCCGCAAGTATAATTACTCCCTCGTTTATTCCAAAACCATCCATCTCTACAAGAAGTTGATTGAGGGTCTGTTCTCTTTCATCATGACCTCCGCCTAATCCGGCACCCCTGTGACGGCCTACAGCATCAATTTCATCTATGAATACAATACATGGGGCATTCTTTTTTGCCTGTTCAAAAAGATCACGTACACGGGACGCACCAACACCCACAAACATTTCAACAAAGTCGGAACCACTGATACTAAAGAAAGGTACTCCGGCTTCACCTGATACAGCTTTCGCCAAGAGTGTTTTACCGGTTCCGGGAGGTCCGACAAGGAGTACACCTTTTGGTATTCTGGCACCCAGTTCAACAAACTTCTTTGGTGCTTTCAAAAACTCAACTATTTCTGCCAGTTCCTCTTTTTCTTCATCTGCGCCGGCTACGTTCTCGAAAGTAACTTTTTTCTTATCGTCAACAGTCATTTTTGCACGGCTTTTTCCAAAGGACATAACTCTGTTGCCCCCGCCTCCGCCTTGAGACTGCTGGATGAAAAAGAACCATATCAGAATTAATATTATTACCAGACCTACAGTCGGCAGCATCGACACCCACCATGGCGGCTGAGGAGGCTGTGTTACATGAAAATCTTCAATAAGGTTACTATCCAATGCAGCTGTAAATCTATCAGATGCAGATGTAACATCCGGAGGGACAATAACCACAAATTTAGTCCTGTTATTTTCCTTTGGCTTCTTCAATTCAATTGTAGCCGTGTCTGTTTGTAAACCTATACTCTTTACATTCCCGGCCTTCATTTCCGTTAACAATTGAGAGTAACTCATTTTAGGTGGATTATCAGTAGCAGTAAAAAAGGTTATTATAACCAAAATAAGTATAAAAATAATTATATAAAAACTGATACCCTTAAAATATTTCAAATATCTCCCTCCTTAATTAGACCCAGGTATCAAATTATAACTCAAAGGCCTTCTAACTTCATTTCGCTCACTGAGTTATTATTCAAACTTTAATACAAACACCCGAAAAAATACGGTTGCCATTCCTGGATATATTGCAGAAACAACACTATTGCTTTATTCTATTAGCTTATTATTCCAATTTGTACAGTATATATTATATTAGCATATACACATATAAAACACAATAAACACCATAATCAGTAATAAATTTTATTTTTCAGTGTACACTTCCCTTTTTAATACGCACACTTCAGGTATATTTCTGTATTTACCCGCATAATCAAGTCCGTAACCAACTACAAACTCATCAGGTATTTCAATTCCTTTATAGTCAACCTTAAGGTCAACCTTTCTCCTTGATGGCTTATCAAGTGCCGCACAAATCTTTACGCTCAGGGGCCCTCTTGTTTTGAGAAGTTCTACCAAGTGGCTGAGTGTAAGACCTGTATCTATGATATCCTCAACTATCAATACATGCTTGCCGGTAATATTTGTATCAACATCCTTTATTATTTTTACAACTCCTGATGATTTTGAGGAATTACCGTAACTTGATACTGACATAAAATCCAGGTCAACAGGAATTATTATCTTTCTGGCTAAGTCTGCAAGAAAAATAAATCCTCCTTTAAGAACCCCAATAATAACTAACTCCTGTCCTTCGTAGTCTTTTGAAATTCTAGCTCCAAGTTCTTCAACCTGTTTGTCCAACTGTTCCTTTGAAACCAATACTCTCTCTATTACATCCATCTAATGCCAATCCCCCTTGATATAAAGAAATCTTTTTATTTTTTCTCTGGAATACAAGAAATTTTCAATACAGTTCTAGTATTGTCAGTTACTTTATAATTATCACTTATTTTATTTCCCACTATCCATACTACTTCTTTATCCAATGCCAAAAGCGGAATCATATCCCTAATATCTCTCGGAACCTTATTATCTATAAAGTATTCCTTTAGCTTTTTAGTCCCATTTGACTTAAGCGGCTTGAAAACATCTCCGTCTCTTCTATTTCTCAACAGTATATTTTCCCCGGATGAAGTCAATTTATCTAAATCAATAAATTTAGTATGAGCTTTTTCGTTACAATTTATAAATTCCCGGCAGTTTTTAATGGATTTAAACTGTAAAATTTCAGTTTTAACAATTATACCTTCATTTTGTATTTCAGTATCTCCAGGAATTTGAAGGACTTTTTCAAACTGTTTCTGAAGTACTTTTCCCTGTTCTTTTAAAATTAAAGAGTTATAAGTCCTAACAACTGCCATTGAATGAGGTAAATCAATCTGAGCACCAGTCCTTCCATCCTCAATAAGGCTATCGATCTTATTCATATGGATGTACTCAAACCCGTTAAGTGTTCCACAGGTTTTTTCTACAGCTATCCTTAATACTCGTAATCTGACAGCTTGATGCATTTCTGTTAATACATTCAAATCCAGTTCTGTATACATCCTCTTTTCAGAAAGAACTGCTTTTTGATAGTATAATTCAGAATTATATCTTAAATAATCATCCTCTGCTACAACTATTTTAGATAATCTTAGTAAATTTTCAGTAATATCCAACCCAGACGCTTCATTAATTACTGGAATCACATTAAGCCTTATTCTATTTCTGAAATAGTCGGTATGAAGATTTGAGCTGTCAGTAACAGCCTCTATTCCAATCCCGTTTACATACTCCTCTATCTGAAGTCTGTCAACATCTAATAGGGGGCGTATTATGTTATCTCTTTTATACTCCATTCCCCTGATACCTTCCAAACCTGTACCTCTGCAGATTCTCATTAAAATAGTCTCTGCCTGGTCATTTCTTGAATGGGCAACAGCAATTTTTGAAGCCCCATACTCTTCTGCAACAAGGCTAAATGCCTCGTATCTGGCATTTCTACCGGCTTCCTCCAGAGATGTTTTTTCAAGCTTTGCTTTTCTTGCAACATCAATATGCTTTACGTAAACCTCAAGGCCTAAAGTAGAGCAAAAACTTTTTACGAAGTTCTCATCCCTAAGGGCTTCTTCACCCCTTAATATATGGTTTACGTGTACTGGATATATTTTTATTCCCAATTCGTTTGAAATAGAATACAAGACATGGAGGAGGCACACTGAGTCATATCCTCCGGATATGCCCACAATTACGCCTTCTCCATAATTAATAAGCTCTTTACTTTTAATGGTTTTCAAAACCAACTGTTTGAGCATAACCATTTCCTTTTTCCATATTTATTGCCTGAACTTTTCCAGATTTGCAAATTTCGTATACTGACCCAACCATACAAGCTCTACTGTTCCCGTAGAACCGTTTCTGTGTTTTGCAAGTATTACCTCTGCTATGTTCTTCTTTTCTGTTTCAGGATTATAATAATCATCTCTATAAAGAAACATTACAATGTCGGCATCCTGCTCTATTGCTCCAGATTCTCTCAAGTCACTCAGTATCGGTCTGTGATCAGTTCTTGCTTCTGGAGCACGGCTAAGCTGTGACAATGTAATTACCGGAACATTTATTTCCTTTGCAAGAATCTTGAGAGAACGAGATATTTCAGAGATTTCCTGTTGCCTATTTTCACTTTTTGACCTGCTCCCCTGCATTAACTGCAGGTAATCTATTATCACAAGCCCAAGATTGTGTTCAAGCTTTAGCCTTCTGCATTTTGCCCTTATTTCAGTAATTGATACACCCGGTGTATCATCTATAAATATTGGCGCCTCGGACAGCGGTCCTAATGCCTTTGCAACCTTTTGCCAGTCGTTGTCCTCAAGCTTTCCCGTTTTCATTCTATTACTGTCAACCATTGCTTCACTGCAAAGCATTCTGTTTACAAGCTGCTCTCTGGACATTTCCAGGCTGAATACTGCAACGGGGACATTGCTGTGTACGGCTGCATTTTGGGCAAGGTTTAACGCAAAAGCAGTTTTACCCATTGCAGGAC
>JAEYNY010000172.1 GCA_023412275.1 Bacillota bacterium
TATCAAAAAAGATAGTCTTATTTTTTTATTTATATCATATATTTTTACTGTTAGGAGTAATCTGCTTAAAAAAGGAGAAATCTGCAATGGGAAATGCATATGAAAGACAGTTTCATATATTTAAGACAATGGATAATAATTGGGAAAACCCCGGCGGATTTATAAAAGTGGAAATCAACGGTGATAATACCCGTTTTCAGCTTTCTCTGAATAATTTATCCGTAAAAAAAGATTCACTATATAATTTGTACGGTATATATAAATGCGACGATGTGCTGACATATACAGATATATGTCCTATACAGCCAATTAACGGAAGAATAGATATGAAATCAAATTTTCCGACTGAAGGGATAGGTTCAAATAACCTTGATGTACATGATATAAATATATATGCAGTAATTTGCCGTAGTGCTGATAATAAAGGCTCAGGAAACATTAAGTGTCCTTTAGTAGCATATACAAAAGGTGAACAGATATGGAAGGAAGAATTTGAAAGCTTGCTGGAACAGCCTCCTGAGAAAAAAACCGATATAGCACCGGAACCAAAGACTGAAGAAACCGCTATCTATCAGCCAATAGTGGAGGAACCTGAAACCGGTATTACCCTGATAGAACAGGCCGAGGTAATGAGTGAAACAGAGGAAATCAATATACAGCCATGGACTATTGAGGAAGAAGGATGTGAAGACCATTCTGAAACGCCTGAACCTGAAAGTACTGAGCAGGAACGGGAGGACTTTGAAAAGGATGCTCCTATTACTGACCTGTCAAGTAAATTCCAGGGGAGCTTATCAAGTGTATATCAAAATTCTTATGAAGAGGAAGTGAGGGGGACGGAGGAATCTGATGAATCGGAATCCGAAGAATTCGAAGAATCAGAAGAATCAGAGCAATCCGGGGAAGCCCAGAATGTATGGAAGAGGATTGAGGAAGATTTTAACGATATTTCATTTATTAATATAGATGAATCTGAAGAAGGGGAACAGCAGGGAGACGAGGAACGTTCATTTAATATGCAGCTTTTGAAACAGGAACTTGATAACAGCTTTGAGGAATATAACCCTTTTAGAACAAGGAATAGGAGCTTTAGGTGGTGGAAGATCAACAGCCCCGGCTTTCTTAACAACATTCTTTTCAGGAATAACATTAAGACGTATCTTTTGTTCAATCCCAAGGTTATGCTTGCACATTACAAGTACAGATATATAATCCTGGGAATTAAAAATAACAGACAGCCCGGCAGGGAAAAGCTCATATGTGGTATACCCGGCGTTTATAGTATAGATGATAATCCTTTTAATAGTGTGGGTAGTTGGGTACAAATGGAAGGCTTCAGGCCCAAATACGGAGCTTTTGGATATTGGATTGTAATGCTTGACCCCAGAACCGGAAAAATATCAAAAATGAAATAAAAATGAGTGTTTTAGACCAACTTAGCAGGGTACATATTATATATACAAATTTTTGATAACATTGGAGGCAGAAAAATGGCTATAAAATGGAGAGACAGCCTTGCTATAGGAATAACTGAAATAGATGATCAGCATAAGAAACTTTTTGAAGCTATTGACAAGTTGTTTACAGCATGTATACAAGGAAAAGGGAAAGAGGAAGTTGTTAATACAATTAAGTTTCTTGAGGATTATACAATAGTTCATTTTACTGATGAGCAGGAAATGCACAAAAAGTACAACTATCCTGAGAGAGATGCCCACAGAAAGATACATGATAATTTTCTGAAAAATTTCGAAAAACTAAAGGAACAGTTTGAACAGGAAGGTGCCAGTCCGCTTTTTATTTCCACAATAAACAAGCAGGTGGTAGATTGGCTTATACAACATATCGGTAAGGCTGATAAAGCATTTGCTGCATTTGTTAAGGGTTAAATTAGAAGCGATGGAAATTTGGTACAAATATTCAACAATATTTCAACTTTCCATAAGAATTTATTTGCCGAATTATGGTGCTATATAGTATAATTAGGGGTGTGGTTAGCAATTTGAAGGAGCTGATATACCTTGACTGCAAAAAACAAGGTTGTTATACGTATAGCCGGCAAGGATTATACTCTGGTTGGAAGTGAACCTGACGAATACATACACAAGGTTGGCCTATATATTGACAAGAAGATGAATGAGATAATGCTAAGAAACAGCAGCTTTAGCACGTCTTTGGCTGCGGTACTTACGGCAATCAACGTAGGTGACGATTATTTCAAATCCAAGGCCAGAGAGCTTTCCCTTGAAAAAGAGAAAGACGAACTCGTCAGCGAAATGGAAAAACTAAAGAGTGAAGTTGAACAACTGAGAGAGCAAAATGAAGAGTTGGCCGCCAAAAACACATCTTTGCAGGTTGAATTGGCAAAGAGAGAGGCTGAACTTGGAGAAGTAAGAAACTCTATAAGCAGGGATAACCGGGTAATCGCTCAGAAAAGCCTTGCAGGATATGACATGTAAAAATATTTTGACTAATTGCAGGCCGGAGGAAATATTAATTTCTCTGGCTTTTTTAATGTTGAAAACCCTTTTGAGCAGGAAGGGTAATGTGTTACAAAGAATTATATAATATATATGAAAATAATTCTTTAAGGAGAAAGACATGAAAGTAATTTTTACATTTTTAGACGGAGTGGGAATAGGTGAAAAAGATAGGACGGCAAATCCTGTGTATGCTACACAACAACAGGTACTTGCTCGACTTATAGATAATGCCAGATTTCAGGCTGATGCTTCAATGGGAGTGGAAGGTCTTCCCCAAAGTGCTACGGGACAGACAACCATATTTACCGGAGTAAATGCCCCTGAGGTGCTCAACAGGCATTTAAGCGGACAACCCACCATTTCTCTTAAAAAGGTTATATATAAATCAAATATATTCAGTGAACTTATAAAAAGGGGATATAAAGTTACCAGCTCAAATGTTTATCGAGATGAGTATCTTGAAAACATGCTAAATGTAAAGGACAGGAAACACAGGCCTTCGGTAACATCTGTCATGAGCATGGCAGCCGGAATCGATTTCAGGACAGTAAAAGAATTCTTAAATGAAAACGGAGTATACCATGATATTACAGGAGATATACTAAAGGAGTCCGGTTACGAGGTTAATACCATCACACCACAGAAGGCAGCACAAAACCTATACAAACTTAGCAGAAAGTATGATTTTACATTGTACGAGCATTTTTTAACTGATATACAAGGCCATAAAGCGGATTTTTATGAAGCGGTAAAATTAATAGATAGGCTAGACAGCTTTTTTGACGAATTGCTAAAACAGCTGGATTTTGAAGAGGATGTTCTAATTATAACAAGCGACCATGGGAATATTGAGGACTTGAGTGTTCATACTCATACCATGAACAAGGTGCCTGTGGTAGTGCTGGGCAAAAAAGCAGAAAACGTAAAGACAGAGGTTCATTCACTGACAGATATTATGCCCTTTGTGCTTGAATTGTTTTCAAAAAATGGACAGTGAAATGTGTAACTTATATGGAATTTGGAGGTAGCAGTTTGGCTAAAAAAATAGAACTATTGGCACCGGCAGGGACATATGATGCCTTTTTGGCTGCAATAGAAAATGGGGCAGACGCAGTTTACCTTGGAGGGAAACTGCTTAATGCCAGACAGTTTGCGGGAAATTTTGATGAGGAACAGTTGGAAAGAGCATTGGACTATGCTCATACCAGAGATGCCGGAATTTTTTTGACTATGAATACTCTGGTTTTGGATTCAGAAATGCAGGAGGCGGTAGAATATGCCGCAAAGGCATATGAAATGGGTGTAGATGCCTTTATAGTACAGGATATAGGACTGGCTGCCAATTTGAAAAAACTGATACCCGGAATTACATTACATGCCAGTACGCAGATGACAATATACAGCACTGAAGGCATACGTGCCTTAGAATCACTGGGGTTTGGAAGAATAGTACTTGCAAGGGAGCTGAATCTCCAAGAGATAAAAAGTATCTGCGGACAAACCTCTCTTGAAATTGAGACTTTTGTCCACGGTGCTTTGTGCATATGTGTTTCAGGACAATGTTATATGAGCAGCATGATAGGAGGAAGAAGCGGAAACAGGGGGAAATGTGCTCAACCATGCAGAATGCCGTATTCCATAAAGAAGGATGGCAGTGACTTTGGCAGCGGATATCTTATCAGCCCGAAAGACATCTGCTATATAGATCATTTAGCTGAACTTATTGATGCAGGGGTAACCTCACTAAAGATAGAGGGGCGAATGAAAAGCCCTGAATATGTGGCCTCAGTAGTTGGTACCTACAGGAAATATCTTGACTTAATTTATGAGACAAAAGGTATTACTGACAGTAAGTCAAGTAGACATAAAGTAACGCAGGAAGATAGACATAAACTGCTCCAAAGCTTTAATCGGGGAGGGTTCTCTAAAGGTTACCTTTTAGGAAAAACAGGGCCGGAGATGATGGCATACGAAAAACCAAAAAACTGGGGAACACCTTTAGGCAGTGTAATTGCACAGGACAAAGACACAAATTCTGTTCTCATAAAGCTTGAAAATATTCTGGGAATGGGTGACGGCATTGAAATATGGTCAGGCAGTAAGTTTCAGGAAAGTCCGGGTGGTATAATAACAAAAATAGTAAAGGACAAGAGATTAGTGAGGAAAGCCCAAAAGGGTGATACTGTATGGGCTTCAGTCATAAAAGGAAATATTCAGAAAGGAAGCAAAGTCTACAAGACTTCAGACAAGGAAATGTTGGAACAGGCGGCTGCAACCTATTCAAAGGGAAGCAGGAAATCCCCCATAAAAGCAAACTTCACTATGAAATACGGACAAGTATCGCTTTTAACTTTGGAGGATGCTTATGGAAATATTGTTTCAGCAACAGGAGAGCAATTTCCTCAAAAGGCTGTAAATAAGCCTCTGACAAAGGAACGGATCATTGAACAATTGAAAAAGATGGGCTCAACACCTTTTGATATAGTAGACATTAATCTTGACCTTGATGAGGATGCAGTCATTCCAATAAGTGAGCTTAACAATATAAGAAGAAGCGCTGGTGAACAACTGGAACAAAAAAGAATATCATCCTTTAGAAAAGAATTAGATAACTTTGATGAAAGAACATTTAAATCAATTTCATATTTCCCGGGAAATGTTCAGAAGATAAATAAAGATAAAAAAATATCCGCAATGTTTTATGATTACCCTGACAGAATGGACCTTAAAGACTTAGATATTGACAGATTGTATATGCCATTTATGGAGATGATGGGAAATGATGGGGAGCTGCGTGCAAAAAGTATTCATGAGGCAGGGAAGGAAGTATATGCCTATATCCCGGCTGTTATAAGAGGGAATTACACGGAAATACTGAAAAAAAATCTGCAAAAGGTTTCTGCTGATGTGGACGGATTTTTGGTCGGAAGTCCTGCTGTTTATAAAATAATACGGGAAAAGTTGGGTAATAATGTTCCAATAGTTGGCGACTATTCGATAAATATAATTAACAGTTATTCTTTGAATAAATTAAAAGAGCTGGGATTCACCGGAGGGACACTTTCCTGTGAATTGAACCTGTCTCAGATAACTGAAATGAAATATCCTGAAGCTTTTGATACTGAACTAGTGGTATACGGAAAAATCCCCGTTATGACCAGCGAATACTGTCCTATAGGTGGAAGCGTGGGAAAATGCGAGCCTCAGAAGTGTGGCAAGCTTTGTAAAAAAGGAGTCTATACTCTTAGTGACAGAAAGGGTGCGGAATTCCTTGTTAAAAGCGATTGTGTTGACTGCCGAAGTACAATATTTAATTCCAACGTACTTTTTGCACCCGAGCTTTCGGAGCAGATAAGCAAAACAGGGATTGAACATATAAGGCTTAATTTTGTTGATGAAATTGAAAGGGACATACACGGCATATGTTCCTTATATAGAAGTTTGCTTGGACATGATAAAATTACACCTGATATGGAAAAATTAATTGAGAGGATTAAAGCGGCAGGTTTCACAAGGGGACATTTCCAAAAGGGAGTATAAGTATCGAAATGGTTTACATAAAACAAACGAGATTAAACTACTGGGGAGGAAATAAAATGTCAGTTGAGATATTTATAGAATTATGCAGAGAAGATGCAGTTTTACCAAAATACGCCAATGCTGGGGATGCCGGAATGGATGTCTATGCAGCGGAGAGTGTCATAATTGCACCCGGACAAACAGTTGTTGTACCCACGGGGCTGAAACTGGCAATACCGGAGGGCTATGAAATTCAGGTAAGGCCCCGCAGCGGAATATCTTTTAAAACACCTTTAAGAGTCCCGAATTCACCGGGTACAATTGATAGCGGATATAGAGACGAGTTGGGTATAATAATTTCCAACAGCTCGGATATGGATGTTCCCGACAATACCACGTCGCCTTTTACGTTGGATGAAAAAGAAAACCGTAAGGGAACATATATTATAAGAAAAGGTGATAGGATTGCACAGATAGTTTTACAGGTTGTACCCAAAATGGAGTTTACCATTGTTAATTCTGTTGGGGAAATAGGTAGTAACAGAGGCGGAGGCTTTGGATCAACAGGAATTACAAAGTAGGCTTTTATATTCAATAGAGGAGGCTGATCTTATTAAAGTTAATGGTAATATACAATCAATAAAGGACAGAATACTTCATGAGTTGGAGGATTTATACGATAAAAGGTACGGGTCAAGAGACTTGGTTCCAGAGGAGCTTGCAGTTACTATTTCCAGAATATCAGCGGAAATAAATCGGGAAATATCCGTGCTTATTAGCAGAAGAGGCGTAGTAGAAGACATAAGTATTGGTGACAGCGGAACTGTTACTTTGCCTCAGGTAGACGGCAGACGGGGAACAGCAAGACTGTCTGCAATAAGGTGTATTCATACCCACCCTAGCGGAGGAGGAATGTTGTCTCAGGTAGACGTAAGCACACTCCAGAAGCTGAGACTGGATACCATGATAGCCGTAGGTGTTGTGGATGGACAGCCTTCAGAAATTTATACAGGTTGCTTTAACCATGAGGAAGGCGTTGACATTTATGGGCCGTTTAGCATAGGGGATACTCGTCTCAGCTATATCTACAGAATAATAGAAGAATTAGATGCCTCGGCAAAAAGCGAAATATATGAAAATGAAGAAGAAGCAGAGACTGCAATACTTGTAGGCTTGGAAACTTCCCAAAGCAGGCTGGAAAACATAACCTCAAAGGATGCCCAGGAATCTCTGGAGGAGCTTGAGGAACTGGCAAAAACAGCGGGGGCAGTGGTGGTAGACAAGGTATTGCAGAAAAAGCAAACTGAGGACTCTACTTATTACATCGGAAAGGGAAAAATAGAGGAGCTCTCTTTGATGTGTCAAGCAAGAGATGTTCAACTTCTGATATTTGATGATGAACTTTCAGGGGCCCAGATAAGAAATATCGAGGAAATGATAAAGGTAAGGGTAGTTGACAGAACAACCCTTATACTTGATATATTTGCACAAAGAGCTGTTTCAAAAGAAGGTAAGCTTCAGGTTGAGCTGGCACAGCTTAAATACAAACTTCCGAGACTTATGGGTATGGGAACCCAACTTTCAAGGCTTGGAGGAGGTATAGGAACCCGAGGCCCCGGTGAAAAAAAGCTGGAGGTAGACAGAAGGCATATACGCAGGAGAATCACAGGTCTGGAGCAGGAATTGAAACAGTTGGAGAAAAGAAGAGAGTTTCTGCGTAGCAACAGAACCAGCAACAATACTCCGGTAATAGCGATTGTGGGTTATACCAACGCCGGAAAATCAACGTTAATGAACAGGATGTGCGGTTCATCGGTATTTGTTGAAGACAAACTATTTGCAACCCTTGACCCATCTGCCAGACAGCTTACGATGAGCGATGGAAGGGAAGCAGTACTCATTGATACGGTTGGATTTATCAGAAAGCTTCCCCATGACCTGATTGAAGCCTTTAAATCAACACTGGAAGAGGCAGTTCACGCAGATATGCTTTTACACGTGGTAGATGCTTCAAACGAAAACGTCTCAATGCATATATCAGTTGTAGAAAAACTTCTTGAAGAACTGGGTGCTTCAACTAAAAACACCATACTGGTACTTAACAAGCAGGACTTGATAAAAGACGGCAGAAGAATCAGTACTGTGGGCTATTCGGCAGTTTGCGAAATATCCGCTGCTACCGGATATGGCATAGAACAACTGTTGGAAAAGATAACAGAAGGCTTTATGCATCAACTCAAGGAGGTAAACCTTCTGATACCGTATAATGACGGATGGGTTATGCCTTATATATACAAAAACGGACAGATAATTGATCAGGAATATGAGGAAGGCGGGATAAAGGTAAAGGCTCTGGTTAAAGTGGAAAAAGTTAGCAAGCTTGCGGATTTTATGGTTGTATAAATCCACCAGTTAGAGTATTATATTAGTAACAGACAACTAAATAAAAACTAAATTCTATCAGGAAGGGGTTTTGATTATGCTTGTTAGGAACTGTGCAGGTGGAGTGGTCTTTTCTGGAGAGAAAGTGTTTCTTTTAAAAAACGAGAAGGATGAATGGGTACTTCCAAAGGGGGTCATCAGAAACGGAGATTATCCCGATGAAGTAGCCGTAAGGAGAGTAAAGGAAGAAACGGGAATTGATGCCGAAATTATTTTAGCAGCAGGCAATACCAACTATGAATTTTTCTCTGTAACACGTCAGCGTCCGGTTTGTAACAAGATTACCTGGTATGTAATGAAATCCCTTAATGATAATTTTGATGTTAATAAAGAAGATAATTTCAGTGAAGGCGGATACTTTTCCATTGAAGAGGCTTTGGAGAAGATTACTTACAGTCAGGACAGAGCACTTATAAATTTGTCTTTTGCGAAATATAAAGAGCTGGCTTAGCAGTAAGTTTAAAGTATTATAATGCAGTAAGTATCAGCACTCCCGGGTTTTGGGGGTGCTGTTTTTAGATATATAGTAGAATATATTGAGAATAAGTTTACATAACTTTGGGTGCTGATAGCTACTTGGGAGGTTAATTTGTTAGCTGAATACAAAACAATATTAAATACCGCTGAAGCGGAATTTGAGGAAAAAAAGTCTAGATTTATTGCTAATGTTCGTCCTGTAACATGTGAAGAAGAAGCGTTGGAGTTTATTGAGGCAATGAGGTCAAAGTACTGGAATGCAACTCATAATGTATATGCCTACAGTATAAACAACGAAACCTTAGTCCAGAGATACAGTGATGACGGTGAGCCTTCAGGAACAGCCGGCATGCCTACCCTGGAAGTAATAAAACGTATGGGCTTGCAGGACGCTGTAGTGGTAGTGACCCGCTATTTCGGCGGAACATTGCTTGGGGCCTCCGGCCTTATAAGAGCTTACAGTAAGAGTGCATCCTTGGGACTTGAAGCAGCTGAAATAGTCACTCGTAAGTTGTGTTATAACCTTAATATTATAATAGAGTACACTATTTTTGGACGACTTCAGAATATGCTTATTTCAAATAATAATATAATAAAAGAAATCAGATATGAACAAGATGTTGAGCTTTGTGTTCTTATAGAGGTTGGAAATGAGGAAAAACTCATGAAGGATATTGTAGAGGTTTCCAATGGAAGAGCTATCCTTGACCTTGGTGAAAAAACTTACATTACATTAGGCAGTGATGGAAGGTTGATTATTTAACAAATAACTATTATAATTTATAATGGATTTTAATTGTAAAATTAAGCTTAAGCTTTTAAAAGAATATAAATAGGATTTATTAGGAGGTAAACATGTCAGGGCATTCAAAATGGGCGAATATTAAACGCCAAAAAGGTGCAGCAGATGCTGTCAGAGCCAAGATTTTTACTAAACTGGGAAGAGAAATCCAGATAGCCGTAAGAATGGGAGGAGCTGACCCAAATGCAAACTCAAAATTGAAGGATATTATCGCTAAGTGTAAAGCAAATAATATGCCTAATGATAATATTCAAAGAAGTATTAAGAAGGCATCGGGCGAAGCTGATGGTGCTAACTATGAAGAAATAACCTACGAAGGCTACGGCCCGGGCGGAGTTGCTGTTATATGTGAATGTACAACAGATAACAGAAACAGAACGGCTGGTGACTTAAGGCATTATTTTGATAAATTTGGCGGAAACCTTGGACAAAGTGGCTGCGTTTCCTTCATGTTTAACAAAAAAGGTGTTATAGTTATTGAAAAGGATGACAAGGTTAACGAAGAAACCTTGATGATGGAAGCATTGGATGCCGGAGCAGAGGACTTTGATTCAGATGACAACTGCTACGAAATAGTAACAGACCCTGCTGATTTTTCAGCTGTTCGTGAGGCACTTGAAGCAAAGGGTTACGAATTTATTGAAGCAGAGGTTTCAATGATACCAACTACCACTACAAAGCTTACAGAACCTGAACAAATTAAGTTTATGGACAAGCTGATAGAAGCGTTGGAAGACCTTGACGACGTGTCAAATGTTTACCACAGTTGGGAACAGGAAGAGGAAGACGAGGAAGAATAAAATATTAAGAATATTGCCAATTTTTCTCAGGTCCTCAAAAAGCCTGATTAGAATTGGCAATTTTAATTTTCAAACCTCATAAGCTGATTTTTGTCAAAATCCCATTCGGGAGTTTTTAGTGTATCTCCAAAATTAGTTGAATACCAAGGACTTAGAGTTTCATTTACGGGGTTTTTAAGAATGTGAATGCTTTGTGCCGGCATATAGCTCTGTGCTGTAAGAAATATCTTTTCTCCTGTTTTTTTGTTTTCTGCCATGTCCAGTACGATAACAGCGTGGCCGGGAGTAGCACCTTTTAGAAATACATCTCCTATTTGCATCTTTTCTATAGGTTCAATTTTCATCTCATTTGAAAGAGACAGGGTTCCTGCATATGCAAAAACTACATCCAGATACTTTCTGAAACTATTGTATTCTTTTGAATAATTTGTATTTTTAACCCAAAAGGTGTTATTACCCTTAACTACAATTCTGTTACCATCCATCCATTTCCAGTAATCAGCCTTAAACCCATTTGTAATATTAAAATGTATCCTTTTATAAAGGCCTTGGCTGTACAAATATTCAGCCCTCAATCTGATAACTGCATCAGCACATTGCTGTAAATCTCTATTACCTACATCAATGTCGAGAACTGCAACATGTACATTCTTTTTCGTTACCTCACCATTGTAAAGCAATATCTTCGTACCATGGGGCTTTACGGGTAAATCTCTAAGGTACTGACCAAATGAATTATCCTCTACGTTTATTCTTTCAAAGCCATCAGGAACCCTGATTCTGTTTTGCACAGTTTGCCCCTTTGGATTAATAAGATTCTCAGGCTTTTCCATTGTATGAGAAGGTGTGCCGGATGATTGTGTGGGTTCAGCGACAGTGCTTTTAGTGCTTTGAGCAGGATTTGTATTTGAACATGCCGTAAGTAGGAGTAGCATAATCGTAATTAATAATTTTTTCATTGATTGTCCTCCTGAACCTATTGTACCAGGTTTTACAATTAATGGATACGAGAGGCTATATTTTTGGAAAAAAAGTCGGGCAGCTAAAAGGTTGGTATGATATTATATTCTCATCTTAAGAGACTAACTAAGGAGCGCTTCTTTGATGAATTACTATGAAAGAATTCAGAAATCCATTGATTACATTGAAGATAACCTTGAAAATAAGATTAACCTGGACTTTGCAGCACAACAAGCATATATGTCTATGTCAAACTTTTATAGAATGTTTTTTGCACTAACCGGCTACTCGGTAAAAGAATACATCAGGATTCGCAGGATTAGCCGGGCTGCTTTTGAGCTACAAAGGAGCAATACTTGTTTAATAGATATTGCAATTAAGCTTGATTTTGAGAGCGGGGACAGCTTTTCAAGGGCTTTCAAACGCGTAACAGGATTTCTGCCAAGTGACTATAGGAAACAGAAAAACTTGTACAACTTTGAGAGGATTGATATTATGGAAAAGTATTTTGACATTCAGGACAAAGAACTTCTTGAGAATTATCCTGACATAAAGGTTTTGAAAGAACTGGAGCCAACTCGTGTAGCATATTTTTGCTATTGTGGAAAACAACCTGAGCACCATGCTTTTGCTGTAATGGCAGAATGGCTCAATAGGAATGGCCTCAATATAAATGAACAGAAGCTACGTATTTTCGGATATAATAACCCGAATCCGTCATCTCCCGAGGAAGAAGAATACGGGTACGAAGTTTGTGTCACTGTAGAAGATAATATAGTTGTAAATGATGAACTTGTAAAGGAAAAAGTTCTGGAGGGAGGCCTTTACGCGGTTACAAATGTTAAGCGCGGGCAAGATGGCGATATAGGGGATGAAATTGTCAAAGCGTGGAACCGTTTTATGAACTGGCTTTCAGACAGTAAATATGTTTATGGCGGACACCAATGGTTGGAAGAACACTTAGGCTTTGATGATAATGCCAACCATATCGGAGGAATAGACTTATATATGCCTATAGCTCCAAAACCCAAGGATTATGACATAACTAAAACATTTGATAACGTAGAACCTATGTTGACAGCGACATATACTGCAACCGGAAAAAATGCAGATGAAAAAGCACGTGCTTTCTTTTTCAAATGGGCAGATTCCCAAGGTTTCTTTAATGACAGCAAGCCACGCAGATTTTTTGCTTACTATGACCATGAGAGAATAGGGCATAAAGATTTTTTCTATAAAATCCATGTTACAGTTGATGAAGAATTCAGGACTGATAATCCGGATATTAAGCTGGAAGAGTTTAAAGGCGGTTACTACGCCATAATGAAAGCAAAATATAGTTATAATGGCTGGGCATGGGGTGAGTTTCTTAAATGGATATCTAAAAGTACGGATTTTGATTTGGGAAACTACTGGTTCTTTGAAGAATATAAGCTTAATAAACCTGAACTTGAAAAGGATACAGAGGTAGTTTTACATATGCCGGTAAAACAAAAAGAGTAGGGGAGTGGTATTGTTGCAGACTTTTAGCTATACATTGAAAAAAACCGATATAAAGGGCAGTTTGACATTTATTGAGTTACCTTTTAATCCTGCTAAAATATTTAATGTTAGTAAAGGTACTATAAAGGTTTACGGTACTATAAACGAAGTGGAATATAGGAACAAGCTTATTTCCAGGGGAAACGGACTTTACATAATGACTGTAGATAAAGCTCTGCAAAAAAGAATTGGCTTTTCAGGTGATGATTTGAAAATTGAAGTTATAATGAATCTTGATGAGAGTGCAATGCAAGGCTCTGGCAAGCGTGAAAATGTTGAAAAACATACTTGTGATATGGACGTATTGACTGCAATTAAGACAAGAAGAAGCATCCGTATTTTTAAATCAGAAGAAATTGAAAAGTCAAAAATAGAAACAATTCTTGAGGCTGGTTTTTGCGCTCCAACAGCTAAAAACAAGCGCCCGTGGTATTTCATTGTAACACGTAACAAAAAGTTTATGACAAATCTGGTTAATGTCGATACTGGACCAAGTAATTACCTACCACTAGATAGTGCCGACTGCTGTATTATTGTTTGTGGTGACAAGAGTATTCAGGGAGTTACAGAATTCCTACTGGAAGACTGCTCAGCCGCTGCACAAAATATGCTGCTTGCTGCTCATGGGTTAAGTTTGGGTGCAACCTGGTGCAGCTTGCCTAGAACAAGTAAAAGGAATAAATATGTTTGTGAATTTTACAACTTGCGTGACAAGGTTATCCCTGTAGCTATAATCGCTCTTGGCTATCCCGCGGAAGAAAAAGAATTTGTTCCGCGGTATGATGAAACAAAAGTACATTGGGAGATAGGGGAGGAATACCCTGCAATATAGTGCATCAATTGACGGGATATATAATTCGGTCCATGTTAGACTGATTATCGAAGGGAGGTTATGCGTATGAACTGGCTTGATAAGATGAATGAAGCAATTTGCTATGTAGAAGATAACTTAACGGGAGAGATTGATTTTGACGAAGTTGCAAGGAAGGCATGTTGTTCAACTTATCATTTTCAACGTATGTTTTCGTTTATTACAGATGTACCGTTGTCTGAATACATCAGACGCAGACGGCTTACTCTAGCAGCGTTTGAACTTCAAAACAGCTTTGTAAAGGTAATCGACCTTGCGCTCAAATACGGATATGAGTCCCCTGACGCGTTTACCCGTGCATTTCAAAATTTACATGGCGTTACGCCAACATCAGCTCGCGACAGAGGCATACAGCTAAAAGCCTATCCACGCATTTCCTTTCATATTTCGATTAAAGGAGATGTGGAAATGAATTACAGAATTGAAGAGAGGGAAAGTTTTTCAGTATTTGGTGTTGATACAATTTTAAGTAAGGTAGATGGGAAATGTTACGAGAAAGTTCCTGAATTCTGGCTTAAATCTATTAATGACGGGACTATGGAACGTATTTTAAAAGCTGCCGAAGGTGGGAGTCCTGATATGTTGCTGAATGCTGCAATGTACGGCCATGAAAATGACGGAACATATCATTATATGTTATGTCAGAAAACTCCCCAAAAAGGTACTCCAGAAGGCTTTGTACAACTGGACATACCCAAACTGACATGGGCTATTTTCCCTACAGAAGAGCATACTGAGGACAAAACTTCAGAAAAGGTGCAGGCAATATGGGAACGCATATACCCGGAATGGTTTCCATCATCAGGTTGCCAACATGCAGATGCACCTGAATTTGAAATGTATTATAAAGTGGGTGATAATAAATATATAGTAGAAATCTGGATACCGGTTATAAAAATTTGATTATGGAGACTAAATGATGAACAAAAATAAGTTTGCTGATACTCCACCCATGGGTTGGAACAGTTACGATTATTATGATACTACAGTCAATGAGGAACAGGTTAAGCAAAATGCAGATTTTATGGCTGCAAACCTAAAGGAATTTGGTTGGGAATATATTGTTGTAGATATATCCTGGTATAGCCATGAGGCAGGTTTGAAAAGAGACGAATTCCAGTATGTACCCTTCGGAAAAGTGGAGATTGATGAATATTCCAGACTGCTTCCATGTCCCAATCGTTTCCCATCCTCTATTAACGGTAAGGGTTTTAAGCCTCTGGCTGATTATGTACATAGCCTTGGGCTAAAGTTTGGGATCCACATTATGCGAGGTATTCCCAGAATTGCAGCCCACAATCACATGAGGGTTTATGGAACTGATAGAACAGCCAATGAGATTGCCGATCCATATTCTATCTGCATGTGGAATCCTGATATGTATGGTTTAGAGGTTAATAAAGAAGGAGCTCAGGAGTATTACAATTCCATTTTCAATTTATATGCCCAGTGGGGAGTAGACTTTATAAAGTGTGATGATATATGCAGACATGACATGAAATCTGCGGAAAGAGAAATTGAGATGCTCTATAATGCAATACAAAATTGCGGACGTCCAATGGTTCTAAGTTTGTCGCCGGGGCCTGCCCTTATAAATAAGGCATGGCACTATGAAAAATATGCGAACATGTGGAGGATTACAGATGATTTCTGGGATAGCTGGCCACTATTAAAAAATATGTTTGAGAGATGTGAAATTTGGCAAAATCATGTTTCAGAAGGTTGCTATCCTGATTGTGACATGCTACCTCTGGGGTATATCGGTAAAGGCTTCCGGGAAGAACGATTAACAAATTTCACCAAGGAAGAACAGATTACTATGATGACCCTTTGGTGTATCTTCCGTTCTCCCCTTATGGTTGGGGCAGAACTAACCAAGTTGGATAAGTGGACTCTGGAACTTATGACTAATAGTAAGGTATTACGTCTTCTGACCCACTCCACGGGTGCGAAACAGCTTTCAAGGGATGATAAGCAGGCGATATGGCTTTCAAGGGATACGGAAAAGGAGGTTTACTATCTTGCCGTATTCAATCTCAGTGACCAAGTGAGGAATATTCAAATAACTCCTGAGGAGTTGGGACTTGACTGCTTTAATGGGTATGTTTTTGAGGAGCTATGGTGTAAGGATAGTATAATTAATGTTGATGAGAAGTTAGAGGTAACTATTGCACCTCACGGGGCAAAGCTGCTTGGGATTTCCATAAATATCCTGTATACTGATATCTAAAAGAGTTTAGGGGGGAAATAGATGAATGAAAAGAGGCCCATTATAATAACGGTTATCGCTGATTTAATTATTTTGGCTGCAATGTTTTCAATAGGAGCAACTATTTTCCCCGGATATTTTAAAAAATTGGGATTTGAATTGAATCCATTGCCAATTTATTCAAATGATGTTCTGAGAATTGTATTGTGCTTTGTTGATGTTACTGCAGCAGTTGGATTATTGCTTCTTAAAAAATGGGGCTATAGGCTGATGATTATTTATAATATTTTCTTTATGTTTATAGATGTTATTTGGTGTTTACAACGTGGAAAAATACCTCTTACTTCGGGTATGATTTTTTCGTTTTTAATAATATCTAATATCATGCATTACAGAGAACGATTTGTTTGAGGAGTGGGGAAGTTCTGAAGTCGGAAGAGGTGAATAAATATTGTATGAACGCATGCTAGACAAGAATATTAAGCCTACAATGGATGAGATATTTAGTACTATTGGAGACGAAGGTACAAAACATTGGAGAATATTAGAGGGATTTTTCAACGAATTCTATGATATTGATGCAGAGATTCGGTTCCCATTCGGAAACAGCTATGGCTGGGGTGTTCGATTTAAGCATAAAAGTAAAACTTTATGCTACTTGTTCCCTGAAAAAGGGGCATTTACGGTGTTCTTTCAGATTGGCAAGAATGAACTGGCAAAAATGCTTGATAAATTAAACGGATTCCTGCCAAGGACAAAAGAAATTTGGGAAAGCCGCTATCCATGTGGGGATGGAGGCTGGCTTTATTATAGGGTTCTCAATACGGAAGAAATCAATGATATTAAGGAGCTTATGAAAATCAAGAAGAAACCTGTAAGGTCTTGATTTTCTAATATATATCTGCAGATAGATTTTTACTTTTTATCTTGCCTTATAATTCTGTAATTATATGGGGCCCCTGGTAATTAATTATAGCTATAGCCAATACCAACACAATTATAACCGCAACTTTGACCACAAGTTCCACTACACCCGCCACTACAAGTACCACCACAAGCAGACGTACATCTATCAACACACATACCCGTACATGTATAATTACAACTATATCCACTTATATCTTGTCTGGACTTACCAACTTTTTTATTATAAAATAAACGATCCATAATAAACCCCTCCTTTAATTTAGTTTTTTAATATCTATCTGTAGATATAAAGATTACCGAGTGGTATTCACTAAAATTACCAAACACTTATATTGAATGGGTGTAGACCACTCAAAAACAAAAAAGTGCCAAAATTGAGAGATGTCAACCTTAACCCTCTTTCTCAGCACTGTTTGTAAATCGTATAAAATATTGCATATTTAATATATCTGCAGATAGTTTTCCTCACAATCTCGTCTTATAATTCATAAACATGTAGGTTCTTGGGGAATTAATGACTACCGGCAGAACTAACACAATTATAACCACAGCTAATACCACAAGTACCTGAACAATCACCTTTACAACCACCATGACAACCATACTGACAACTACCTTCACAACCATAGCTACAAGCACTAATACAAACAGCTGAACACCCAGTACAAGTGTACCCTTTTACATCTTTCTTTGACTTACTGATTTTTTTATTTGAAAACAAACGATCCATATTAACCCCTCCTTTAATTTGGTTTATTAATTTCTATCTGCAGATATAATGTTTAATAACCTTATAACCAACTCACTATTTTGTTAAAAATATTTCACAGGTTTCAAAATCTATATTCCACACATATCCCTCAATACTCTTCCATTTATACTTTTCATACATCTTATCCCACCATGCCTGCAGATTTAACGTAACTTTGCCCAATTCGGATATCATTTTATCCTGCATAATTTCTTTTTTCTCAGTAGAGAGTAAATCATTCTCCAAGGTGGCTGCAAGCTCATCAATTCCAATTTTTCTTTCAAAAAGTATTAATAATTCATTTTTTTCTTCTTCGGTGACGGTGCCAACTAATTCTTTAGTCATAATAAGAACTTCCTTTCCTTATATTTTTAGTAACTTTTCCAATGGGTCGTTATAATCAATTTTGTTTAATGTGTTTTCAAATTGATGGTAGCTATTTTCTTTGAGTAGTCTTTGTAGCTTCATGGAATGTTCTCTTTCTATATGGCTTATTACGCACTGGATTTTAGAAGGCGTATTTATCTCATTTGTCATTTTTTTGTTTAGATATTTACATCTGTTACAGTTGTAAACATCACAGGCAGAGCAAATAGGTGAATTTCCCAACTGGAGCAGTTGGGGATTTTTTATATTAATACCATCGGAGATAGTACCTATGTGACAATCCGGGTCATCAAAGTAAAATGCCGGACATATATAGATTCTTCCGTTTGGTGCAAGTGCAAAAGTATTGGTGCCTGCGTCACAGTTTTTCATAGCATTTAAATTCCATATATCGGTTAATATATTTATTTCAATTTCTTCACCTTGGTTGTACTTTTCTGCAACAAAATCAACCATTTTTGCTAACTGAATTTTGTACCGCGTAGCATCTTGGTCATTCCATTCATTAATATCTTCAATCTCTAGATTTATTCTGTAGACCACACTGAAAAGCTTCTCTATTAATTCATATAAGTTATGTATGTTATTCCTGTTAAGAAGTAAAATGCCGGGAGCTTCTTCATCTAAATTATCTGCACAGTTGTCATATATTGATATTGCATTGCCGGATTGTCCTGATTTATCAATAGTAAGGTATTCCTGATATTTTACTTCATTTACTCCCTGTGGTGTTCCTAGAAATACAGGTGTAAAGTCCTTAGTCTCACAAAATGCAATACCCTTTTCTAAAACATCGGGAGCCATGATATTATTAGTAGATTTTGTGTTTCTATAGGAACAATGTGGTGTTATGTTATCTGAGGTTATAAATTGCATGTATTTATTTTCTTGATGCGCTCTTTCCATTGCTATTTTTGTTCTTTCAGAAGGCAAACCTGTTAATTTTTCAAACTTTCCCCAGAAATATTTGTTTGCCCGAACAGTTGCTTTATGAATATTGCATAAATATATAGCCCTTTGATAAATAGTATCAGTGTCTGCCATGTCGTAATTGCAACCCTGACACCAAGCACAGCCACTGGCCACTTCACAATTGACACATTCTAGCGGACTTTGACTTTTTAGACTTAATGCTTGAAAGGGTCTTAGTTTGTCCTGATTAATCCCGCTATTTGAGTTTCCTACGCATATTGCTTTCCGGTTATTTAGACTAATACTGTAAAACCTTACGCATGGATAAAAGTTGCCGTCACAGTCAATTGCCAGCATTTTGCCGGCACCACAAAAATTTTTGTCAATATCTTCTTCTGTAAGGGGGTGGCCAGTGCCGGGGTCAAAAAATCTTACAGAATATTCATCCCACAGATTGTTTTCTAGGACATAGTCAGCAAGCTCCCTGAGCTGCTGTTCCATAATTATGTCGTCGCCTTCCTTCCACACATCCTCAAACACTACATTGGCGGCTACAGTTTTTATACCGTTATCCCAAAGACTTATGATACTGTCCTTAAGATAGGGAATGTCATCGTGGGAAAAGGTAGCCTTTGAAGATGAGTTAGGGAATTGGCTAAGCCATAGAGGAACATTTTTAATTACATCTTCATAAGATCCACTGCCATCCGGCTTTACTCTTTGTAAGTCATGTTTCATTTTATTTCCGTCTACACTCAAACCTATGGAAAGGTGGTACTTATTCTTTTTAATATATTTTTGTACTGCCGGTGTACCATAAAGAAGACCATTACTTGAAAAAGATAATCTGTAGCTGTTGAACCAGGGATGGTCAAGGAGGAATGTTTGCTGCTTGATATAGTCAGTTATTTTGTCCACCAGCTCAATTTCCAAAAAGGCCTCTCCACCGATAAATTCCCATATTACTGATTTTTCATTAAAAGTCTCTCTTTCAGAAAGTAAATAGTCCACTACCTTTTTCGCAGTTTCAAAGGTCATTTTTTTAAAGCTGTTTTTACCTGTCATATAGCAGTATTTACAGGCAAGGTTACAATCTTCTGTTACGCAGAAGGTTATGGTCTTTGGAATACCATCCAGACCTTCCCATGCATGGGCTAGACTTCCCATTTTGATACTTGTACTATTTCCCACTTTATCACTCCTTTTTTAAAAGTCCCTTTTGCAAGGCTTCTGTAGCTTCCTTATAGGAAAGATTATTCTTATCTTTTAATATCCCGGCAAGATGCCCTGATATATATGCTGCTGACAGGCTTGTACCGCTTACATTTTGAATGTCAGGTATCCCTTGTAAGCACTGTATACCGTCAATTCCCGCAGGAGCACAGAAAAAACCATTTTTATATGAGTATTGCATACAATCATCAAAGTTGTCTGACTTTACTCCAATAACTCCTTTGAGGTAAGCGGGGTAGGAGACCCTATGCAAATTATCAGCAGCAGCTACCAACGTTATATTGAGTCTTTTTGCCTCTTTTACTATTTTTCTCAGAGGAAATATGTATCTTTTATTCACAGTACCCAGACTCATATGTATAATGTCAGGATTGTAGTCAAATACCTGACTTAGGGAATATGCAAGTATTCTTCCGTCTGATGAAAGGTTCTCGTCAAGTATATTTACACTTATAAATTCAACATCATTGCAAATATAGTGTATTATGGCAGATACTATCGTACCGTGAAGGTTTCTCACGGGAAGGGTACTGTTTTCTTCTATATATCCTTCACTGTTAATACCAAAACCTATTGAGTGTATCACACACTTATTCAGATTACACATCTGTGTATTTATCCCGCTATCAATTACAGCAATCTTAATTTTCTTGCCCAATTCCTTTATATCAAATCACATCCCTGCTATTGTCATTTATAAGCTCTACTTCAGCTTGGTACAGATTTTTGTACACTTTATTGGTATGAATTAATGAATGGTGGCTCCCACGACCAACTACTTTTCCATTATCCATTACATATATGACATCAGCTTCTATTATTGTAGAAAGTCGGTGAGCTATCAGTACTACGGTACAATCCTTAGCTAAGGTGTCAATTGCCTTTTTTATATAAAATTGGGATTCGTTATCCAAGGAAGAGGTTGCCTCGTCAAAAAGAATTATCTTTGATTTTTTTAAAAAGGCTCTGGCTATAGCTATCCTTTGCCGTTGACCACCTGAAAGATTTACACCGTTTTCTCCAATCACAGAATCATATTTATCAGGTAAGGATTCAATATAATCATGTATATAAGCACGTTTGCAGGCACTTTCTATTTCCTGCTGAGAGGCATCCGGGTTTGCAAGTAACAGATTTTCTTTTATGGATACTGTAAATAGTACAGGCTCTTGTCGTACGACTGAAATATGCCTGCGTAAATCTTCTTCCCTGATTTCATTTATTTCTGTGTGGTCAATGAATATATGTCCATTACAGGGTTGATAAAGTCGCAGCAATAAATTGAAGACAGTTGTTTTGCCGCTTCCGCTGCTTCCTACTATGGCTGTCCTGCTTTTGGACGGAATGTTTATAGTTACGTTATCCAGTACATTTACTTGACTTTCATAACTGAAGGAAATATTTTCAAATTTAATTTCTCCATTACTATTATCTATACTTTTTTCACCAAACTTCTCATGGGAATAGGTAAGGCCGTCTATCAAGTGAAATATTCTTTCAAGTGAATTCATAACCTGTTGTAAATTCAAGTTAAATCTGCTTATGCTTAAAAGTGATCCTGAAAATTGACCGGAGTATGAATTGAAGGCAATAAAATACTTTATGTCTAATGAGCCGTTTACAACGAACATTCCTCCCACTAAAACCACTGCGATATGTGTTATCTGGTTTACAATATCAGAGAGGGCCTGGGACTTTGCACCAAGCAAAATTACACCTATAATCATTTCTTTTAATTTGCCTGCAATCTGTGTAAATGATTCGAACTTGTCTTTTTTAATCCCTAAGCTTTTTACTTCCCTTATGCCCCAGATGGTTTGGCCTGAGTCGCTAAAGTATTTATCATTCAATTTGGATAATTGTTTATTACCGGCCCTGATTTTTTTCCCATATTTATTAAAGATGTAAAAAGATGCAGGAAAAGTAATTATAACTATCAAAGCCAGTTTAACGCTTATGGTAAATACGGTTATTCCTACGGCTATAAGACGTATGATATCAACGACCGTATTTATTAGTGTGTTCGTAATAGCATTTGCAACTTCACCTGCATCTCCATGTAATCTGGACATTAATTCACCATTATTTATTTCATCATAAGCTTTCACAGGAAGATCCAGAATAGCTTTGTACATATCCCTTTTTAAGTCGAATATTATATTTTGGTTTAATGAAGAGAAGATATGTGATTGTAAATATGAAAGAATGCTTGCAAGGATACCAAGTAACAGACTGTACACTATATTGGGTATGGCACTAGCCAGGCTTTTCTGAAAAAAGCTGTCCAATATTCCACCCCAAAACAGAGGCTGAGCTATTCCTATTCCTATGCCACTGAGTATACATACAAAAGCCAGTATGAATTTGGTTTTGTATGAGAATACATATTTTAAAGCTCTTTTAAGTAAGTTTATATCTTCTCGCTTGAAAAATTTTATCGTCATGATTGAGTCCCCACATTTATCTGTTAACTTGTTTCTATCTATAAAAGAAAAGCGTAAACCAGACTGTCTAAACAAGGGTGTGTATGTGAATTAAATAGAATTGTATAATGATTGTATTTTATAAATAATTTACCATGTAAGGGGTAAATTGTCAATTTATTACATTAACAGAAAGTTTGAGTTCACTATATATACCCTATATACTTGTATTTGAGCGATAGCACAAAGTATAAATATTTATTAACTTTCTATTAACCAATTCATAATTTTTATTACTATATATATGAAAGGTCGAGGTGATATAATGGTGCACCAACAAAATGAGTACTCTAAAGAACTTGTAAACAGAATCCTGCAGGATTATATTGATAAAATATTCGCTTTTGCCTTAAAGCGAACCATGAATAGGGTAGATGCTGAAGACTTGGCCCAAGACATAGTGTTCGAGATACTTCGTTCAGCCTCTTCATTAAAAGACGAAAAGGCTTTTCATGGATGGTTATGGTCTATAGCCAAAAATACATGGAAAAGATGGGTATACAAAAAGAGTAAACAAACAGTTGAGTCCTTGGATGGCTTAAATATGATTATGTTTGATTATAATGAAAACCTTGAGGATACAGTGGTATTCAAAGAAGATATAAATGCATTGAGGAGAGAAATTTCTCTTTTATCACAAATTCAAAGAAGCATCACTATCATGTATTACATTGAAGATAAAAATTGTGAAGAGATTTCGGATATTTTGAACATTTCAAAAGGAATGGTTAAACAACATTTGTTTAAGGTAAGAAAATTATTAAAGGACGGTGTTAATATGGTAAGAGAATATGGGGAAAAGAGTTATAATCCTAAAGATTTTGTCTTTGGTTTTTGGGGTGAATTGGGAACTATGTATTTTAAGATGTTTGAGCGTAAAATTCCTAAGAATATTGTAATGTCTGCATACAATAAGCCCATAACAATTGAAGAAATGAGTGTTGATATAGGAATCTCAAGACCATACCTTGAGGACGAACTAAAAATTCTTGTTGATGGAGATGTAATTTGCAAGAATAAGGATGACATGTATCAAACTAATTTTATCATTATTTTAAAGGAAATACAGGATAGGATTGATAGGGTTCTTGCTGATAAGTGCCAAGCTTTTGCAATTAAACTTTCTGATAGTTTTAATAAAAATGAAAAGGAAATCCGTGATATTGGATTTGTCGGTGCAGATCTTAAGTGGGAAAAACTCTTATGGACATTTGTTCCAATGTCAATATTTTTAGCCTTAAACAAAATTCAATCTGAAATTTTAAATGAACCTCCTTTACTCAAAACAGGTATCCGTGGATGGCCTAATGCAAGGGAACGAGAACCACAGGAATGGGATTTTGGAGTATATAATCATAGTAATCCGAATAACAAACTGGGATATTGGAGTTGTAACTTTCAGATATTCCCCAAAAATACTTCATATGTATTTGGGCCCAATGATATTGAACTAACTTTATTAAAAACTTTTTATGAGGGAGAGCACAATATATCTGAATATAACGGTAATGAAATGGAGATTCTCGCAAACTTGATAGCACAGAGCTTTATAAAAAAAGGGAAACAGGGATTAACCCCAAATTTTATAGGATTGGACAATGTAAGTTTTTCTAAACTAATAAATCTAGAAAATCAAGAAAGGACATTTGTTTATGATGAATTAAAACATTTACTAAATGCTATTGTTGGAGTACTAGAAGGAGAAGTGCCGAAACATTTATGTGGGCAGATAGAATGCCATGCCTTTTTGGCACTGCTTTATATTGTTTCTCATGTAATGGAATACTTGAATAGTAGCAAGATTTTAAATATTCCACACATCAATGAACGAAACACCACTGCCTTCTGTATGTTTAAGGATTCGTTGGGGCTAACACCCTTATAAATTTAACTATGCTAGATTCTCATTTTAAAAAATTCAATTAGTTCTTGTGTCAAAAGACGCTCTGCGTTAGCTAAGAACAGTATTTTATCCTTTAGATTTTCCATTAGTGATAAATTATTGGATAAAATAGCTTTTACATATGTAAGCTGAATGATATTCCAACGATTTATTATATCCATAATTCTGTCCTGGAAATATTTAACATCTTCATTTTTTACCTTTTTCAGGGCTCTAAAGCAAAAGTCCAATAATACAGAAAAGTCCTGCCGTTTTTCATATATATCAATGAGAATATACTTTAGCTTATCGCTTCTAATATCTATCAGAGAGGAGTTATGCAGATTAAACTGCTGATTTATAAGGTCATCGATATCATGCGCAAAATCCTCTATCATGTGGAACGAATTTTTACCGCCCACAAGTTCAAATCTCTTTTTAATAGTATCAATGAGTGCTTCAGCTGCATTTGAACTTGGGGGTGTAATACATTCTGCTATGGAGATCCCTTGAATCCAATCAATTGCTTCATCTAGTACTCCCAAAGATACATTTGACTGATCATAATAAGGGTCAGTAACTATTAGTTCATTTGAACCCGGATCGATTCTGACAGCTATGGCATAGTGCGGGCCGTGATCTTTTTTATATGAGAGGTCCCATGGGATGTAATATGCATCAATTTTCAATATAACAAATACATTTTTAAGCAGCATATCTATTAATAAGGAACGGTTATCCTTTTCTTCATAAAAGAATTGTATTTTAATGCCATGATGTTTTTTTAAGTCATTTAAATAATCGGTGGATAATAGAAGGTTATGACTAATATCCTTATTGGGATCGTTAATATATTTGAACTCCCATGAACTGAGAAAGCATAACTCAAAATCGCGACCTATTATTCCTGAATATGTAGCGATACAATCATAAAAACAATATCTGCTTGGGATACTATCTCCTCGAGGCCTGTAAACTTTTCTGTAATTCTTGCTATTCAACATGGCATGTTTCTCCTCTGTAATATATTATCGGGGGTTATGATGAGAGGTGAGATGTACTTCAGAACTTGATATGATGAGTATATGTCCTGAATCTATGAGAAGGGCTTCCCTAATAATATATAATACTAAGTATAATAAAATTATACATTCCACTGTAAAAAATTACAACAAATGCTATTTAATTCTGATAGCTTTCTACAAAGGTGGAATTAGTGAGTTAGAAATTTTTTAGACATAATAATTTCCAAATTAATAACAAATATGCAAATTAATGTTATAATGTTGTTAATTTAATTCTAAAGGAGGAAAAGTATGTTTAAGATGAAACGTTTGTTATTTGTTATCATTTCAACTTTAATTTTCACAATGGCGTTTTCCACAATGGCGTTTGCAGTTGACGTGAATGCGGCGTCAGAGATCCAAAATACCGGGGATTCAGTTACTTTACCTGTTTATTGGTATCATCAGATAGTATCAGACCAACCGCTCTATCTGCATGACGCCGATACCGATACATGGTATGACAGTGTAAAAGGTACCGTTGACATCAAGTGGACAAATCTTATACCCATTTTTAATTCCTTGACTGCTGATTTGCAGGTTTCAGATGGTACATACCAATTTACTCTGGTTACAACCGAAAGTTGTTCTCCGGATTCTATTGAGGGTACTTTCAATATCAAGAAAAATGGGGTATTGGTTGCATCCAACATCAAGGGTCAACTTTATGGACTAAATTTGGCAGAGGGTAACTATTTCAAATTTTATTCCGCTGATATGAAGTGGCACTTCAGTGCATATATTACCAAAAGAATTGATGGAACAATCTGATATTACACAAGACCATTAATAATAAAGGGTGCGTTTTGAAAATTTAATTCAAAGACGGCACCCTTTTTCAGCTTATAATCGCCGAAGTTATCTTAAAATATCTGTCCTAATATAGTATTTAGAAAAATAAATGCAAAAGCTATTCCTAAACAAATAAAAAAGTTTCCTTTTTTTGATGAAATGTTCTTTTTAAAGACATTGTATACTTGATTATTGTTAAGATACAAAAGTGCTATAATTGCTATAGCAGAAACATATAAACAGTTTAAAATAAAGTCAAAATCTTTTATATGCAGGATATCCTCACTAATTCCTAAGACAAAAAATTTAGTATATACCCCGAATATGAAAGTAACAATTTTTTGTATTAATAAAAATAAGAAGAATGATACACTTAACGACCATGACCAACTTTTCCACTTCAAGCAACCAATACCTGCAATAATATTGGTTAAAATTAAAATTGCAGAAATTGCTATTGATATATATGTCGCCATATCTATTACAACGTTATTAATAATTTCGTCATTAGAAAGTAGACTATTTCTTATATTTATAATCTCTTGAAGTATATAGAAGACAGCAATAATAAAGTGTGCTATTGCTAAAAACCTATTTGAATTTTTTGACCTGTTAATTTCGGTATAACTATTCATTTTGATTTGCCCCTTTTAAATTTTATTTCATACAAATAAATTAATAACACAATGTGACATTTTTTGACATATGCATAATTATAATGCAGTATATAAATTTATGCAAATAAAAGATTGGCTCACACATTTTGACATATATTACACAGAGTGATAGTTTTTAATATATAAATATATGGATAAGGAGAAATAATTAACTGCATTTTACTTATAGTAATGATTTCATTTGTGGTTTTGAGCTTTGCTATAGCATTTTTAGCAATTAAAAAGAAATTTTTAGCATATGCAATAATGGTATTGGTGTTATTTTGGGGAGTACTGGGCATTGCTGGATTTAGATACCTTACCAATCATCAATTTAGGGTATCTGTTGATTTGAAATTTAGGTATGCAACTCAACATGAACATTTAACAGATAAGAATATTCCTTCTCTCCCTTTGCCAGATAGTAGCTCTTTGGCTTATAGGTATTCAGATGAGGGAACAACCTATTGTACTACTTTAGACAAAGACCAGATTATTAGTTATTTTAAGCAAATATGCGATAAGGGTACTTTTGCAAAGGATTTATTTAGTACAGATGAAAAAGAAAAGTTTAAGTTTAATTATAAAAACATACCTTTTTCAGTAGTTATTGTGAGAAGTATTAACCCAAAGGGAAATTATATTTATATTGATTCAAATACAAATTAACAAAAGAGCCACTGCATTAAACTTAATCCAGTGACTCTTCTGAGTAAGTGTTACCCCTCACACGATTATTATTAGATACATAAAACTATTTACACCGTTCTTATATATACAAGTTAAATTTTAAAAATTGCTATTGAGGATTGCAACTCATCAGCAAGTTCTGCTAATGATTGTGCGGAAGATGTGATCTCTTCCATTGTTGCAACCTGTTCCTCATTTGCAGCAGAATTGTCCTGACTTAATATTGCCCCTTCTTCTGCCGCTTTTTTAATTATTTCAGAAATTGAGACGATTGCTTCACTTTGCGATGAAACAAGGTCTATAGAGGTCATTACATCCTTAACCTTACTATTCACATTTGTTACGTCGTCTTTGATAGCTTGAAATGTTTCAGCAACATGCTGCGTTTTTGCAAACCCATCTTTAACCTTCTCATTTCCTTTATTAATTGATATAACAGCATTTTCTGTTTCACTTTGAATTTCCTTGACAAATTGAGCTATTTGGGTGGCTGAAACTTTAGACTGTTCAGCAAGCTTGCGAATCTCTTCTGCAACAACAGCAAACCCTTTACCTTGCTCACCTGCACGGGCTGCTTCGATTGCAGCATTCAGCGCAAGAAGATTTGTCTGTTCTGTAATGCCTGTAATAATCTCAACAATGTTTCCAATTTCTTTTGAGTGTTCTCCCAACTTCCTAATTACTGTTTCAGAATCACTGACAGTTGATGTTATATCATTCATTTGTGCAACAACGTCATTGACCGTGATAATCCCATGTTCAGAAGCTGAAAAAGCCTTGTCTGACAAAGTGTACATCTCTTTACTATTTTCAGAAATTTGCTGTATATTTATAGACATTTCCTTTATTGTATCGGTTGAATGTTGAATACTCCCCAACTGCTCTTCAGCCCCTGAAGCACTTTTTTGAGTAGCTTCAGCAATCTGCTCATTTGCTTTTGTACATTGTTCGGCACTGGCGGTTAATTCTTCTGAAGAAGCGGCAACCTGTGTGGATACGTCACTTACTTTTGATAGTATATCTCTCATATTAGTAACCATTTTGTTTAAAGAAGTTACCAATACACCGATTTCATCCTTACTTTTAATTTTCAAAGTATCAACCGTCAAATCTCCATCAGATATTCGGTGCAGTGTGTCTGTAACTTTCTTTACCGGTGTTGATATGCTCCTGATCAATAGGTACGATATTACTATAGTAGCAAGAATAGCAATTATGCTAATTACTACAATTAGAATGTTACTCTTGTCTTGCACATTTATAACATCGTTCCAAGCATCATTTGTTAATTTGTCTATATCCTTTTTGATTTTATCATGAGATTCACGATAGCTGTCAAATAGCAGTTTGCCATCCCCGACTCTTGTACGTGCCTCTTCTAAATTCCCCTGCTTGGCAAGAGAAATCTGTGAATCAAAATATTTTTCAATAGCATCAATTTTCGGTTTAGCTTCTGCTATAAGCCCCGCCATAATCGGGTGACCATCCAGTCGAGACTCAATTTCTTTTAATTTTATCCTAATATCACCTTTCCCTAAATTGTATGGATCGAGAAACTTTTCATCCCCTGACACAAGATACCCACGTACTCCGGTTTCTTCATTAACTAACGCTGTTAATAATCCATCTGCTGCGTAACCTATTGGAATAGCATCTGTAATAAGATTTTCTGCCTGCCCTCTTAAGGAGCTGGTTGCATAAATGCTTGTTCCAACGATTGCTGTCATTAATACTAATACTAATACATAACTTGTGATGAGTTTTCGTGCTACTGACATTGGTGTTCCTCCATAAGGCATAATATTTTTTTCTGTGAAGATATAAAGCTTCAAAGTAATTATCGGTAAATTCATATATTATGTTAACTTAATTTTATGAGGAGGAAATATTACCAGGTAATACATAGAAAGAAGTTATTTTTAGTGTTATATTGATGAAAGTACAAACGTTTTCTATGTTGGCATTGTAAATGCTAATGTAGAACCAAATTTATATTTTCATTGAAAAACATATTGACTCTTGGGTAACCCAAAGATGTAATCTAAAAACAGACGTCAGGGGTGTACACCTATAAAGTCTGTTGGGAGATGGTTTCATGTTTAAAATAGAGATGAAATTGCAAATGTCTTGAAAAACGATGTTTCTGTGACTTTATTGCTAGATATGCTTGAAAACAAAGCCAAATCTCTTGAAGCCGCTTTATCCGATGAATACAGCAGGCTTGAACGTCTCCATACTAATATTTTTATGATAAAGAATGGAGGTATTCCCCAAATGAACGAGATATCAATTAAAAAAATAGAACCAATCCTTATAGCTTCAATTCGCAAGATTTTTCCCAAAAAAGGGTTTGACGAAAATCTTGAAAAAATGTGGCCAGCAGTAAACAGTTACATTGAAGAACAGGGCGTTAGACGCACAATCCCCTGCTTAATGCTTTATCATTCAGGTTGGTGGGATTTAAAACAATGTAATTTCAAGTATGATGACCAAAACCTTGATGTGGAAGTAGCTGAACCTGTTACAAAATCATTTATAGGCAATGGTGAAGTTCATGTGTATGAGCTTCCATCAGTTGAAAAGATGGCATGTATTGTTCACCATGGCTCTTTTTCAACGATTAGTAAAACTTTTGATTTTTGAGTGGATGAAACAAAATAGCTATCAAGCTGATGGCCCAATTAGGGAGATATATCATAAAGGCGACTGGGCTACTAATAATCCTGATGAGTATATAACTGAGGTGCAAGTACCAATTAAGTAACACTTGCTAGTAGATTCTCTCTGTAGTTTGCAATTTTATTGAATATAAAAGCGGGCACATTTTTATAACAGAAAGAGTGGCAAGGTATAAACCTTAACCACTCTTTACAGTATGAATTATAAAAAACTGTCACAGCGAACCCTTCGTTATAAAAAATAGTGTTCTCATACGTCCTGTTTGGCGAAGAGAGGGATTCGAACCCTCGGTGAGTGTTACCCACACGATTTTAGGAGTTACGTTACATTTATTATTTAGAATTATTAAGCTATATCTTTCATTTTAATGTGATTCAGAAATTTTAGGCGTGGAAAATTTCTTTGATACGATTTCTACTATACTATTATATTTATCCGCTAAATTCTGATCATAAGTCATTATGAATGTATTTTTTGAACCAACTCCAACAACTTCTTTTAAATATTTTATGTTACCATCTTCAATCCATGATAATACATACCAATTATCACTTAGGTACTTATATGCAATTTTACTTTTTATTTTATTAATAGAATTGTTATAAGAGCTTTGTGCTGTTTCGTTTAAGATGTTATTACTACCATATACCAATATTTCTGCTTTGTCTGATTTGGATACAATTTTTGCACCATCTCCATTATCCGCTGTTTCCATTACTTTAAAACTTTTTGGATAATAGATAGAAAACCCATACCTTCCGTTCGAATAAGTGTTATACTCCATATTACTTGAAGAACTAGATATTGCCTCTTGCAATGTTTCATTAGTTTCCATATTGTTCATTTCCTCATTGTAACTGGAATTAGTTTTATTTTTTACTTTAGAAGGTATAGAAGGTAAGGAAGTTTTTATTTCTTGTAAGATATCTAATGGAATAAAATTATTAAATATCCCAATAACTTTGAGCGTTTTTTCACCACTTATATTAGTATCAAACACTGAAAAGAAGACATAGTTATGGGTTTTTGTATAAGAATCAATTATTGTACCTCCGGCAAGTGCAACTATTCCTTGAACTAGTATATTATCGTTTTGTTCTGATACTTGTTCCTTTAGCCAATTTGAATATTCACTTTTGCTAGGGTTACAAATAGCCATAACTATCAGTAAGAATGCGATAATTATTAAAAAAGATAACTTTTTCATTTTATTATTTACCTCTTAATATTATTCAGACCTTTATTTAAGCCATAATTCAGACTTTTATTTATGCTTCCTTCAAACACTTATGCTATTGATGGTTAGAAATTTTTTAAAAGTGTAGATTTTTTAGAATTTATTATATGTTATGAATAAATATAATCACACAGTAAGACCATTTAATAAGACACAACCATCTTTTTCCTTATCAATTTCTTTTTCGATAGTTCGTTTAAGCTCAATGCATTTTTTTATATTAAATACATGAAATTTTCTTAACATAATAATATTATTCACTACAGTAAAATTAGTTTTACTATTTAAATAATTATCTGGAGAATCATCTAAGTAGATGTCAAAATCTTTTTTCAATGATAATTTTCTATTGGAGGCTTCCTTCTGAATATTTTCATAGATAAATGATTCCTTTTTTCCAAATAATATTTTTTGAAGTTCGTTTACATAACTTCCTGTTACTCCCATATAGCATTTTTCCGCAATAAAAAGTGAGATATTTTTTTGACTATTTAGTTTTTCTGATAATGCATTGAAAAGTGCACTCAAAATATCTTTTGTTTTTGTTTTATCGATTGTAATATTGTTAGTGAAAAAATAAATTTCACCAAAGGTTAGTGTTTTCCGTAGGTGGATCTCTTTAACATCAATATTACTGTTGTTAAAATTTTTATATGATAGATTATAATAATTTATAAAATCAGAAATTACATGGTATATTATAACTCGCCTAAAGGTTTTATAATCAGCATCATAACACAAGTCAATTACATTAGAGTACTTGGAATTATCATCATTTATACATAGTGCCTTTAAAATTTTTGATTCCATATCTTTTGAATCTGAACAAATAAATTCAGCTGTAAAGTAGTCTTGTATAGATTTATGAGCCCATTTATAATTTAATCCGACCTTATTAAAAAAAGGAACTGATTTTATCAAATCGTCTAAATAAGAACTTTCTGAAAAAATTATTCCTGTATTAAAATCTTTTGCACTTTTAATATGGCTAATTATTTCATCTTTTGAAAACTCTATTTTACCTGCTTTGAAAGTAAAATATCCAACTGCTCTTAAAATCTTATGAAAATTGTCTATATCTAAACCACAGGCTTTAGTTCGCTTAAAATGACCCTTTGTAAAATCGTGACTTTCATAAAGAGAATCGTACACTTGCCTATAAAAAGTTCTCTTATTTAAAGGAATATCTGGCTTAAAATCAAAAGCTTTATACAATAGGGATACCAACATTGGATTAGCTAGAAATTCTTTAACATTTTTATATGTATTGGGTTCTTTGATTTTTTTTATTAATAAATCGGATAACTTTCCGTCCTTACTATCATATTTTTTTAATAACTCGTAGGCTTCTTCACTTTTTAATGGTTTAATAGTAAATTTTTGAAAACTACCAAATGACGCTAAAGATGATTCTGGTCTTGACGACATAATAAAATAGTTTTTATTTGCATTTAAAATTAAATTATGTATATCCTGTTCAACATACTCTTTCTCTTTTTCTGGTATTTCATCAAATCCATCTAGGAAAAATATAAAATCACCAGACTTAATTATTTCTAAGATGAAATCTTTATTAAAATTGCTATTATAACCGTTCAATTCATTCAATAATTCATCCAAAATTGGTTTATCTTTACTTAACTTTCTTAGTTCAATAAAAATAGGTATACCTTCATTCTTTTTTATGCATGATAAAAATAGGCATTTTAGGAGAGTTGATTTCCCCATCCCTGCTGTATCTGTGATTAGGATTTTTTTATAAAAAGGAGCAAAACTTTCATGATATTCATCTATCTTAAAAACCTTAGTCTCTGGTCCAATTTTTGATGTTTTCAAACTACACTCAACATGTAAAGGATAGTATAAGTCATCAAATCTCATTTGTTCATTTTGAAAAACTATGGTATTCATGTAGCTATAGTATTCATAGGATTTGATTAGATAATCTTCAAATTTCGTTCCTAATGAAATATAATCATCGATATTCTTTCTAGTTTCACATTTTCTATATAATCTTTCTATTTTGGGAAGTAACCATATATCGATTATTTTTTTTATGAAAGGACTAGCTATGGTAGCAATATCCTTGGTAATACTTAAGCTTTCACTCATACTATTTTCACTCCACATAATTTGGTTAATAGTAAAATAATTCTACATTTTATATTAAATTCCTTTATAAGTATTCATATATTTTAATTTTACTTTTCCAGTAAACCTTTCAATCAATGTTAAAAGTTACAAATCCAATAGTAATTTCTTTAAATAAAAGCCATATCTCTGGCTTGCCCGACTTCTTGAATTGTTCTAATGCAACAAAGTATTCTTCTTCTGTTCCAGAAGAATATTTTCCTGAGTCTGTTCCCCACTTTTCCCAAAGTGCCATAATAAAGAGGTCACATTCAATTAGGTCAGCGTTTATTAATTCTTGTGGCCTTCCTACACTGGGCAGAGTTTCCTCCCAACCTATAGCTTCGAGGTGATACTCCATTGAATGAGATTTTAATTTATTTACTTCTGTAATAGTGTCAACGAATATTCCCCTCTCAGTTTTTAAATCCCCAGGAGATGCTATGAAAATTCTTTTTGTTGGTATGTTTTTATCATAAAAACTCCTATAGGCGTAAAATTAAAATTTGAATAACAGTTCTCATCTAAAGAGTATGGTTATATTATAAACATTTTGGAAGATATTTACCATATATGTTAACAACGATACTTTTAATTTCCATTGATAAAACAACTCACCTCATATGAATTTTTCTCACTAACAAATCTTTAAAAATACTTTAATATATCAATCAGTATTTGGGGTATTCTTTTATTCCCTACGATGATGAGGGTAGATAAATAGGAAGCGTAAAATAAGGATTTGTGGTGAATTCGAAACAAAATTCACACCTAATTTATACCTAAATATTGAAAAGTGATAGAAAGTGACACAGAGCGAGTGGTTATATGATTATTGGCTCTTTTAATAATTGGCTAAACAAAGATTTATTTAGTATAATAAATCAAAGAATATAATGAGTTAGGGGGAAGAAAAATGCTTAACAAGGCGGTAACAAAGGCAGAAGATTTAGTAACAACACATGAACAAACCCGTGCAGGTTTTATCAGCATAGCTCTTGAAAAGAATCATATAGGCGATCCATATGTAAAAAATGCAATTGTATTTAAGAGTATGGTTGCAGAAACAAAGCAACCAGAGGATTTTTTAACGATGCCACAGATTAGACCATTTTTATTGAGTGCTTCTGGACTTTCAGAAAAATCTTTGGCATATTTGGACGAAAATGACAGAACAAAAGCGATTGAGGAATTAATTAAGAATTTTTTAAAGCCAGCAGGAAATGCATATATAGATGAAACCATATATAGATATTTGCTCACCAAAGGAGATGCTGTAGGAGGAAGCATTAGAAATCGTATAGGTGATTTGGGTCAGGAAAAATTGATCAGGTATATCTTGTCTTGTATGAATGTTCAGGGAATATCATATGATTATATGAAGAATGAAAGACCGTTTACTTGGAGAAAACAATCAGTGAATGATGTAGATGTTGAAAAGAACATGAAAGCATTGCACTGGACAAATTCAAAGGGAGATCGAGTGTTAGGCTTTAATTTGGGTATTCCATTAGTAGGAAACAATGTGGATATTTGTCTATTTGAGGGAAGCACAACTGAATATGATAGAGGAAGAATAGTAAACAAGCCAGATAAAGTAATTATGTTGGGGGAACTAAAAGGTGGAATAGATCCGGCTGGAGCAGATGAACATTGGAAAACAGCAATTTCTGCATTAGAGAGAATTAGAACAAGCTTTACAGGGGGTGGATTCAATATTGAAGAATCTTTTGTTGGAGCTGCTATTGAAAATGCTATGGCAAAGGAAATATATACCAAACTTAATGAAGATACACTTGGAAATGCAGCAAACTTAAATAGTGATGATCAGATGGTAGAATATTGCAATTGGTTGCTAGAAATGTAGGTGTAATTAATGGAACAATTATCATTTATTAAAAATTCTATAGAGGAGTATTTAGTTGATAATTTCTCAGCTGATACCTTATGTGAACAAACTGAAAGAAAATGCCTTGAAGATAAGTATTCAAGGTGCTTAGAGGTTACAGATAAATTTAATAGACAAAGTGTTAGCTATCAGTTAAGTAAAAAAGCAGTTTTACATAGTTGGCTTAAGTACAAAGAGGGATTTTCTGCAGATTTAGTTAATATTCTTTTAGATGAAATGCATGCTCAACCTGGAGATTTAGTGATGGATCCTTTCATGGGATCCGGAACAACTTCGCTAGTTTGTCAGATGAGAGGAATAAATAGTATTGGATATGATATTTTACCGACTTCAGGAGTGGCTATTAAAGCAAAATCAGAGGTGTATAAGTATGATATTGAAGAGATAAAAGATATTCTAGATAAATTAAAATCTTTAGTAGTTCCAAAAGATTATACTAAAAAGACACCATATATATCTATTACAGAATATGCTTATCCAGAAGAAACAGAAAAGTATTTATCATATATTTTGGAATGGATGGACTCTACCACATATTCAGATGAGGCAAAAAATCTCTTGCAACTAGGCATAATCAATTCATTGGAAAAATGTAGCTATACAACAAAGTCCGGACAGTATTTGGGTTGGGATTCAAGATCTCTAAAGGTAAAGCTAGCAAATGAAGATCGAGCAAAAAAAGGAAAAAAACCTCTTCCCCAAAAGACTGTTCGAGGGATAATTGAACCGATTAATGTTACAGTGATAGATGAACTGAGCCATTGCTTGGATGATATTATATTAATACAACAATCAGGCACAGAGGACACTAATGCAGAAATAAAATATGTTAATAGTAGTGTTTTATATAATATTCCTGAATTAGAAGATGATATCTTAAAAGGAGTTATTACCTCTCCTCCGTATTGTAATAGATATGACTATACAAGAACCTACGCGCTTGAACTTGTATATTTAGGATTAGGGGACAAGGAGATAAAAGATTTAAGGCAGACATTATTATCGTGTACAGTAGAAAGTCATTCTAAACTGGATAAACTTAAGGAATATTACAAAGGAATAGATAAAGAGGATAGATTTGAATATATAGCAAAGACAATATCAGAAAATGGTCCACTAAAAGAAGTTATTAATGCTCTGAATGTTCGAAAAGATCATGGGGATCTGAATAATTACGGAGTTATAAGGATGGTAGAAGGTTATTTTACAGAGTTAGCCTTTATATACGCGGAATTATTTAGAATTTGTAAATCAGGAGCTATGGTTGCGTTTGTTAATGACAATGTAAGATATGGAGGAGAAGTAATACCTGTAGATTTTATTTCTTCTTCATTAGCAGAGCAGTTTGGGTTTAAGGTTGAAAAGGTTTATTGCCTCAAACAACAAAAAGGAAATAGTAGTCAACAAATGGCTAAGTTTGGTAGAGTAGCGCTTAGAAAAAGTATTACAATATGGAAGAAACCATAAGAAAAAAGCGATCGCTTACGTGGTCGCTTTTTCGTTACCTATATATCCTAAATGCTCAAATAAATCTATTACTTCAGAAAATTGTTTTTGCTCTTGGCTTGCTTCCTGAACAATGTCAATAAAATTATTTCTTGGAATTATTACAAATTCATTCGGACAGCTAGGAAGATTATTGCTTTCTTTGAGACGATTTATTTCGAATTCAAGAGTTGCTTTATTGGTGGGAAATAATATTTGACCTATTGGTAGCAATTAAAAAATTATAGAAATTCTGATCCATTGTAATATGTAAATACTCGTGGTTCCCTTTTTTTACAGTATTCCATGAGTCAACAAATGATTCAAACTGCTCGAATTTATGACCAACCATATCAAGTAAAATATCTGATCTTATACGAATATAATTAGGATTGATATTGTATGCTTTATGAAGTTTGCTTAATAATTCATCAGGTATGTACTTGATTTTACCGGATTTTAAGTGTGATAATTTGTCTTCATTACAATCAACTTCATCCGCAATATCTCTTTGAGAAATTCCTGTGCTTTTCAGATATTCACATACTATCTTAAGTCTATTTCTTTGTTGTTTCAAAATATCATCTATTATTCATAAGTTACCTCCATGAATATTATACATCAAAAATAAAAAAATTGGACATAAATTGAAAATCTATCTACTGGCGTCAATGGGATGAGAGAAACTATAAGTGTACATTAATAAATGTAATCTGATTATAAAAAATGTGCACATAAAACATGGTGGATGCTATAGAGATGGCGTCAGAAAGATACGAGGTTAATTAAAATGAAGAAACTTAATATGTTTACTTATTTTGATTTTAATGATTTTGCTAAAGGTAAAGGATTTATAAGCACAGGCATTCAGCCTTTGAAAGACTTTGATTCAGGTAAGGTTATTGGAACGAAGGTTGAGGCTGTAATAGCACAGGACAATACAAGTTATGGAAATAATGAGGGAGAAGTTGTAAGCAATCTTTACGAGAAACTGACATTTAAGGTGCCGACACACATTGACATTCCTATGAACGTGGAGATTCGCCCTGTTAATGCAAAGGCAACTGTATAAGGAGACTATAGAAATCAGTTAAGCATCACAGCAGAAAGCATTGAGGTAATTAGTAAGTAATAGACCGTACGCATCCGGCTCCATAGAGCCGGGGCGGAGGCTCTCAGGATAAGTATTACCCTGAGAGTGTTACTGTTACATGTGAGGATTTATGCGGGTTTTCGCATGTAACACATTCAATGTTTGTTACAATAGGAGGAAAGATATGGCGCAAGATACAGTTAGTAGATCATGGTTCGCCGTGTTTCCGTATCCAGAACAATATGGATATCCAGGATCATCTAAGAAATTTGCGAACAGCTTAAAAATGAATAGATTGCTAATAATCCTTTAGCGAAGGGAGGGGGGATACTGTATTTCTGATAAAGGGATGCCACACATCCAAATGGTGCTGGAAGGCTCTGGAGCAATGAGATTCAGCATTGTTAAGAAAGCATATCCTAAAGCTCATTTAGAGCCAACAAAGGGCAACAAAAAGCAGGTGTTAGCCTATATCAAGAAGGAACCCCCTTTCGATGAAAAAGGGGAGCAAGTTATCTGCTCTACATCCCATGGAAATATTGAAGGCAACAAACGATTTGCATTATCTAATACCAATGATACCTTACAAACAATTCAACATCTTATTGAGGAAGGAATGACACCGATTGCAATCATGTCTGAGGATATCAGGCTAAGAGAAAAAGAAAGCCTAATCCGCAAAGCTTATTTTCAAAACGCTATAAGGAAACGCCTCTCAAGAGGGATGTAAAAATCGTTTGGCATTGTGGCAAGTCAGGAACCGGAAAATAATATGCCTACATAAAGCTGTGTGAACAGTATGGGGATGATAATGTATATTTCTTTTCTGACTATGCTAATAGAGGTGTTGGAGGCTTCGATGGGTATGGTGGTGAACCAATACTTTTCATGGATGAACTGAAGCGAGAATCCCTTCCTTATGAATTACTGCTGACAATTATGCAGGGATATCGTACGCAGATACATTGTAGATATTCAAACTGCTTTACTTTATGGAATGAAGTTCACATCACATCTATTTTTAGTCCAGAGGATATCTATGAAGGGATGGTAAGTAAAGAAACACAAGGAAAGGATACCATTAACCAGCTACTAAGAAGAATAACACAGTATGTTTACCATTATGTTAAAGATGGTGAATTCGTAACTTTCGAGTTGCCGGGAGATCAATATATAAATTTGGATGATCTTAAAACTCTAGCTTCAGGAAGTGAGTGTGTAACGATTGACAAATGAAGACTAACTTTAAGTAAAGGAGAGTAATGATGTGAGGAATATAAATACATATAGAATTGTTATTGGAGCAAAGAGGATTGGCAGAAATAAACTGCTGATCCTGATACCTATTATTTACATAATTATTGTTGGCATCCTGTCATATATGGGAAAAGGATTTTTACTCACACTAGATCAGCCTTTTTCATCTAATCTGTCCGGGTAGGTGTTCCTGATCTTTATGGTGGAGGTAACAATAATTGGATTGATGCTGATACTAATGGCATTGGGTACGCCTGCAAAAAGTACGGAAATTGAGAATGAATTAACGGAGATTGAATTTACAGATAAAAAAGGTATTCCACCGACTTTGATATCTAGAACGAGAGAAAAAAATGGATGGATATATGAATTTTATTCTCCAAGGTTGCCATTGTATCAGTATGAAAATCATGTGAAAGATATAGAGAATGCTTTAGATATAAAAATAATATCTATAGAATTTGGTAAAAGCATGCAACGTGTGATAATCAAGGCGATAGATTTTGCAACAAAACCGCAGGAAACAATTATGTGGAAAGATACCTATCTCAGTTTAGATGATTTCATATTGAAACTTGGTGAGAGTTATTTTGGTGACGAGAGTTTTGATCTGTCGGTAACGCCCCATGTTTTGGTTGGAGGAGGATCAGGATCAGGGAAGAGCAAACTGCTGAAACTTTTACTGATTCAGTGTATTAAAAAAGGAGCAATAATTTATTTGGCTGATTTTAAGGGTGGAATTGATTACCCTAAGATATGGCATGACAAATGCTCTATAATAGTTGACGCAGAAAAACTATCAGATCAGCTTTCAGAGATATTGGAAGTCATGGAAGAGAGGCGTAGGCAGTTTGTAAAGTCCGAAGCATCAAATATTAGTGAGCATAATCGTATGACGGGTTCTAATATGAAGAGAATCATAGTGGCATGTGATGAAAATGCAGAGGTGCTTGATAAAACCGGATTAGATAAGGATGAAAAGGATTTGATCAACAAGATAGAAAGTAAGTTTACTACAATAGCTAGACTAGGAAGGGCATTTGGAATTCATCTAATCTTAGCTACACAGAGACCGGATGCAGATGTATTAAAAGGTCAGATAAAGAACAATATCGGCATGAGAATTTGCGGTAGAGCAGACAAGGTTTTGTCGCAGATTATTCTTGATTATCCGGATGAAGCAGATAAAATATCCTCTAATGATCAAGGTGTGTTTCTTACAAATACCAAAGTTCTGTTTAAAGCATATTATGTTGAAGATAATTGCTTGGAAGGAGCGTGACTATGGAGGAAGCAAGCAAAGGATAACGTAAGATGTAAAAGTTAATTGATGGATTTTTTTAACTCGGTAGATATTGATATTAATTAGTTGAGGGAGAGAATTTGTACTCTCCCCCATTACATAAATCAAAGGGAGGAAAATGTAATTTGTTTGAAAACTACAATGATATATTAAATTTAGATGAAATGTGTGAAGCTTTACATATTGGTAAAAACACTGCATACCACCTTTCAAAGACAAACCAAATTAAGTATAGGAGAATCGGGAAAGTCTATAAAATTCCCAAAAAGGGTCTTATAGATTATTTTGACAAGTACTTCCCAGTATAATATATTAAATATGAATAATGAAAGATATAGCATTTCAGAAAGAGGTGCTATATGACAGGAAGTTTACAAAAAAAGGTAAGAGACAACTCAAATGGATTTCTACAGGCAAGAACAAAAAGCCAAATGCTCAAAAGGTACTAACTTAAATATTGAGTAAGATGGATAAGAACACTTATATTGACCCAGTGAAAACGCTCTTTTCGGATTTTATACTTGATTGACTTGATAATATTATTAAAAGTCATATAGAGCAGACTACATGGGAAGGGTATACCACTACTATCAGAGTTCACATTGAACCGTATTTCAAGGCAAAAAGACTCAAATTAAGCGAAATAACGGCAATGGAGTTACAACAGTATTTCAATAAAAAGTTAAATGAGGGATTGTCAGCGTGTTATCTGAAAAAACATCATGCCAATATTAAGAAGGCTCTTGATTATGCAACAAAATTAGGCTTGCTAAATAGTAATCCGATTCAACACGTTACAATGCCAAAGATTAAAAAGCATGATGCTAAGTATTACACCGTTGAGCAACTAGACAAGTTGTTGTCAATTACAAAAGATTCTAACATTGAATCGGCTGTATTTCTAGCAGTACATTATGGCTTTAGACGTGGAGAGGTTTTAGGATTAAGATGGAGTGATATTGATTTTAAGGACGGTACGTTAATGGTATGTAATACTAGGACAAGGG
>JAEYNY010000049.1 GCA_023412275.1 Bacillota bacterium
CTTCCTTTCAACAATCAATTAAATATTTGATATTTCAGTTATATATTTTGATCTCTTTTGCAAAGTTACTGATGATATCGGAGATAGATATATCTTACTTTTTTTATCAGTCTCAGTAATAATAAATGATTTTGGTAAATCCTCCGATATACTTATTACAAAACCTTCTTCTTCCGCAACTTTAAGAAATTCTCTTGTATCTTTAGAAATTGTAGTCGTATCTATATCCATAATAGCTATTACATTTTTTATAGGAATAACAACATCTCCGCCTATATGCAAAAACATACTTTAAATCCTCCATAAATCTCTAAACCCAATTTTACAATATTAACTTATTTATTGCAAATTATCGTTTATAAACTACTTTGAATATTTCCTCCGACAATTTTAAAAAACTTACTTTCGCCGGATAATAAATTTTCAAAATGTTCTGTACTAGTGCATGTTACAAAAGTTTGTACTTCCTTTATGCTTTCCATAAGATATTTTTGCCTATTGTTATCTAATTCAGACATTACGTCATCCAAAAGTAAAACCGGATATTGATTTGTCTCATTCTTAACCAATTCAATCTCGGCAATTTTCAATGAAAGGACTGCTGACCTTTGCTGTCCCTGTGATCCATATAACTTAAGGCTTTTATCGTTAACCATGATATCATAGTCATCTCTATGTGGGCCTATAGTAGTATAACCAAGTATTATATCTCGTGAAAGACTTTTTTCAAGGCTTTTTATGTATAGATTCTGAATCTGTTTTTTATCATCATTTTCAGTAATCAGAAAGCTGCATTTATAATCAAATGAAATTTTTTCACTTTTTTCAGTAAGAAAATTATGTTGACTTTCTGCCAAACTCGATAGCATTTTTGAAAAAGTCCTTCTTGCAGTAATAATTGACGCTGCAACCTCTGCAAGCCTTATATTCCAGATATCAACAGTATCCATTAATTTTGGATTACTGTTGATATTCTTAAGAAGTGTATTTCGTTGCTTTAGAATCTTTGTTAGTTGTTGCAGATTATAAAAATAGGAAGGTTTAATCTGACTAAGGGTGATATCGACAAACCTTCTCCGTTCAGTAGGTCCCTGTTTTACTATAAATAAATCTTCTGGGGAAAACAATACAGCATAAAGATTTCCCATTAGTGCACCGATTTTTTTTATTGGTATTTCATTTATTTTTATTTGTTTCTTTTGGTTCTCATAATATTCTATTTCAATATCTTTTTCTAAACTTCCCGCATTTAAAACATGAGCATTAATACTGAATTTATCACAACCGAACTTTATTAATTCGGAATCTTTCGATGTTCTGTGTGAACGCCCGGATGCACATAAATAAATGGCTTCAAGGATATTTGTTTTTCCTTGGCCATTATCACCATAAATAATATTAAAACGATCAGAAAATACAAGTCTTGTATTTGTATGGTTTCTATAATTCTCTAAAACCAAGCTTTTGACAATCAATGCATTACCTCATTTAGATATTTTGAATAATTTTGTATTGTTTTTGATCGAATTCTACAATATCACCGTTTCTGAGCTTTTTTCCACGTTGAAATTCAACATTACCATTAACTTTGACAAAGCCGTCGATTATAAAGCCCTTAGCCATGGCACCATTATCACATGCACCAACCCATTTTAAAAATTGATCGAGCTTAATAAACACAGTATTAATTCCTACGTCCTCCATAATGCCTCCAAAAATTCCATCGTATATTTAAATTCTTACAGCTTGTATGAGATATGCAAAATCATTATTGCTTTCTATAAGCGGTCTTAAAGTACAAGGTGCATTTGTAGTAATAAAATACACAGATGCTCTTTCTTCGTCAATTGCCTTTAATGCGTCAATTAAAAAAGCAGGATTATATCCTATTTCCAGAGTATTACCCTCTATCTCTGCTTTAACCTCTTCACGGACATTTCCAAGATCAGCATTTGAAGTAATTACAATTTTATCATTGCCTATAAAAAGCTTCACAGGGCTATTTTTATCATTCATGGAAATAAGTGAAGCTCTTTCTAAACTTGACTGAAATTCTTTTATATTAATTATAACTTTTGTTTCAAAATCCTTGTTAAGCAAACTATTATAATTTAAAAATTTACCTTCGATAAGCCTAGAAACAATCCTCCATGACTTAGCATCAAATACTACCTGATTATTTGAACTGTAAACAGCTACCTCATCATCAGTTGCCTGAAGGATTTTAGAAATTTCATTTAAAGTTTTTCCAGGTATTATAACACTAAAATCATTAATATCACTTTCTAAAATCTTTCTTCTCAATGCAAGTCTGAATCCATCTATTGATACAATAACTAATTCTTTATCTTTTACTTCAATCAGAGATCCCGTCAACACAGGTCTGTTTTCATCAGAACCAACTGCGAAAACGGTTTGTCTGATCATATCTTTTAAATCACCTTGTGTCAATGATAAAACATTCTCTTTTTCAACAACAGGAAGTGATGGGTAACCTGATGGATTTATTCCTTTTATCTCAAAATGTGAATTTTCACATTCAACAACTACCAGATTATTTGCTGTAACTTCAATAAGAACTTCTGAATCAGGTAATCTTCTTACAATATCCCCAAATATTTTAGAATTTATAACAATTGAACCGATACTTCTTATATCAGCTTCAACATAGCATTCAATACCGATTTCCAGATCATTACCCGTTAACTTAAACTTATCCTCAGCATTCAATAAAATTCCTTCAAGTATTGGTAAAGTAGTTTTGGTTGATACGGCTTTTTGAACTATATTAATCCCGTTGAGTAAATTTTCTTTAGAACATATAACTTTCATCTAGGTGCCTCCGTTTTTTTAAATATAATTAAAATATAAAAATAGTAATAATAGTAGTAGGGGGTGTTAAATCTGTGTATAACTTGTCTGATTTAGTTATACCAACCGCTAGTTGGTGTTAATAAAATGTTGACCAATCGAGACTTTTTTTCAACAAAACATTAAGTTTATCCAAAACCCTAAGTTATACACAGACTTTGATCACCAAATCAACATAAACTGTGTATAACTTTCATCAAATTTTAGATTTAACCCCCAGTTATATTTTTCTTTATATCCTCTACTGTTCTTCTCAATTCTGCACTATTTTCAAGATCGTGATTGATCTTTTCACATGCATGTATAACAGTTGTGTGATCACGGCCACCGAATTCATCTCCTATTTTGGGTAGAGACATATCTGTCATTTCACGACAGAGGTGCATTGCAATTTGACGAGGAAAAGAAACGTCCCTGGATCTCTTTTTAGATTTAAGTTCATCCGTTTTTAGGTGAAAGTACCTGGATACCGCTTCTTGTATTGTTTTAGAATTTATAATAACTGCTTTACTGTTGTTTAGCATATCTTTAAGTGCTTCCACCGCCATATCAACATTCATGATATTCTCGGTTAAGTTGAATATGCTATAACTCTATTTAAAGCACCTTCAAGTTCACGTATATTGGAACCTACCTTATCTGCAATAAAAACCATAACGTCATCAGGAACATCCAAATTTTCAAGTTGAGCTTTTTTCCTGAGTATAGCAATTCGGGTTTCCAAATCAGGCGGAGCAATATCAGCTATTAACCCCCACTCAAATCTGGACCTAAGCCTGTCTTCGAGAGTAGGAATTTCCTTTGGTGGTTTATCACTGGATATGATTATTTGTTTATTGGCCTCATAAAGAGCATTAAAAGTATGGAAAAATTCTTCTTCCGTTCTTTCTTTTCCGCCTATAAATTGAATATCATCGATAAGTAAAACATCTATATTTCTGTACTTATATCTGAATTCTTCATTTTTATCATCTCTGATTGCGTTTATCAGTTCATTTGTAAATTTTTCTGAAGAAACATATAAAACTTTAAGTGCAGGATTCTGACTTAAAACAAAATGTCCGATAGCATGCATTAAATGTGTTTTTCCCAGACCAACTCCTCCATAAAGAAAAAGAGGGTTATATGCTTTTGCTGGTGCTTCCGCAACGGCCAAAGATGCTGCATGAGCAAATCTGTTTCCATTTCCGATTACAAATGTATCAAACGTATATTTAGGATTTAAAAAAGACATATTAGAGTCTTCTGTATATTCCTGAGCTGCGGGCTTTACAGGTGCTTGTGAAGGTATAGCAAAATATATATTATATTCTCTGTGACTTATTTGCCTTAATGCATTTTTTATTAGATATGAATATCTTGATTCAAGAATACCTTTGTTAAAATCAGCAGGTACTCCTAAAGTAACTGTATTAGAATCAATAGAAATTGGTTCTATTGTCAAAATCCAGGTATTAAAACTGATTTCAGTCATTTCACCTTTAAGTAATTCCAATGTACGGTTCCATATTTCATTAAGTTGCACGTTCATGTCCCTTCGCCCACCTTGGTTATACATATTAATAATAAAAAATGTGCATGATATCGAATATAAATAAGCACGTTATTTG
>JAEYNY010000097.1 GCA_023412275.1 Bacillota bacterium
AAGCAGCACATATGGGTCAACAGAGAAATTCAGGAGAGCCATACATTATTCATCCGGTTGAGGTTGCTATAATTCTTGCCGAGATGGAACTGGATTGTACGGCTCTTGTTGCTGCTCTTTTACATGATACCATTGAAGATACAACATGTACTTACGATCAGCTGAAAGCTCAGTTTGGACAAGAAGTAGCAGAATTAGTGGACGGTGTTACCAAACTGGGAAAGATCCCATTCACTACAAAAGAAGAGCAGCAGGTTGAGAATCTTCGTAAAATGTTTTTAGCAATGGCTAAGGATATAAGGGTTATTATTATAAAACTAGCCGACAGGCTTCATAATATGAGAACCCTTAAGTACATGACTCAGGACAAACAACTTGAAAAAGCAAGAGAAACCCTTGAGATATATGCTCCTCTTGCCCATAGACTTGGTATTTCCAAAATTAAGTGGGAGCTTGAAGATATTTGCCTAAGATATCTCGATCCAAAGGGATACTATGATCTTGTTGAAAAAATTAATACGAAGCGAAAACAAAGAGAAGCATATATAACAACAATTATTGATACTCTACGTGAAAAAACAAATGAACTTGGAATAGAGAATGCACAGATAGATGGAAGACCAAAGCACTTCTACAGTATTTACAGGAAGATGGTAAAGCAGAATAAGACTCTGGAGCAAATATATGATTTATTTGCCTTTAGAATAATTGTAAATTCTGTAAAAGATTGTTATGCAGTGCTTGGGCTTGTCCATGAATTATATAAACCAATGCCGGGCAGGTTCAAGGATTATATTGCCATGCCCAAACCAAACATGTACCAGTCTTTACATACAACATTGATTGGACCTGAAGGACAGCCTTTTGAGGTTCAGATAAGAACATGGGATATGCATAGGGTTGCAGAGGTTGGTATTGCGGCACATTGGAAGTATAAGGAAGGAATCAACAACGCAAAGGATTCCGACAATAAATTTGCATGGCTCAGGCAGCTTTTGGAATGGCAAAAGGATACCAGAGACGAAAGCGAATTTATGGAAACACTTAAGATTGACCTGTTTACTGACGAAGTATTTGTATTTACTCCAAAAGGTGATGTAATAAATCTTCCGGTGGGTTCCACGCCTGTAGACTTTGCCTACGCAATACACAGTGCTATCGGCAACAAAATGATAGGTGCCAAGATAAACGGTAAAATGGAGCCTATAGATTACAAGCTGAAAAACGGCGATATAATAGACATTCTTACATCATCAACAATTCATGGACCCAGTAGGGACTGGCTTAAAATTGTCATGAGCAGTCAGGCTAAAAGTAAGATTAACCAGTGGTTTAAAAAGGAAAAGCGTGAAGAGAATATTATCAGGGGCAAGGAAATGCTTGAGCGTGAGCTTAAAAAGCAGGGCTTGTCCTATACACAGTTATTTCGAACAGAGTGGGTTGAAATTGTATTAAAAAAATACAATTTTGCGTCTCAGGAAGATTTATATGCCGGAGTAGGTTATGGAGCAATTACGGCAAATAAGGTTATAACAAGGCTCAAGGAAGAATTCAAGAAAACACTTAAGCCTGAAGAATTGGAAGAAATACTGGAAACAATAGCCCAGACCAAAAATGACAGAAAGAAAAAGCACACTCTTGAAAGCGGTGTAGTAGTAAAGGGAATTGATAATTGCCTTGTACGTTTATCAAGATGCTGCAACCCTGTTCCCGGTGATGAGATAATAGGTTATATAACCAGAGGTAGAGGTGTTTCTGTCCACAGAAGCGACTGTATAAATATTTCTGCTGATCAGGAGGAAGAAGAAAGGCTTATAGACGTAAAGTGGCGTACTACCAATGATGTTGCCTATAAGGCAGATATAACACTTATGGCTAATGATAGGACTTCTCTTCTACTTGATGTTACCAACTGTATCACAGAAGCAAAAATACCTATAAAGGCAGTTAATGCAAGGACTACAAAAGAACAGATTACTGTTATAACTCTTACTCTTGAGATAACAAACACTGAACAGCTTGAAAAAATAATTAAAAGACTGAGAAAAATAGACAGCGTATTTGATGTAACCAGAAATAAACAATAATCGGGGGTCTATATGTAATGAGAGCAGTTGTTCAAAGAGTAAAAAAATCAACTGTTACTGTAAGTGAAAAGATTACAGGAAGCATTGGTCAGGGTCTTATGGTTCTTCTTGGAGTTGGTAAAGAAGATGACGACCGTGATATAGAATATCTATCAGATAAAATACTGAATTTGCGTATTTTTGAGGATGAAAATGGTAAGATGAATAAGTCTCTGTTAGATATAGGAGGGCAGTTGCTGGTTGTATCACAGTTTACACTTTTCGGAGATTGCAGGAAAGGTAGAAGACCCGGTTTCGACAAAGCTGCCAAGTCTGAGATTGCAAAAGAACTGTACCAACGTTTTGTAAACAAGTGCAAAGAAGCCGGTGTAGTTACAGAAACAGGAATTTTTCAGGCCGATATGTTAGTAGATATAAGCAATGACGGTCCGGTTACACTTTTATTGGACAGTAAAAAGGAATTTTAGATGACGGAGGTTCGGCATATGTTTGTAAAAACTATAAACGGAGGTTTATTTGACTCGGTTTCTTATATAGTTGGAAATGGAAATGAAGCTGTTCTGATAGATGCAGGAGTTCAGGCTGACAAGGTAATTGCTGCACAAAAAGAACTTAACACCAATATTAAAAAAATAATCCTTACTCATGGGCATATTGACCACATTATCCATGTTGACGATATAGCACAAAAAACAAATGCCAAGGTGTATATTCATATTGACGATGAACAGGCAATGACAGATGCAAGGTTCAATGTATCTGCATTTACGGGAAAAGCCGCAACCTTTGAAAGCAAGTATGAAGTTCTCAGGGACGGAAACAGTATAAAAGTAGGAGAACTGGAGTTTAAGATAATTCATACTCCAGGCCATTCTGCGGGTTCAATCTGCATTCAGGTTGAAGATTCGCTTTTCTCAGGAGATACATTGTTTAAGTTTGGTTATGGAAGAGTTGATTTACCCAACGGTAATTTTTCTGATATCTATAATTCAATTGTCGAGAAACTTTTTGTACTGCCCGGTGGAATAATAGTTTATCCCGGTCATGGCATGAGTACAACTATTATGGATGAAATAAGAAACAATCCTATAAAAAATGCAATTCAATGGTAAAAAGAGGATAAAATGTTAATTTACAATAACGAGACTAAATATTTTGATTATGAACTTGAAGATGTAATAAAATTATTTTTTACTCAAAACGAAATAAAGAAATCCGATGAGCCTTGGGATGAGTGTTCCGGGGCATTTCTTTTCTGTTTTAGGTCTTTCGAGGAAGGAAATGACTTCTTCAATATCAGTTTGAAAGGCAAGGAATTTAGCCAGATAATAAGCCTTCCTTGCACAAATATTATTGAGTCTTCTGATAAGCTTAAAGTAAAAGAATTTAAAAGAATATTAAAGAGAAAGTTATTTTTATTGCTGACCCAATATACCGGAAAGGTAATTCCGTGGGGTATCCTGACAGGTATAAGGCCTGTTAAATTGGTAAATGAGTTAATGGATCGGAAGATGACACAGAGCGATATTCTATCTGTTTTAGACGAGGATTATTTCGTAACGGAGAATAAAGCAAGGCTTCTATATGAAGTAGCAGTTAATCAAAGGGATTTGTTCACAGAGTCAAGAGAAAACAGTGTATCACTTTATATTGGTATTCCTTTTTGCCCTACCCGTTGTTTATATTGTTCCTTTAGTTCAAGTACAATAACACAATACAAAAAAATGGTTGATGTTTATGTAGACACACTTTTGAAAGAAATAAGGCATACAGCCCAGCTTATGAGAGCAAAAGGACTTGTTGTTGAAAGTATATATATTGGAGGGGGTACGCCTACTTCCTTGAACGAACAACGGCTAAGCCGTCTCCTTAGGGGGATTGAAGAGTGCATTGATATGACAAACCTTAGAGAATACACCCTTGAGGCCGGCCGTCCGGATACCATAACTGTTGAAAAGCTAAAGGTTATTAAAAATAGCCGTGTTTCACGAATTAGCATAAATCCTCAGACAATGAATGAAAAAACCCTTGTAAAAATAGGCAGATTACATAAACCGGAAGATGTGGTCAAAGCTTTTTACGCTGCAAGGGATTTGGGTTTTAACAATATAAATATGGATTTAATATGCGGACTCCCCGGAGAGGACGTTAAAATGTTTGATGAAACTCTAAGGAAAATAAAAGAGCTGAACCCGGACAGTTTAACAGTTCATACAATGGCACTAAAAAGAGCTTCACAGCTTACTAAGGAAATGGAAAAATACAGTTTGGAAACGCAGTATGTTGATTCTGCCGTAATGGTTGATATGGCCCGGCACTGTGCAAAAGAAATGGGTCTGAACCCGTATTACCTTTACAGACAGAAAAATATTCTTGGCAATCTGGAAAACGTAGGATATAGTCGGACTGGTATGGAATGTTTATACAATATACAGATAATGGAAGAACGTCAGACGATTTTGGCCTGTGGAGCAGGAGCTGTTACCAAGGTAATTTTCCCTATGAACAGACTGGAAAGGTCATTTAATGTAAAGAGTGTTGAGGAATATATCAGTAGGATTGAAGAAATGCTGGAACGGAAAGCCAACATTCTTATGGAAGAAAATAATAAATATTGACAAGCTTAAATGTAAATTCTAAAATATATGTATGTAAATAGGAAAGTAGCCTTATAAGGGAAGAGTAATTAGTACTGCTATTAAGGGAAAAGCTGTCATGGACTGCGAGCAGCTTATAGTAAGACTACTGAAAGACACCCTTTAGAGCATAGCTTAAGGGCTGATGAGAATACTCATCCGTTTTCCGCGTTAAGGATCTAAGTGGGTTCTATATTGGAATCATTAGGGTGGCACCACGGGAAGTTCCTCTCGTCCCTTGTTGGGATACGGGAGGTTTTTTACTGTTTGTGGATATGCTTTCATTAGAGATTACATATTTCTTTTTAATAATTAATTAATGTGTTAATAATTTGTAGTGTATTATACTTTTATGATAGGAGTTGTTTAAATGGCAAAAGAAGTAATTACGCCTTCAATATTACCGGGTTTTATGGAATTATTGCCGGCTGATCAGATTGTTTTTAACAATATGCTGGATACTATTAAAAAAACATATGAAAAGTACGGTTTTATACCTCTTGATACACCGATGATTGAGAAGTCGGAAGTTCTGCTGGCAAAAAGCGGCGGTGAAACAGAGAAGCAGGTATACAGGTTTAATAAGGGAGATAACGATTTATCCTTGAGATTTGACCTTACGGTTCCCCTTGCCAGATACGTATCACAGCATTTTGGTGATTTGACATTTCCCTTCAAAAGGTATCATATCGGCAAGGTTTTCAGGGGGGAGAAACCCCAAAAGGGCAGGTTCAGAGAATTTTATCAATGCGATATAGATATTATAGGAAATGAAAGTCTCAGCGTAATTAATGATGCTGAAATATTAAGTGTTATATATTCAACTTTTAAAGCACTTGGATTTGATGATTTTACTATCAGGATAAATAACAGAAAGGTACTTAACGGATTTTTTGAGGGCCTTCAGGTATCAGATAAAACAGAAGTCCTGAGAACCATAGATAAACTTGAAAAAATAGGCAATGAAGCGGTTCTAAGGGAGCTTGAAGCCATAGGACTATCCAAGGAAAATTCCCAAAGAGTTTTGGATTTTGTAGGCACCAAGGGCAGCTGCAGGGACATAATAAAACATCTTAGGGAAATGAATGTTCAGAATGAAATGTTTAATGAAGGTATAGATGAACTGGAATTAGTGGTTAACTACATAGATTCCTTCAAGGTTCCATCAGCGAATTATACCATAGACCTTACTATTGCAAGAGGCTTGGATTATTATACAGGTACGATTTACGAAACTGTTCTCAACCAGTATCCGTCTATCGGAAGCGTATGTTCAGGCGGCAGGTATGACAATCTTGCCCAAAAGTATACAACAAAGAAATTGCCGGGTGTAGGTATTTCCATAGGCCTTTCAAGATTATTTTATCAGCTGAGGGAAGCCGGAATTCTTGGAGAAATGAAAAGAGCTACGCCTTCAAATATACTTGTAATACCAATGAACGGAACAATGGGAAATGCTTTGGAAATAGCAACAAAAATAAGGGATGAAGGCGTATCTGCTGAAATATACTTTAACGAAGGAAAAATAGGAAAGAAGTTTTCATATGCCGATAAACTGGGTATACCTTATGTAATAGTTGTTGGTGAAGATGAGGTTAAATCGGGTATATATAAGTTAAAGGACATGGCAACAGGGGAACAGGCTGATATGACAGTTGAACAGATAATTGAAAAATTAAAAGCACAGGATAACATATAATCAGAAAAATCTGGTGGGAGGATATAAACATGGGAGAATCAATACAAGGCTTGAAAAGAAGCCACAAATGTACAGAACTGAGCAGTTCAAATATAGGTGAGAAAGTAACGGTTATGGGCTGGGTTCAAAAACAGAGGAATTTGGGAAGCTTGGTTTTTATTGATTTAAGAGACAGAACCGGAATTGTACAACTTGTTTTTACTGATAAAGACGGAGAAATGTTTGACAAGGCTAAAACTATAAGAAGTGAGTTTGTAATAGCAACCGTAGGAACTGTTGCAGCTCGTTCTCCTGAAGCAGTAAATAAAAAAATGGCCACAGGAGAAATTGAAATAATTGCCAGTGAATTGAGAATACTCAGCACTTCTGAAACACCGCCTATGTATATTGAGGAGAATTCAGAGGTTAACGAACAAACACGTCTTAAGTACAGGTTTTTGGACTTAAGAAGACCCGATATGCAAAGGAACCTTATACTCAGACACAGAGTTGCAAAAGTGGCAAGAGACTACTACGATGAAAACGGATTTCTGGAAATTGAAACTCCGATATTGATAAAGAGTACGCCAGAGGGTGCAAGAGATTATCTTGTTCCCAGCAGAGTTCATCCCGGTAAGTTCTTTGCATTACCTCAGTCGCCACAGTTATACAAACAGTTATTGATGGTATCGGGTTATGACAGATATTTTCAGATTGCTAAATGCTTCAGGGATGAAGATCTGAGAGCTGATAGACAGCCTGAATTCACTCAGATAGATATTGAGATGTCATTTGTAAATGTTGATGATGTTCTTGAGGTTAATGAAGGATTTGTAAAGAAAGCTTTTAAGGAAGCTTTGAATATAGATGTTGAAACTCCGTTTATAAGAATGCCTTACGCAGAAGCAATGGAGAGGTTCGGTTCAGATAAGCCGGATATCCGTTTTGGTATGGAACTGATAAATATGTCAGACATGGTTGCAAATTGCGGTTTTAAGGTGTTTACTGATGCGGTTGCCATGGGTGGCAGTGTTAGAGCAATAAATGCAAAGGGTTGTGCTAAATTCAGCAGAAAAGAAATAGATGCATTGGTAGAAGTAGTTAAGACTTACAAGGCAAAAGGAATGGCGTGGATTTCCATTAGTCCGGAAAACGAGATAAAATCCTCATTTGCCAAGTTTATGTCAGAGGATGAAATGAAGTCTATTTTGGATAGAGTTCAAGCTGAGGCTGGGGACTTAATATGTTTTGTAGCTGATAAGAACAATGTAGTTTTTGATGCATTGGGTCAGTTGAGACTTGAAATAGCAAGGAAACTGGATATTCTGAATCCAGACGAATTCAAGTTCCTGTGGGTTACTGAATTCCCATTATTCGAATATGACGAGGAAGAACAGAGATGGGCTGCAAAACACCATCCTTTTACCAGTCCTATGGATGAAGACCTTGAATATTTGGATACAGACCCTGGTAGAGTACGTGCAAAGGCTTATGACATGGTTTTAAACGGTGTTGAGCTTGGTGGTGGAAGTATTAGAATTCATATGCAGGATTTACAGTCCAAGATGTTTAAAATGCTCGGATTTACTGAAGAAGATGCAAATAGAAAGTTTGGATTCCTACTTGAAGCATTCAAGTACGGAACTCCTCCTCACGGTGGAATGGCATTTGGCCTTGATAGGCTTATAATGCTTATGGCAAAGAGAAACAGCATCAGAGATGTAATTGCATTTCCAAAAGTACAGAATGCATCCGAACTGATGTCAAATGCACCAGATTTAGTTGATGACAAGCAAATTGAGGAATTGCATATTAATATAACAAAAGAATAATCAGCAAATATATAATTGTTTATTCGTAATAACAGTTATGAAAATCTAAAAATCTAGTTTGGAGAGATTAGGTCGTTAATATGAAGAAAAAATATCATGTGGGGTTAGATGTTGGCTCAACCACGGTAAAAATGGCTGTACTGGATAAAGATAACAAGATGGTATATTCAAAATATCAGAGACATTATTCAGATATACGTAAAACTATATATGAATTAATGAATGAAATGTGTAATTCTTTTTATCAGGATGAATGTACCATGATGATAACCGGCTCCGGTGGATTACTGGTTTCTCAGTGGTTGGGACTTGAATTTATCCAAGAGGTAATTGCAGGTTCGGAAGCAATTCAAACCGTCATTCCTCAAACAGATGTAGCTATAGAATTAGGTGGGGAAGATGCTAAAATCACATATTTCCGAGGAGGACTAGAACAGAGGATGAATGGTACCTGTGCAGGTGGTACAGGTGCTTTCATTGACCAGATGGCCTCCTTGCTGCAGACGGACGCAGCAGGGCTCAATGAGTTTGCCAAAAAAAGCAGAGTCATATACCCAATTGCGGCAAGGTGCGGTGTTTTTGCTAAGACAGATATACAACCGCTGCTTAATGAAGGTGCTGCAAAGGAGGACATAGCTGCTTCGATATTTCAGTCTGTAGTAACCCAGACAATAAGTGGCCTTGCATGCGGAAAACCCATAAGCGGGAATATTGCGTTTCTGGGAGGACCTCTTTATTTTCTCTCTGAGCTTAGAAAAAGGTTTGAGATCACACTTAATTTGAAACCGGAACAAGTTATTTTTCCCGAAAACTCACAGCTTTTTGTAGCAGCGGGAGCAGCTCTTTCTTCAAAGGGATGTAAAACAACATCCTTTAAGGAGATAAAGAATAAATTACCGGTTTTAAATACTATATCAGTACATGAGGTTGAGCGATTAAAACCTCTATTCACTTCGCAGGAAGAATTGGATGAATTCAGAAAAAGACATGCCAAGCAGTCAATTTCCGTAAAACCCCTTGAGAATTATAAGGGGGACTGTTTCCTTGGTATTGATGCCGGGTCAACAACAACAAAGGCTGTTTTAATTAATAATGAGGGCGAACTTCTTTATTCCTTCTACGGTAGCAATCAGGGAAGCCCTTTGAGTTCATCTATTAAAATATTAAATGATATCTATTCCAAATTGCCTGCAGACGCAAAGATTGTTAACTCCACCGTAACAGGTTACGGTGAAGGACTGATAAAGTCAGGGTTAGGGGTAGACATCGGCGAAATCGAGACAATCGCACACTATAAGGCTGCGGATTTCTTTCTGCCGGGAGTAGATTTTATTCTTGATATCGGCGGACAGGATATGAAATGTCTTAAAATAAAAGATGGTGTAATTGATAGCATTATGCTTAATGAGGCATGTTCTTCAGGGTGTGGGTCTTTCATTGAGACTTTTGCCAAATCACTGAATTTTTCAGTTGAAGACTTTGCTCAACAGGCATTATTGGCTGAAAAGCCTGTTGACCTCGGTTCAAGGTGTACCGTATTTATGAATTCAAGAGTTAAACAGGCTCAAAAAGAAGGGGCTCAGGTTGGAGATATATCAGCAGGTTTATCGTATTCAGTAATAAAAAATGCACTATTGAAGGTTATCAAAATAAGAGACCCTAAAGAAATGGGCAAAAAAATAATCGTACAGGGAGGAACTTTCCTCAATGATGCTGTACTAAGAAGCTTTGAGCTCATATCAGAGAGAGAGGCTGTAAGGCCTAATATAGCAGGATTAATGGGTGCTTTCGGTGCCGCTCTTATAGCAAAAGAACGGTATACCGGGGGAACATCAACCATTTTGTCAAGGGAGAATATAGGAAACTTTGTCTTTGATACCGAGCTTCAAAGATGTAAACTATGCAGCAATAACTGTCTTCTTACTATCAATCAATTCAGTGACGGAAGCAGATTTGTATCCGGAAACAGATGCGAAAGAGGTGCGGGCATTGAAAGCACAACACAGGATGTTCCGAATTTGTATGACTACAAATATAAGAGAATTTTCGGATACAGGCAAAATAGCGATGTTGAGCATAGCAGGGGAACAGTAGGGATACCGCGTGTTCTGAATATGTATGAGAACTATCCCTTCTGGTTCACTTTCTTTGATGAATTGAAATTCAAGGTGGTATTGTCGCCTCGTTCATCAAAGAAGATATATGAACTGGGTATTGAGACTATGCCTTCGGAATCGGTTTGTTACCCGGCTAAACTTGTACATGGTCATATTATGAGCCTTATAAACCAAAAGGTTAACTATATTTTTTACCCTTCTTTACCTTATGAGAAGGTTGAGGATGCGGGAGCTGACAATCATTATAACTGTCCGATTGTTACTTCTTATCCGGAAGTAATAAAAAACAATATGGATATACTTCACACAAGTGGAATTAAATTCTTTAATCCATTTTTACCGTATGATGACAAGGAGAAACTCAAGGTACGGCTTCTCCAAGTACTGGGCAAAGAGCTAGGTATATCCAAGACCGAAATTGAACAAGCAGTAGAAAAGGCATGGGCAGAAGAGGAAAAGGCTAGGGAAGACGTCAGGAAAAAAGGTGAAGAAACCCTTAAATATTTGCAGGATACCGGCAAAAAGGGTATAGTGCTTGCCGGAAGACCCTATCATGTGGATCCCGAAATACACCACGGAATTCCTCAGATAATTACGTCCTTTGGATTTGCAGTACTAACAGAGGACTCTGTGGCTCACCTTGGAAAGACTGAAAGGCCACTTCGGGTTGTTGACCAGTGGAAATATCATTCACGTCTGTATGCGGCGGCAACAGTAGTAAAGGAGCATCCTGAACTTGAGATGATTCAGCTGAATTCCTTTGGCTGCGGACTTGATGCGGTTACAACCGACCAAGTTCAGGAGATATTGCACTCCAATGACCAAATTTATACTACATTGAAAATAGATGAGGGTAACAATCTGGGAGCAGCTAAAATCAGAATCAGATCTTTGGTTGCTGCCATCGAGGAAAGAGATAAGAAAACAGTCAAGCACCATAACAAATCTGGCAGTTTTGAAAGAAAAGTATTTACCGAGGAAATGAGGAAGACGCATACTATCCTTGCACCTCAGATGTCACCAGTACATTTTCAGTTTGTTGAGGCTGCCTTCAAAAAAGCAGGATATAATATCGTTGTGCTTCAGGATGTTGATAATAATGCAATTGAGGATGGTTTGAAATATGTAAATAATGATGCATGCTACCCCTCTATTATAGTTGTTGGACAGATTATACATGCACTAAAATCCGGACAGTATGATCTTGATAATACTTCTGTTCTGATTACTCAGACAGGAGGAGGCTGCCGTGCTACAAATTATATAGGCTTCCTTAAAAAGGCCCTTGCAGAAGCAGGAATGAAACAGATACCTGTTATATCATTAAATGCACTGGGAATGGAAAACCAGCCGGGATTTAAGATTTCATTAAAGCTTTTGGATCTTGCCTTAAAAGGTCTTGTTTACGGCGATTTGCTTATGAGGGTATTATACAGGGTTCGACCTTACGAAAAGATACCGGGTTCTGCAAACGAGTTGTATAGAAAATGGGCAGATATTTGTCTGAAGTCTATTTATGAAGATAAAAAAGGTAGTTTTAAGCGGAATATAAAGGCTATTATTAAAGATTTTGACGAACTGGAAATTAGTGATGAGGTAAAACCAAGGGTTGGACTGGTTGGGGAAATATTGGTAAAATTCCACCCTGATGCAAACAATAATGTAGTTGATGTTGTGGAAAAAGAGGGTGCAGAAGCAGTAATGCCTGACCTTATTGACTTTTTCCTTTACTGTGCTTATGGACCTAACTTCAAGCGTAAGCATCTGGCAGGTTCATTAAAGAGTAAAGTTGTGAATAACGCTGCCATAAGCGGAATAGAGTGGTATAGACGCCATTTAAAGAAATACCTTCGTAAGAGTAAGAGGTTTGATGCGCCTCACTCAATATATCATCTTGCAAACAGCGCTTCGGAGATCCTTTCTCTGGGAAACCAGACAGGTGAGGGATGGTTCCTGACGGCGGAGATGATTGAACTGATTAAGAGCGGAGCCGGAAATATTATATGTATGCAACCATTTGCCTGTCTTCCTAACCACGTTACGGGAAAAGGTATGATTAAGGAACTCAGAAGAAGATATCCTGAATCAAACATTGTTGCAGTTGACTATGACCCGGGTGCCAGTGAAGTTAACCAACTTAACAGAATAAAGCTTATGATGTCGGTTGCTTTTAAAAATATGAAAGGTGAGACTGATTTGGAGGAAAGCTATCAGGCACCTCAACAGGAGAAAAAGCAAGCGTAGCTTTTCATTTTAAAAGAAATACAAGAAACAAAAAGGGGCTGTTGCAAAATTAGTTTTTATCTTTTCTAGCCTGTACGTGAGTATAAATTGTATCATTGGAAGCAATCATTGATACAATTTTATACAGGAGTACAAGTGTTAAAACAAAAACTTTCTGTTTTGCAACCAACCCTTTCAATATTTTATTTGGCTTTAGGTATTACAATTGTTGCTTTAAAAAGGTCTCCGTCAATACTGATTGAAAAACTTCCACCCTGGATTTCCGTAAGGCTTCTGGCGATTGAAAGACCAAGGCCGGAACCCTCACTGTTACGAGCGGAGTCTCCTCTCTTGAAGCGTTCCATCAGATCATCAGCCGGAATATTTAATTCATATGCAGAAATGTTTTTTATTGAAACAATTATGTTGTCATTTACATCTGCAGTTTCAATATAAACTCTTGAATTTGGCATTGCATACTTGAAAACATTTGAAATCAAGTTTTCTATAACTCTCCAAAGGAGCTTGCCGTCAGCCATTACAAGTAGTTTATCAGATGAAAAATTAGTCCTGAAATTCAGTCCGGAAGCCTGAATTTTGTCTGACAATTCGCCAAGGCCTTGATTTATTAAGGATACTATATTTATTTCTTCCTTGTTAACACTAATACTTCCACTGGATGCTTTTGCAGCCTCAAATAAGTCCTCTGTTAATGTTTTGAGCCTTTGAGATTTTTTATCAATTATATCAAGATATTTTTGAGAGTTTTCAGAAGAAAGTCCTTCACTTTTTAACAAATCGACATAGGTAATTATAGAGGTCAAAGGAGTTTTAAGGTCATGAGAGACATTGGTAATCAACTCAGCTTTCATCTTTTCAGCCTTTACCTGACTGCTGACGGCGTGTTTCAGACCATCAGCTATACTATCAATGGTTTCGGAGAGTTCTTTGAACTCAGGGATTCTTTGAGGGGTAATATTAGTTGACTGTTCTCCTGAGCGGATTCTTTTTGCACCTTCCGTAATAATCTTCAAACTCTTAAAGGCCTTTAATAGAAAATAGACTGCAGTAACATTAATACCAACTATCATGACCAGACCAAGCAGAATCCCAAGTGATTCGGTTAACAATAGCGCTACTCCAACCAATGTGGCAACAGCATATATTCCAAAAATAAGGATTAATCTTAATGCAGCAGGACTGCCATCATATACTGAGAGCATTTTTATGTATAATCTCTTAAAAAAGTTGCTTTTTATCCATACTAGAGTTTTGTAGATAAGAGTGTTCCTTATAACTTCATGCCTCTTAAATCTTCTTACAAACATTGTAACAAAAACGATTCCGGCAAGTGTTCCGATGGATATTGCTGCACCTAATAAAACAGTTAAAATATTTACATTGTAGTAGGAGCTTTTTTTGTATATGATATACCTCCCATATTCGAACACTGGTGCAATGCAAAGTATTATAATTCCTGCTATAACTACCAAAGCCACATCAAGATATATATCATCTATGGGTATAAGAAGGACCCCGTCTTTACGTCTGCTTCTTCCCGCGGCATAAATAATATAGGAAAGGGCTAGTAAAAAGATTACTATTCCAGTTACTATAAATTTGATTCCGGACAGACCTTCTTGGATATTTTTGTTATAAACTGACAGTTCTGTATCATATCTTTTCTGGGATAATCCGAGAAAGATAATAGTATCTGAGGGAATATTGCCGGCATAAAGAAATTCATCAAGCTCCTTATTGGTACCTGCCTGCTTAAACTGGAAACTTACAGGAAGGGAATGGAAGAAATCTGCAACAGTAGAGTTACTGTTATTTGTTAATGTTACTACGCCGTTTGTTCTAACAGCGTAATAGATTCCTTTAGTTGTCTTCAAGGTATCAAGTTTTATACGGTAATCTTCCAACTGCTCCTTGATATAACAGGTTTCTATATCATATATCTTTGTTTTATACTCATTTTCTACTTTTTCAATTTCACTTTTTCTATCATCCAGCAATTTTTGTACTTCGGGATTTTTTTCATCCTGAGAGTAGATAGTATCGTTAAAATCGTCATTTACGTTTGTATAATTGACCAGCATTGAACGATAATAATCGTTTATTCGGCTAATATCCATTTGTTTATCACTTAGCAGTTGATTTTTTCTGTCGTTTATAACATCTTTATCTAGACAGGCTCCTGATTTTATATTTTCTTCATTTTTATAGTTAATTGAAACATCATAAACCATAGTATAAGTTTCAGATAGGATGTCCCGCAGGTAAATACTTTTCTTAAAATCCTTATTCTGAATTCCTGTATCAAAATAAGGGGCTTTTTCCATTCCGTATGCAACTGTAAGCATTCCGGCAACACATATTATAACTGCCAAAGTTTTCAGCCAGACGGAATATCTATATTTTTTCAATTTTATATCCAATTCCCCACACCACCTTTAAATATTTAGGCTCTTTCGGATTGATTTCAATTTTCTCGCGAATTCTTCTTATATGGACAGCAACTGTATTTTCGGGTGAAAAGGAGGGTTCGTTCCACACCTGCTCGTATATTTGGTCAATGGAGAACACTTTTCCGGCATTTTCACATAAAAATTTAAGAATTTTATATTCTACAGGTGTTAACTTTACCGGTTTATCGTCAACTTTTACTTCCTTTGCTTCATCGTCGATTACAAGGCCTCCAGTTTTGAATACACCTGATTGTGCAACGAAGCTGCCCAATGATACATACCTTCTAAGCAGCGACTTTACTCTGGCAACGAGTTCGAGGGGATTGAAGGGTTTGGTTACATAATCATCCGCACCCATGTTTAGACCGATGATTTTGTCTGTGTCTTCAGATTTTGCGCTTAACATTAAGACAGGAATATTGTATTTTTCACGAATTTTCATAGTGGCCCGGATTCCATCCATTACAGGCATCATTATATCAATAATAACCAGATGTATTTCAGAATTATCAAAGACTGAAAGAGCTTCAGCACCGTTATATGCCTTATAAACACGGTAACCTTCATTTTTCAAATATATCTCAATGGCATCCACAATTTCCTTATCATCATCACAAACAAGTATGTTCACAAAAAACTACCTCCCAAAGTACTGCTAAAGTTGTTTTATAAGTTGAAATTATTCAACGCAAACATTATATCACATCCTTTTATTAGGAATTTATGACATGTAAAATATAGCTATAATCTACATTACATAATGATAGCAGCACAATCTTACGGAACTATTGATAAAATTCTTAAGATATTCTTAACATGAAGGGTGAGGTTTATATAAAAAGGAGTGCCTTTACTATATTTTATAGGTAATGGCACTCCTAACGGTTAGATATTCAAGTCGTATTTATACAAATTATAAGTTGCGTCAGCACTCATATCCTTTGATACATTTGTTCCGTCAAGTAGAAGCTTATGTCCGCAACTTTCACATCTGAAAGTAAGTCCGTTTAATCTGCTTATTTCTTCTTCCGGAAGGTTTAATAATACGCTTTCACAAATGCAGCATCTAATTGTGCAAAAATTCAAATTATCTTCCCCCATTTCAATTATATTCTATAAGGTATATTTAGAATTGACTATTTTTAGAACTTCATTCATATAAATAGTACTAAATTATATTACAATATTTCCCATAAATACGTTACAAATTTTGAAAATATGTACAAGCCAGTAATATTTTTATTTTATATGAATATAGTTTTTATAACCCGAAATTTATAAGGATTTTGCTGTTGGATATGGAGGTCAACGCTATGAGAGATACTATTTACGATAATACCTATCTGGAAGGAAATAAGGGTAATTTAACCAAGCTACCTATAATCTTGTGTGCTGTAGGTGGTATTGTACTGGGTGGGTTAGCCTTTAGACTTGCAAACGGAAAGGTAAATATACCAATTGATTTTAAACCGAAAGCTTCTGCAACAATAGAATCATCTGAAAGTATAAAAGAGTATGTTTTTAAGCTATTTGGAATTGACCTGTACAATCCCATAACAATATTAAATACAAACTATCCATATTTTAAAATGTTCTATGATAAAAAATATCAGCCACCTGCTTCTGAAAAAGTACAACAGGAGATTAACAAAATCCAAAATGCGCAGACAAAACCTGTACAGCAGCCGCAGTCGAGTGCATCGCCTGCAGGACAGTTAAAAGAAGCATCAAGCAGTATAACCTTTGAGGGTGATGTTGAAGAGACGGATCAAAAAAATAATCCTATTGTTTCTAGTGGAAAAATAAACATTAAAAACGAAACAAACTTAAAAATAGATATAAAAAAGTTGCTTAATGAGCCCTTAAAGCTTGCCTCTGACAAAAATGGCCCAAAGATATTTATTTATCATACCCACACAACAGAGTGCTTTTTAAAGAGTGCCGACGAAATAGGAAAGAACAACACCCCATCAAGGACTACTAACAATAAATATAATGTTGTCAGAGTTGGAGACGCTTTGATAAATAATCTCAAAAAATATAATATAGACGTTCTACATAATACAACTATACATGATGCCGACTACAACAGTTCCTATGTAAAGTCACTTAGCACGTTGACAGGCTATGTAGATAAGTATTCATCCCTTAAAATGGCCATAGACCTTCACCGTGATGCTGCAGGAGAAGGAAAACTGCGAGCAGTAAAGAAAATTAACGGAAAAAATGTAGCGGAAATAATGTTTGTTATTGGTACAGATTCCAAGCTAAGCAATCCACGGTGGAAGGAGAACCTGAAACTTGCAATTAAAATTCAGGCCAGACTAAACGAAATATGTCCGGGAATAGCAAAGCCAATCTACGTAAGTAAAAACAGGTACAACCAGCATTTAATGAACGGCTCGGTTATAGTTGAAATAGGAGGAGACGGAAATGTAATAGATGAATGTGTTCGCAGTACATCATATCTGGCAGAAGCTATAAATGATGTTATATTCAAAAAGAAATAGGGTTAAAATAACTTCGTATTGTTAAAAATAGTACATAAGGGTTTAGTATTAAAGCAGATTTAAACCTGAAATAACAAAAATGCGGGGTTATATATGCCAAGAAAAACAAGATTCAAGCAAAGGAGATTGTACCGATTTAAAATTGCACTTGTATCAGTAGTATTTGTGCTGATTCTTGTATTCGGACTTTTAGCAGTTGATTATAGTAAAAGTTACATTTACTATGGTGAACCTAAAATAGAAATTCTACAAATTTCGCCTGTTGACCCTGATATATATCGCATAACCTTTTTAGGTAATTATTTTGACCTTAATTTAAAGTATTTAAAAGGTAACGCTTTAAAGGTAAAAGCTTTTTTTATTACTAACCAATAGTGTAACCATATTGTTACCATTATATCGGTTGGATGTGTTAAGCTACATTTAGATATTAATTTAAAAACAGAAAGGGTCTGACACAATGAAAAAAGCACTACTATTTATTATGATTATTGCGAGTACATTGACTTTATTTCCAGCTGTCACAGGTGTTTCATCTGTTGCTGCGGACTCAGAAATGACTGTAAAAGTTGAAACTGCAAAGATAGAAAAAGTTGATGGTAGCTGTTCTATAAAGATAATATATCCTGTTCTAAGCGGGTTTACTTCAGCTAAAAAAATCAATGATATACTCAACAATTCAAACCTTGATGCTATCGGATATATAAGGAGAGAACAGGCTTATTTGGATGAATACATAAAAGATATGCCTCCAAGAGAACAAAACTACCCTTTAGCATCCATAGATTCATTATTCGACTATAACATAAGCGGTGATATTCTTTCCTTTGTTACAAATACGTATTGGTACACCGGTGGTGCGCACGGTATGACTACACTTGAATCTTACACTGTGAATACCAAATCAGGTGAAATATATTCATTTAATTCTTTATTTAATCCTAACTCCAACTACAAGAAAGTTATTCTTGATAAAATAAAAAAGTCAATAGACAAAGAGAAGGATCTGTATTTTCAAGAAGCTAAGGCTACCGTAGATGAAGCAAAGGGTAATTACAAATTTTATATTGACGGAAACAAACTTGTAATATACTTCGGTGTATATGAATTAAGGCCATATGCAGGGGGGATATCAAGATTCAGCTTAACTGCCACAGAGCTTAAAGGATTGCTGAAGGATGATGTCTATAAGCAGATGATAAATGCAAAACCCCTTGAGAAAATAAGACTAAACGGAACAAGTATGAAAACTCAGTTCAAAACCTTCGAAAAAGACTATGTATTAATGGTACCCCTCAAAACAACAGCTGAAATTCTTGGCTATAAGGTAGGCTGGGATTCAAAAAAGGGAGCAAGCATAGCGGGTGGATATATTAAGAGTAATGTAGACACATATTACACATCAGGTTCAAAAAAAATACAGCTCACTCCCGCTAAAATAGTAGGGAATGTAATGTATGTACCAATATCATATTTTTCAGAAGTTTTAAAAGAGGATGTAGGTTATGACGGGGAAGGAATAAAGTTTTTCACAAAATCATCCGTAACTCCAAGTCAGTTTGACATACAGAGTACGGAGTTTATGAAGGCGGACAGTGCAAAAGAATGTGCTGATTTGTATGCAAAAGCTGTAAAGGAACGTAAAGGCGTAATTCAGTACGGCCTTATGTCACAAAAATTAAGGGCTGCCAACAAACCCGGTTTTGAAGAAATGAATTGGGTAACAGGTGTATCCAGCCCATGGGTTACAACATACAATGTTAAGGATAACGGCAATGGTACTTTTAAAGTAACATTCCATTGGGCTACATCTGCTGGAAAATCGCCAGACACAATTGTAACCCTGTCCATAAGCAAGGTGAATGGTGAGGAGTATTTTGAGATTTCCGACATTAAAGAGTAATTATTATTCGGGACTTAAGTGAGAAGCTATAGTCACCTGCAAAAAGTGGTGACTATAGCTTTGTGTTTTTGGGACAATAAGTATCAAATCACTATATTGCACCTTTAAAAGTATATGGTATAATTAAATGCGCATAATTGTGTTTATGTGGAATCAAAGCTTTGGAGGTAATAAATGCCTAGTGAACGACAGAAATATATAAGAAATTTTTGTATAATAGCACATATAGATCATGGTAAGTCAACCCTAGCAGACAGATTGCTGGAGAAAACCGGGGTTCTGACATCCAGAGAAATGCAGGAACAGGTTCTGGACAATATGGAACTTGAGAGAGAACGTGGGATAACCATAAAGGCCCAAGCTGTCAGAATGGTATATAAAGCGCCTGACGGTCATGAATACATTTATAATTTAATAGATACTCCCGGACATGTTGACTTTAATTATGAGGTTTCAAGAAGCCTTGCGGCTTGCGAAGGTGCCATTCTGGTTGTTGATGCAGCTCAGGGCATAGAAGCCCAGACTTTGGCAAACGTTTATCTCGCACTGGAGCATAATCTGGAGATAATGCCGGTTATAAATAAAATAGATCTTCCAAGTGCACAACCCGACGTTGTAAAGAAGGAAATAGAAGACGTTATAGGGCTTGATGCATCACAGGCACCAATGGTTTCAGCCAAAAACGGAATAAATATTGAAGAGGTTCTTGAAAAGATAGTTGATATGATTCCGTGTCCTGATTCTGATGAAAATGCTCCTCTTCGAGCTTTGATATTTGACTCATTCTATGACAGTTATAAGGGTGTTATAGTTTATATGAGGGTCAAGGAAGGTACTGTCAGAACAGGCGACACAATCAGAATGATGTATACTAAAAAAGAATTTGTTGTCACTGAGTTGGGGTATCTCAGACCCGGAGGACTATCTCCTGCTGATGAACTCAAGGCCGGTGATGTAGGATATATAGCGGCAAGTATAAAGAATGTAAGGGATACCCGTGTGGGTGATACCATAACTCTTGCTGATAATCCTGCAAAAGAACCGCTTCCGGGTTATAAAAAAGTAAATTCTATGGTTTTCTGCGGAATTTACCCTGCTGATGGCTCAAAGTATGGTGACCTTCGTGACGCGTTGGAAAAGCTGCAGCTTAATGATGCTGCTCTTACCTTTGAGCCCGAATCTTCGGTTGCTCTTGGCTTTGGTTTCAGATGCGGCTTCCTAGGACTGCTTCATATGGAAATAATTCAGGAGAGGTTAGAAAGAGAATACAACTTTGACTTGGTTACAACCGCTCCAAGTGTTATATACAAGGTTACAACCACAAATGGTGATGTTATTGAGATTGATAACCCAACCAACCTACCACCTGTTACTGAAATTGATATGATGGAGGAGCCTGTGGTGAAAGCAACAATAATGGTACCCACAGAATACGTAGGTAACATTATGGAATTGTCCCAGGAGAGAAGAGGAATATACAAGGATATGTCCTATATCGATGAGGGTAGGGCTATGCTTACTTATGAAATGCCTTTGAATGAGATAATATATGACTTCTTTGATGCCTTGAAATCAAGAACCAAAGGTTATGCGTCTTTTGACTATGAACTTATTGGTTACAGGGAATCCGACCTTGTTAAACTTGATATAATGTTAAATAGTGAAGTCGTTGATGCTTTGTCCTTTATAGTCCACCGTGAAAAATCTGTGACAAGAGGCAGGAGAATGGCGGAAAAACTAAAGGAATCAATACCGAGGCAGATGTTTGAAATACCTATTCAGGCATGTATCGGAGGAAAGATAGTAGCTCGTGAAACCGTTAAGGCATTCAGAAAAGACGTTCTGGCAAAATGTTACGGTGGTGACATAACCAGAAAGAGA
>JAEYNY010000161.1 GCA_023412275.1 Bacillota bacterium
ATCCCGTTGATTATAGTATAACCATGAACGTTGATACAAATAAAATGACTATGGCTCTTACAGGTGGTGCAATGCTTGTGAAGGATGATAAAGTTTTAACCTCTTTCTCCCACAATCCTGTGTCACCAAGTACAAGGGCACCAAGAACCGCAGTAGGAACATCTAAGGATGGAAAGACCCTGATTATTGCTGCTGTTGACGGAAAATCGAGTGCCAGTATCGGTATGACACAAGCAGAGCTTGCATCTTACATGCATGAACTTGGCTGTGCCAATGCATTGAATCTGGACGGAGGCGGCTCTACTACACTTGTAGCAAGAGAACAGGGTACAACAGGTCTAAGTGTTCAAAATCGTCCTTCAGATGGCTCCCAAAGAGGAGTAGGTGCATCTCTGGGTATTTTCTCGGTAGCACCCCAAGGGCCTGTGGATTCTCTTTATGTAACTTCATATGAGGAGCAGGTATTTGTTAACACCTCCAGAGCTTTTACAGCAAGGGGTTTGGACAAATATATGAATCCGGTTAATATTAATACAAATGATATAAAATGGTCTGTCTCAGGTGTCAAGGGTACTTTCAAAGGAAATGTACTATATCCTACCACTGTTGGAGAAGCTATAGTAACGGCACAAATAGGTGACCGTGTAGTGGGAACATGTCCTATTACTGTACTGGAGTCTCCTGCCAGACTTGAACTGAATCATGACACCCTTAATATTAACCCCGGAAGTTCAGTTACATTAGCCGTAAAAGGTTGGGATAAAAACGGGTTTACAGCAAGTATTCCCCCTGCAAACATTAAATGGAGCATAGGCGGAAATGTAGGAAAGGTATCTTCAGCAAATGTATTCACTGCAAATAAAAACGGAGGAACAGGTTATATAACTGCTACAGTAGGCTCAGCAGTTGTTTCATGCCCTGTGTCCATTCGTATGTCAGGTATAACCAAAATTATTCAGGACTTTAATTCAGCAGGGATTAAACTTGTAACCTCTCCAAAATCAGCTAAAGCATCTTACAGTATGGCATCCAACGTATATAAGTCAGCAAAATACTCCGGAAAAATCACATATGATTTTTCCACTGACTTAAGTGTAAACAAAACAGCATATCTGAACTTGCCAAATGGAGGCTATACATTGGAATCCACCACCTCAAAACTTGGTATGTGGGTTTACAGTTCAGCCAAAAAACCAATTTGGATAGGAGCTACTGTACATGATTCTAAAGGGAACTACAGTAGTGAGTATTTTGCAAAAGGAATCACTTGGACAGGCTGGAAGTACCTTGAGGTATCCTTAGATGATTTGAACACACCTAAAAAAGTAACAAATGTATTTGCTGTACAGCCTAAAAACGGAAAGTCATCAGGGACAGTTTATTTTGACAACCTGACAATGGTTTACACAGGCTATCCTGTTGTTGATATGTCAAAGGCTCCAAAAACAACTGTACCAAAAGATGATAATTATAAGAATAGTACTGTATCAGGCACCGATTCAATGACCTTTTCAGTATTTGGTCAGTCAGCAGCATATACTACAGCTAACAAGACACAGATTGACATGCTTAACAAATTAGCAGGACAAGTAAGCAGCTCTGTAGATGTGTCTGTACTGGTTGGTTCAAATGACGGGCTTACAAGAAGCAGTATAAAGGTTCCGCAGTTGAGTACCACAGCGAGCTACAAGTCTTTGGACATTAACGGCAGCAGACTTATACAGCTCAATACTGCCAAAGGCGGCTTACGTATAACAAACACAAATGAGTGGCTATGGTTTATTAATCAACTTAATTCCTTTAACGGCAAAAACGTATTTGTCTTTCTCAAGGAAGATCCTTTGAAATTCAATGATACTAAAGAAGGGCAGCTTCTAAAAGATACACTTACAGATTTTAAAAAGAAAACCGGAAAGAATGTATGGGTATTCTATAAAGGAAATTCAAATTCAAGCTATATGGACAATGGCGTTAAATATGTAGCCACCGCAGGCTTTGATTCCTATGGCTTTAGTGACAGCAACAAGGGTGCTGCAAAGTATGCCGTTGTGAATGTTAAGGGAAACTCCATAACATATCAGTTCAAATCATTCAATTAATACATAAAAATAAAACCGGAAGCAATAAGCTAAGTGCTTAATGTTTCCGGTTTTTATTTTCTCTTTTTTTGATAATACATTGCTTATTCAGGAAGCTGATCCATTTTGTGTTTTAGAAAAGCTGTAAACTCATCCTTTAATTCATCTCGTTTTAGAGCAAATTCTACCGTAGCCTTTAAAAATCCAATTCTATCTCCTACATCATACCTGTCGCCTTCAAAATCAAAAGCATACATTGCCTCTTGCTCCATCAACTTCTGCAACGCATCTGTAAGCCAAATTTCACCATTCTTACCGGGTGTAGCAGTTTGCAGGAATTCAAAAATTCTGGGAGAAATAATATATCTACCCAGTATAGCTATGTTTGATGGTGCTTGCTCAACCTCCGGCTTCTCAACCAACCCTTTTACCTTATATACTCTCTCATCTATCTGTGTTCCACCGATAACACCATATTTTGTTACATCCTGAAGTGGTACTTTTTGAACTCCCAGGATAGTAGTCTGGTATTCGTTATATACATCTATCAACTGCTTAATACATGGTACCGGAGAATCCACTATATCATCACCCAGCATGACAGCAAAAGGCTCATTTCCGATAAATGATTTAGCACAATAAATAGCATGTCCGAGGCCTTTTGCTTCTTTCTGCCTTATGTAGTGTATATTTGCAATATTTGAAATCTCCTGTACAACACTCAATAACTCCTGTTTTCCTTTTCTATGGAGCTCCTCTTCCAATTCGTAAGATTTATCAAAATGGTCTTCAATAGCTCTTTTATTTCTTCCGGAGATAATAAGTATATCCTCAATCCCCGCAGCAACTGCTTCTTCAACAATGTATTGTATAGTAGGTTTATCAACTATAGGTATCATTTCCTTGGGTTGTGCCTTGGTTGCTGGTAAAAATCTGGTTCCAAGACCGGCAGCAGGTATTATCGCCTTTCGTACTTTCATAGATTTCCTCCAAATGTGCTTTATTAAAATATATTTTACCACATATCTTAATTTTTTCGCAACAAATGTTTCCATTTATACCCTTTTAATCCAATGCATTGATTATCCTTTTATTTTATGTTATAGTTTTAACATAGCTGTGATTTAAAACTTCATAATATCTTCAGGGCAGGGTGTGATTCCCTACCGGCGGTAATGTACTATTTTGTATTAGCCCGCGAGCGTTTTGCAGACATGGTGTGATTCCATGGCCGACAGTACAGTCTGGATGAAAGAAGAACAATAAACAACATTAATTTGTTATTTGGTTAAGCTCTGTGGATTATTATTCGCAGGGCTTTTTAATTTACTTTTATCTACATTACCATAAGGGGGCAAATCGCAATGAATAGCAGTAGAATCAGAAAAATGACAACAATGGGTGTATTGGTAGCAATTTCAGTAATTCTTATAATATCTCCTCTAAAATTTCCTTTTCCCGGAGCACCGTTCCTTGTGTATGACGCAGCAGACGTAGCCATTATCATCGGAGGATTTATCTTTGGGCCTGTAGAAGGCATTATCCTTACTATTGTAACAGCTCTTGTTCAAACACTTGCAGTTAGTACCGGCGGAGGATGGATAGGCTGTGTAATGCATATTGTTGCTACGTCAGCTCTGGTAAGTACAGCTTCTATAGTTTATTTAAAGAAAAAAACTCTTAAAGGTGCCGTTATAGGCTTAATTCTGGGAAGTCTTGCAATGACTGCACTTATGATACCTATGAACATGATATTTTATCCTTTGTTTGCGGGAACTCCGGTTGATGCTGTAATTAAAATGATTGTTCCGGCTCTGCTTCCTTTTAATTTAATGAAAGCGGGTCTTAATTCAGCTATCGCCTTATTATTATACAAATCTACCGGCAAATTATTATCCCAAATAGCCCTGAAATAAGGCTTTTTGGGGGACTATCACTCCAAAAGTCAGGAAATGATTGCAATTATTTGTTATACCTATTATGATATATGTTATCAAAAATATAAAATATTAGGAATTACATATTTACATTAAAATAATTAGCACGTATTATAATATTAACATCATATTGTGACAGTGTCACATGGGGCATCATATGCCAATTAATTTTAATTTTGCTAATGCAATAATTGCGGGGTGATATTGGTATGGAATTTTGTAATAAATGCGGCTCTTTGAAGATTAGCGGGAATTGCACAAACAAAAAATGTGATCAACACGTTAAATCTATGGTAGAATTGGCTACCACTCAGCAAGTTGAATATATCAAAGAGTTAGCAGAACAGTTAAATGAAGATGTCAGTGATATGAACTTTGAAACTATGACGAAAAATGATGCTTCATATCTTATTGATGACTATCTGGAACGTTTGGAAGATAACGACAAGAAATTTATAGCTGAAGATGATATTCTTGATGAAGAAGAAACCGACGAAGAAGAATAATAACATTATATTATATTTTAAAAAGCGAGGGAAAATTCCTCGCTTTTTATTTTTTCAACAAAATACCCTAAAACCTGTTGATAACTTCTTAATTACTTGTTAATTACAGCATGTGGATATGTGATACTGTTTACAAAAAACTGTGAATAATTTTAAAACCTCATGTAAACCAAGGATTTCCCGCGTTTTCTACATACTTTTTAGTATTGCGTTATATATGTGGATAATGTGCATAAATCTGTGCATAATTTAAATTTGATAGTTCACATAAGTGTGGAAAAGTGGGTTAATTAGAATATTTTAAACTAAACCCGTACTGAAAAAGAGCATCATATTCTTCATTGTCATCTAACTTTTCAATTGTAATTGGAAGTTGTTCAGATGATTTAGGCCAACTCACAGGTAGCCGTCCTTTAAAATTGCAGTTGTCTCCGTAAATAACCTGTGCAACTGCCCTTCCTTCCGTGCCGGGTAACCATGCCTCAACCAGAGCATCCCACTTATTAATTTCACTTGTGATTATCCTGGGTCTCCCTGATACAATAATAACAACTACCGGCTTCTTAGATTCGTATGCAATTTTCAGTGTATGGGCATTTTCACTAAAAGCCAGCCCCTCGCTTAATCCCAGTGTTTTTTCATCGCCTTTCCCTTCAGCATAGGGATGTTCTCCTAAAACTGCGACAACAACATCTGCATCCTTTATTTTTGCAGGATCGGTGATTATAATGCCCTTTCCTTCATCTGCTATTTCCTTAAATCCATCCAGAATTGTTGTACCGCTCATCCATTTGTGATCTCCGACATCCAATCCACCTTGCCATGTCTTTGTCCAACCGCCGCATTGTACACCTATATTATCAGAAGCTGGCCCAATAACTGCTACTTTTGCTGATTTTTTGAGAGGAAGTATGTTCTTATTATTTTTGAGAAGAACCAAGGATTCTTTCACAGCCTGTTCCGCAATCTGAATATTGGAATTCTGCCTGATATCATAATCCTTGTTTGTCTTATCACCTTTATCGTCAAATTTGTCTGACTCCATTTTCACTCTTAGTATCCTGAAAACTGCTTCATCTATCCTATCCATGTTTATATCCTGCCGCTTCTCACTTGCTGCCTCAAGTAAGCACTTATAGGACTCCTTCCACCGTTTTCCTTCCATTAATACATCTATTCCTGCATTCACTGCATTAACTATCTTTACATAAAGGCTGTTGCCATCCAAATATTCAACGCCCTCATAGTCACTGATTACCACTCCCTGAAAGCCAATGTCCTGTTTAAGTTTGTATTCTATGAGATCTCTTTCTGAGTGATTTTTTCTACCCTTTATACTACTGTATGAGACCATAATTGATTTAACTCCGGCTTTAACTACATCCTTATATACAGATATATATTTATCTTTAAGTTCCTCTGTACTGATATTTGTATTTCCACGATCTAGCAGTCCATTCACGCCTGAGCCAAACTCAACTGCTCCGTCTGCCACGTAGTGCTTTGCACATGCGATTATCCCCTTTTCCTGAAGAGCTGTAATAAAAGGAGTTGACATCATAGTCACAAGATCTGATGTCTCACTGAAACACTCATAATCCCTCCCCCATCTTATATCATTGCTTACTGCAACACATGGGGAAAATGTCCAATCAACACCTATTGAATTTAATTCGTCTGCCACTGCTGCTCCGATTTCCCTTGCAATTTTTCCGTTTCGAGTAGCCCCCAAGGCAATATTGTGAGGATATATGACGGTATCCTTCATGTTGTTGTTTCCATGAACGGCATCTACGGCAAATAAGAGAGGTATCGACAACCTTGACTCTTTAGCCGCATTTTTATATGTAGATATCATTTTTCTCCAACCATCCGGGTTATTTTCTTCCGGAGCTGACCCCCCTTGGGCAAAAACAGACCCTATTGAGTAGGTTTTAACATCCTGTGCGGTAATATACTCCTTTTCCGCCATAATCATCTGACCTACTTTTTCGTCTAGCGTCATCTTTTTTATGTATGCAGTTATATTTTCCTTGATTGATTTTTCTTTGTTGTATATCGCCATTACTCCTGAATTATTTCCGCTGTCTGTGGAAATATTAGGAGCTTTATGTGTATTTGGTGTAGCATTGCTGCAGCAGCATAATGATAATATTAATAAAGAGGTCAGAAGTAATCTTTCCAGTCTTCTTAAGTTCAATTAATCACCCCAGTGTTTGGTATATATTACTATAATATTAAAATAATTGTAATATATCAACATTAATCTACTTATATCTTAATATAGTTAGTAGTATTTAATAAATCAATATAATCCGGAGGTTTTCAATGAGAAGATTATTACCTTTTATTACCTTAATACTTATTATATGCCTTACTTTGGCATCCTCAGCTTCTACCGAAGTCCTTACTTCCGAGAATAGCCATGTAAGCATTTGGAAAGTTACAAATCAAAATGATACCTCGGAAAGAAATATTACATACCTTGTGGGATCATTATCAATTACAGACAAAAGCATATTCCCTTTAAATGCACAACTTGAAAAGGTATACAATGAATGTTCAAAAATCATTGTAGAAACTGACATCACAAAAACTACACAGGATCAAACCGTGTCAGCCCTATTAAGGTATGGGCTACTATCAAAAACAACCATTGATAAGGTATTAACAAAGGAACAGTATGCCAAAGCAGACAACCTTATAAAAAAGTACACTCAAAACAAGAAATCACTTGCTGCTTACGAGAATTTTATGCCTTGGGTAATAGAAAACCTGATTTCAAATCTTGCCATCAGCAATTCACAAATATTTTTACACGACCCTGTTCCTTCATATTTTATAGCAAAGGCAAAGAAAGATGGAAAGTCAATAGTTGAAGTTGAATCTCCTGATCTACAGCTAAGCAGGCTTAGCTCAATGTCATATCCTCTTCAAGGTTCACAGCTTGAGAATACCATTAAAGTTATAGAAGAGGAGTCTGAAACTGTAAAAAATGCAACTACGTTATGGAAAGAAGGTAACATCGAGGGCCTTAACGAGCTATATTCATTTGACAAGACCTCTCAAACAACAGTAGCACAAAAAACCTATGAATGCATTACAAAATATTTAAAAGCCGGTGGTAAATATTTTGCCATAGCGGATATTTCAATGCTGACAGGAAAAAGCAGTATTATCAATATTCTCAAGGAAAAAGGCTATAAAGTAGAACAACTGTAGTGGTTTAAAGTGGACTTAGAGATAAATTACTCCCATCTGTGCCCTATCTCATTGGCAATACCTAAGCAATCACATATCTTCATAACTTGGTGATTCAGTATATCCTCAATTGTTCGGGGCTTAGTATAAAAAGCAGGCATTGGGGGTATTATTTTTACCCCCAGTTTTGAAAGCTTAAGCATATTCTCAAGGTGTATGGAGTTAAGTGGCGTTTCTCTGGGGCAAACTATTAGCTTTCGTGATTCTTTAAGAGCTACATCAGCGGCTCTGGATATAAGTGTGTCACAAATGCCGTTTGAAATGCAAGCCAGTGTCTTCATACTGCACGGAACAATTACTGTTGCATAGGTAATATATGAGCCGCTGGATATTCTCGCTGCCAGGCCGTCATTATCATATGTGAAATTTGCAAGCCCCAACACCTGCTCAATACTGTAGTTTGTTTCGAGTCCAATATTCTCAACAGCATATTTGCTCAGTATAAGATGAGTTGTTACTTGGGGTACACCCTTTAGTACCTCAAGGAGTCTGATCCCATATATAGCTCCTGAAGCCCCGGTAATGCCTACAACTATATTTATTAAAAGCACCTCCCTTAGTCCTTTAATAATTATTTTCCTAATGTTTTGAATTGTTGACATTTATTTAGATATTTATGATATTATTATCTCTGAATTTGGTTTTCGGAGGTGCTTTAAATGAATTTTGGTCATTTTAATCCAGTTAACAAGGAGTATGTTATTACCCGCCCGGATACTCCTGCCCCCTGGTGTAATTATCTTGGGTCTGTAGACTATGGTGCAATTATATCCAACAATGCAACGGGCTATAGTTTTGTAAAATCCGGTGCAGCCGGGAGAATAATTCGTTTC
>JAEYNY010000183.1 GCA_023412275.1 Bacillota bacterium
ATTCGGAACAAAAGTCAGGTGGGACAGGAAGGAAAACCTGATAGTACTTTCAAACAGAGATACCGGGAATATAAATGTCAGTGGCGAGGGAAATATTATAATTGCCGGAGACGGTGTAATTGTAAATATATTTGAGCCTTACGGAATAGAAACTGTATTTGACCAGATAGATGATGCTGATATGCTTTTATGTGCAAAAAAACCGGAAGAGGCTATTGAAAAATATAAAAACATTTTAGAAAACCTATCAGAAAAAGAAAACCCGGAGATATATTCCCATGTTACAAATAATCTGGGGAATGCTTATATTATTCTTGCCGGATTCCGTGATGCACAAAAAAACAGCCAAAATGCTATAGTGTCCTACACTAATGCACTTAGAATTTATTCATCTGATAAGCAGAGCAAAAACTATTTTATTACCTTAAATAATCTTGCAAATGCATATTTTAATTCATGGGAGGCAGCGGGGAAAAAAGATGATTTGAGAGCTGCCTCTGATATTTATGCTGAAATACAGAAATCCGGTTGTTTGGACGATACCTGTATAGAGAGTGCTTTAACCAACTATAATACGGGTATGGTTTATTATTCCCTTGGGAATAAACAATTGGCTGCTGAAAGTTTTATCAAAGCGCAGAATAAATACCTCACAATCCTAAAAAAAGTAAATAAAGAGGAGAATGAAGAAATGTGGGCATTACTGCAATATAATCTGGGGAATGTCTGCAAATCCTTATCCCTGATTACCGACAAGGGAAAAAATGCTAAAAATGCTGAAAGTGCATATGAAAAAGCACTTACTGTAATGACTGTGGAGAGCTACCCTGTGGAATACGCTCAAATACACAAATTTTTAGGTGACATTTACAAGGTATTGTCAAGCTTGGACAACAACAAACGTGAATATGTCCTGAGAGCAATTGAGGAATACACCGAAAGCCTGAAAATTTACACACCTGACGAATACCCCGTCTGTAACAAACAGGTTAATGTGGAGTTGAAAACTTTAATTCATTAATCTTTCATAAAACTTTCATAAAACATTCATTAATAATTCCATAAAAAGCTACCCCCCTGCTTATATAATAATATAAGTATTTATATAGTGTTCCGCCAAAATCATTAAACTCCTATAATTAACGCCACACCTATTCTAACCAAACCGGAGGAACATAAATAATAAAGGATATGAATGGCACTTTCAACCATATGAGAGTGGTATTACAACAGGGGGTGTAGGAGTTAATGATAAGTGACGGCATGTTTTTGGCAATTCTATGTATTTCAGCCGTTGTGTCCTTAATAACGATATTTTATATTGTTATTTCAACAAAAGAAATTGTATGTAGAGAAAGGTATTTTAAGGGCGGGGGATTTAAAGGACTGTTCAATTTTGTAATGTCTCTTGTATTTATGGGAAGCATAGGATATTGCCTTTACAATGTACCACAAATTCTTTTTTTCGGGTCATCCTGGAACAGTCTGGAGAAAGTAGGGCCTGATAACGTTGGAAAAGTAATAATTTGTTTAAGCTTTGTGATTTCTATTCTGTACATATACTTTGTATTAACTTCGTTCTTTTATAAACCAAATGACAAACCTTATTTTATGGTAATATCCCTAAGTATAATCAGCGGTATAGGAAATTCTATAGTGGTTTTTATAATAAACAGGGCACTTGGAATCCTTGCCGGAGACGTAGAAAAATGGGCTCTTATAGAAAGCAGACTATATATTTTCTTTATATGCGGAATACTACTTTTTACAGTAGCGGCCATGATTGTAAGAAAAAAGCTCATATCTGTTACCAATAACATAATATTTGAAAAGCGTATTCAGATCATAGACAAAATATTAAAAGCTCCTTATATAAAGTTCTCATCTCTTGAAGACGGCAGCATCTATGCAGCATTAAATAATGACACTGAAACAATAGGAAATTTCGTAGGGCATCTGGTGGCAGGTATAACAGGAGTTATTACACTGATAACCTGCTTTGTATATCTCGCAATTCTTGATAAAAGAGGAACTCTGTTCTTTCTGATTGTGCTTATAGTTACAATATGCGTATTCCAACTGGCTGTATCAGGTGCTCAAAAATTCTTTGAGCAGAACAGAAACTATCAGACCACATTCTTCAAAAACATAAAAGACCTTGTAGAAGGCTTTAAGGAGCTTTATATCAATACAAGAAAACGCGTGGGGTTCAGACGTGACATAGAAAACAGCTGTGAGGCTTACCGTGACTCTAGAATAGCAGGGGATTTTAAATTCACAAATGTTACCATACTGGGAGAAATTCTGTATACAGGGGTAATTGGAGCTATCGTATTTACTTTTCCAATACTGTTTGACATACAAATATCTACTTTACAAAACTTTGTACTTGTCCTCTTATATATGGGAGGAATAATAAATGAAGCACTCTTTGCTATTGTTCCCACATGTATGAGAGTGGTAATAAGCTGGAAGAGAATAAACAGCTTTGCCGACAGCATATCAGCAGATGAGGATTACAGGGAATCTGAAATTGAAACCGACCAAGAAAACCTCTCAATTGAATTCAGAGATGTCAAGTTTGCCTACAAAAACGAAAATGGGGAATCATTTGAAGTTGGCCCTATAGATTATACATTCAAATTTGGAGAAATAGTTTTCATAATGGGGGGCAACGGCAGCGGAAAGTCCACTCTTGCGAAGCTCTTAACAGGTTTATACCTGCCGGATGAAGGACAGGTTATGGTTAATGGCCAAAGAGTGAATCCAAGAGAACTGGGAGCATATTTTTCATCAGTCTACAGTGATTATCACCTTTTCGAAAAATTATATGGAATTGAATACAAGGACAAGCTCGGTGATATAGAAAGATATCTTAAAATTCTTGGAATAGACAGTAAGGTTGAAATAAAGGACGGGGAATTCAGTACACTCAAGCTGTCCTCCGGACAGAGAAAAAGACTTGCCCTATTGGTAAGCTATCTTGAGGACCGCCCCGCATATCTTTTTGATGAATGGGCCTCTGATCAGGACCCTGAGTTCAGAAAGTTCTTCTACAAGACCCTTCTTCCGGAGTTGAAAGCAAGAGGAAAAGCCGTAATAGCGATAACCCATGATGATAGATATTTTGATGAGGCTGATAGGATAATCAAAATGGACATGGGAAAGATAGTCAGCAGTATTGTATCGGTAAACGTGTAATGGGGGAGTCGGAATGAAAAAATTACTTGCAGGATTATTATTAATATTACTGGTTTTTCAAACAGCATGTACACAGGATTTATCTATTGTAAAAGGTTCGACGAATTATAAAGGAAATGGTGTAACTATAACGGATAAAGGAAACTATTTCGATGTATCACTTGATTTTACAAAAGGATTAAGCCACAAAGAAATAGGAAAAGAATTTGCCAAAGGAATACTTTCGGTTGTACCTGATTATGAGGCTTTAGTGGATTCATACATAGCCGAAAACCTTTTCAAAAGTGAATATAAGGAAGCTTTTTGGAGAGTTGATGATGTAAAAACACAGATTGATAAAGAATACAGAGAAGAAATTGAAGGAATGTCGGAAGTGTTTTCCGGCGGTGACAAAAATATCAGAGGAGATAACAAAATATCAAAGGACGAGTTTTATCTGTTCAATTTATTCCTTGACGTCATCAGATCAACACAGTGCAGTTTTGTATCAGTATTTGGTTCAAAGAGTGCAACGGATAAAACAATTACAGGGAGAATTCTTGATTGGTATGGTGGAAACAAGAACCAACTACCCAGAATTCAGGCAGTTATTACTATTAAAAATACAAACGGCAGCATATGCTCCATTGGATATATGGGCTTTATGGGAATAATAACAGGATTTAATGACAGAAAGATATTTGCTGCGGTTCAGGAATCAACATCAGGGGCAGCATATTCGTCCATAGGGAAAAGGTCTTACCCGTTGGATTTAAGATATGCCTTAGAAAATACAGAAGACATGGAAAAGACCATTGAGTTTATGCAGGATGAAAAAAAGCAGTATGCGGTAAATCACCTTATTGTATTTTCAGACCCCAATGAGAGTAAAGTTTTAGAAAACAATTTCAGTGGAAGAGGTACTGGAGCGGCAAGGGTTAAGCGTGCCGTTAGAACAGATGAATCAAGACTAAATAAAGGTGTTACATGGGGAATAAAGGACGCAGTTGCTTCGGTAAATTCATTTATTCTGGAAGGTAGCACTGACAACCATACAAGGAATAAATATAATACCAGAAGGTGGAAATACATAACAGAGCAGCTGTCCGACACAAAAGCAGAGTTTTCCCCAGAGGATATCAAAAAAATTATGACTTACACTAAAGGCTCACCAAGAGCTTTATTGGATACACGGTATTTGTATACTAAAGCCACATTGAGTATGACTGTTTTTCAGCCGGATACTCTTTCACTGGAGGTATATTTTTTCCCGAGAAATACGTTCAAAGTGCCGGATGAACCTACTTTTGAGAAAATTTCCGTATTTCAACAATATTAGTTTATGAGGTGGTGAATAGAATGTATGCTTTTAAAACATTGATAGATTTGATTGTTACAAGACAGGACGAAAAATCCAAGGGCATCACATTTATACTAAGTGAAACAGAAGAACATTTTGTATCCTATGGTGAGCTGTACCAGGGAGCAAGGGCTCTGTTATACAGTTTACAGGCATCAGGCTTTAAAAAAGGCGACGAAGTCATTTTCCAGATAGATAACAACAGACAATTTATGTTTGCTTTCTGGGCATGTATACTTGGAGGAATGATTCCGGTTCCGGTTACAACAGGGACAAACGATGAACACAAACTAAAGCTGTTTAAGATATGGGATATACTAAAAAATCCAAAAATGCTGGCTTCTGATGATTTTTTTGCAAGACTCAAAATCTTTGGAGACAAAAATGGTTTATCCCAACAAGTTGACATAATGCAAACAAGAACCTTGAGTTTGGAGAATTTGGCAAAAACAGACTGCCTCGGAGAAATTGAAAAAGCTGAGGAAAATGATATTGCATTCATTCAATTCTCTTCAGGTTCTACAGGCGACCCAAAAGGTGTAATAATCACCCACAGGAATGTCCTGTACGATATAGGCTCTGTTATACGGTGGGTAAATATAAATTCAGAGGATTCAGGGCTGAACTGGATGCCCCTGACCCATGATATGGGGCTTATAGGTACACACATAAAGGACGTAATTGCATGTATAAATCAATACAATATCGAGACACAACTGTTTATAAGACATCCTTCATTGTGGATACAAAAAGCCAGTGAACACAAGGTTACACTATTATATTCACCTAATTTCGGCTACAAGCATTTTCTGACCTTTTTTAAGCCAGAAGTAAAAAAGGATTGGGATTTGTCAAAGGTCAGGCTCATATACAACGGTGCAGAACCAATATCTTATGAATTGTGTGATGAATTTTTGGAAAAGCTGTCACTTTACGGCTTGAAAAGAAACTCTATGTATACGGTTTACGGTCTGGCAGAGGGGACTATTGCAGTAACCTTTCCACGCCTTGGTGATGAAATGAGGTTTATAACCCTTGACCGTAATTACCTGAATATAGGTGACTCCGTAAGAGAAGTAGGCAAGGACGACGCCCGAGGCTGCAGCTTTGCTGATGAAGGATATCCAATATATGATTGCTATGTCCGGATATGCGACATAGCTAACAATGACATGGGTGAAAACAAAATTGGCTATATATGCATATCGGGTGCCAATGTTACATCCGGCTACTATAATAACGAGGAAGCAACCCGCAAAGCAATAACCCAAGATGGCTGGCTCAATACAGGGGATTTGGGCTTTATGAGAGACGGAAGGCTTGTTATAACAGGACGTGCTAAAGATGTAATCTTTGTAAAGGGACAAAACTACTATTCCCATGATATTGAGCGTATTGCACAGGAAGCTGAGGGGATTGACTTAGGAAAGATTGTTGCGGTGGGAGCATTCAATGAAAAAATAAAGTCTGACGAACTGATACTCTTTGTTCTGTTTAAAATGAAAGCAGACAAATTTACAGGAACTGTACGTATTCTCAAAAAATTAATCAGTGAGAGAATGGGAATAGAGGTGTCACAGGTAATTCCAATAAAGAGTATTCCCAAAACTACCAGCGGAAAAGTACAACGTTACAAGCTGCGTGAAAGCTATATTAATGGCGAGTTTGATACCATAAAGAACGAAATAGAATTTTTGCTTAAATCGGAAGCAGAAAGCAGACCGATTGACTTACCTCAAAATGAAATACAGGCCAAATTAGTAAGAATTTGGCAAGAAGTACTGGGTGTAAATAAAATAGGCATAAAGGATAATTTTTTTGAATTGGGTGGAGATTCTTTGAAGATTACTCAAACGATTTCCCGCATAAGAGAAGAGTTCGGAGCAGAACTTGAACAAACACTTTTGTTTGAAAACCCTGTACTTGATGTCCTGGCTGAAATCGTTGAAAAATCAGATAAAATAGCTGATGATGAAAATAGAATACAGCGTTTACAGGAGAAAGGTGCTCTACCCCTTTCATATGCTCAGCAGAGGATATGGTTTCTTGACCGACTAAACGAAAACAGCTCCCAATACATGTTATATTCAGGCCTTAATATAAAGGGAACCCTGAATTATGATGTGCTGTTAAAGAGCTTCAATACAATTATAGAAAGACATGAGAGCTTAAGAACCTCCTTTTTTGAAGAGGATGGACTACCTGTGCAAACAATAGTGGACGGGGTCGGCATAGAGCTGCCTTTTATTAGCCTTGTAGAAAAACCATTAGAGAACAGAAGACAAGAAGCTATGGTTCTTGCAAAAGAGGAAATAAGCTATCCGTTTGACTTAAGTAAAGCGCCCCTTATAAGAGGGAAATTGCTTCAAATTGAAAAAGACGAATATATTCTGATTCTGGCAGCTCACCATATTGTATTTGACGGATGGTCTTTCAAGATACTGCTGAAAGAATTGGAGATTTTATATAATTCCTATTTGCAAAATGAAAATTATGTTTTGCCTGAACTAAAAATCTCATATTCTGACTATGCTTGTTGGCAAATAGACAGATACAAGGAAAATAGCATACAGAAGCAGCTTGTTTATTGGAAGGAGAAGTTAGGGGGGAAGCTCCCGGTACTGGAATTGCCTTTTTCAAAGCAAAGGCCTACAGTACAAACCTATAAAGGCTCCAACTTCCGTTGCAGCCTTTCAGATGAGTTGTCTCGAAAACTAAAAAAAGGTGCGGAACAAGAAGGTGCCACACTTTATATGATTCTACTTGCAGCCTTTAAGGTCTTACTTTTTAAATATACAGGACAAGAAGACATAATCATCGGTTCACCTGTTGCAAACAGAAACCGTTCAGAGCTGGAACCATTGATAGGGTTCTTTACAAACAATCTGGTCATTAGGACAGCTTTCAACGGAAATAGTAGCTTTCGTGAGCTTTTGAGGAATGTAAGAAATGTCACCCTTGAAGCATACTCTAATCAGGATGTTCCTTTTGAAAAAATAGTTGAAGAACTTAATCTGGAACGCGATATGAGTCGCAATCCCCTTTTTCAGATGTTTTTCAGCCTCCAGGATACTCCTGTACGGTCAGCAAGTCTGTCCGGCATGAGTATTTCAAGTATTGACATAGAGGGTGACACAGCGAGGTTTGACCTTTCTGTCGATATAAACGACAGTGGGTCGGGACTGGAAGTAAACTTTGAATTTAATACAGACTTATTTGATGAAGACAGTATAAAAAGAATGGCAGGACATTACACCTATTTATTGGAGAATTTAACTGCAAATTTTGAAACACAAATCAAAAAGTTTGATATTTTAAGTTCGGAGGAGAGTAAAACCTTACTGGAAGGCTGGAACAATACCCGCGTGGATTTTGAAAGTGATTTGTGGATACGACTTTTTGAGAACAAGGTGTCAAATAACCCCCGTGCCATCGCCGTAGTAAAGGGAGACAGACAGCTTTCATACGGCGACCTTGACACAAGAGCCAACCAGCTTGCTAATTATCTTGTATCTCTGGGAGTCGGCCCTGAAACCATAGTAGGTATATATATGGAGCGTTCCATAGATATGCTTACGGCTTTAGTAGGTGTCCACAAGTCAGGTGGAGCATACCTTCCTATGGACCCCGTTTTTCCAAAGGACAGGCTGGAGTTTATGCTGGATAATGCACAGGTTCCTATCATTTTAACTGACTCTATAATCAAGGATACACTGCCTTTAAACAAAGCGAAAATTATCTGCATCAGTGAACAATGGAAGGAAATATCGGAACAAAGCACTGAAAAACCTGAAAACAGAGCGACATTGGATAATCTGGCATATGTAATATATACTTCAGGCTCCACTGGAAATCCCAAGGGTGTGCAGATTGAACACCGAGCATTAACAAACTTCTTACTCTCAATGGGTACAAGTACAAATATATGTGAGAAGGACAGACTTTTGGCTGTAACTACTCTTTCATTTGACATTGCAGGACTTGAAATGCTGCTGCCATTAGTAACAGGCGCCTCAGTTGTAATCGCAGGAAGAGATGAAGTAATAGACGGAGAAAAACTCATTTCTCTTATGGACAAGCATAATATTTCTATTATGCAGGCAACTCCTGCCACATGGCGAATGCTAGTAGAGGCACATTGGCAGGGCAGCAGCAAGCTCAAAATACTCTGCGGAGGAGAAGCACTGCCAAGAGATTTGGCAAATGAGCTTATGGACAGATGTTCATGTATGTGGAATGTTTATGGGCCTACTGAGACTACAATATGGTCTACCATGATGCGCATGGATTCAAATGTAGGCCCGGTATCCATAGGAAAGCCAATTTCGAATACAACGGTATATATACTCGATAATGAAATGAAGCCAACTCCAGTAGGGGTTCCGGGAGAACTATACATAGGTGGGGCGGGCCTTGCAAGGGGATATTTAAAACTTCCGGAGTTGACCCGGGAAAAATTTATTTCCAACCCATTCAGCAGCCAAGAAGGTTCCAAACTATATAAAACAGGAGATATTGTCAGGTTTATGCCTGATGGAAATATAGAATTTGTAGGTCGTGGGGATCATCAGGTCAAAATACGAGGCTTCCGAATTGAATTAGGTGAGATAGAGACACTTTTAAACAAAAATCCACTGATAAGTCAGAGTGTAGTTGTATGCAAAGAAATATTCACGGGAGAAAAAGCCCTTATAGCCTATGTAATCCCAAAAACCAAGGAAACAGATACAGTTAGTTTAAGGGCTTACCTCCGTGAGAGCTTGCCTGATTATATGATACCCTCGTATTTTGTAAAGCTGGATTCCTTCCCAATGACACCAAACAATAAAATAGACAGAAAAGCTTTGCCAATACCTGAAAAATCAGCCTATGGAGCTAACTCACACATGATACAGCCGTCAAATGAGGTACAAAAAACGGTAGCAGATATCTGGAAAGAGGTTCTTGGAAGGGAAACTATAGGACTCAATGAAAACTTCTTTGATTTGGGAGGTCATTCACTCCTTTTGGCAAAAGTACGCAGCAAAATATCTAAAACAATGAATATAGATTTGCAGGTTATGGATTTGTTCAAATATCCTACAGTCAATACATTGTCAGAATATCTTGAACAAAGGTTGGGCAAAAAAATAGCGGTTATAGACAATAAAAAAAGTATGACAAAAACGACTTCTTCACAAAGTAATGATATAGCAGTAATAGGTATGAGTGCAAGAGTACCCGGTGCAAAGAGTATTGATGAGTTTTGGTCAAATCTCTGTCAGGGAAAGGAATCAATAACCCGTTTCAGTGACCAAGAAATAATAGCAGAAGGTATAGCCCCCGAACTGTTAAAAAAGCCGGAATATGTGAAGGCTTGGGGTGTTTTAGAGGATGCTGACAAATTTGATGCACAGTTCTTCGGTTTTAATCCAAGGGAAGCGGAAATACTTGACCCGCAGCAGAGAATATTCCTTGAAGAAGCATGGAAGGCACTGGAGGACGCAGGCTGTGACTCCGAAAGATTCAGCGGTGCAATAGGAACCTTTGCAAGCGTCGGTATGAATACATATATAAAAAATCTTACAGAAGACAATGAAATTGGAAATGTTGCAAATAATTATCAGATAATGATAAATAACGATAAGGACTTTCTCGCCACCAGAGTAGCTTATAAACTAAATCTGGAAGGCCCCGGATTAACTGTTCAGACAGCTTGCTCATCCTCAATGGTTGCAGTACATCTTGCTTGCAGGAGTCTTTTGAATAAAGAATGTGATATGGCTCTGGCAGGTGGTGTAAGTATAAGGCTTCCTCAAAAAACAGGTTATATGTATCAGGAAGGAATGATACTGTCACCGGATGGACATTGCAGAGCCTTTGACGAAAAAGCAAAAGGAACAGTAGGTGGAAACGGTGCCGGAGTAGTTGTTCTAAAAAGGCTGGAGGAAGCCATAGAACAAGGGGATAACATCTGTGCAGTAATAAAGGCAACTGCGGTCAATAACGACGGGTCCTTGAAAGTAGGTTACACTGCACCAAGAATTGAAGGGGAAGCGGGAGTTATTGCAAGGCACAGGAACTTGCAGGAGTAAGTCCCGAAACCATTACATATATTGAAGCTCACGGAACTGGGACACCAATGGGAGACCCTATTGAAATAGAAGCACTGGAAAAGGTGTTCAGTGAAAATACTGACAAGAAAAAGTATTGTGCAGTTGGTTCGGTCAAAACAAATATAGGTCACCTGGATGCAGCATCAGGGGTAATAGGCCTTATAAAAACAGTTCTTGCAATTAAGAACGGGAAAATACCACCAAGTCTCAATTTTGATAAACCTAATCCTAAGTGTAATTTTGAAAACGGACATTTCTATGTAAACGCAAAACTCTCCGAATGGAAAACTGATGGGATGCCTCGAAGAGCAGGGGTAAGCTCATTTGGAATCGGAGGTACAAATGCACATGCAGTTCTGGAAGAAGCACCGGTAAAAAGAAAAGTAACTTCTGAAAATGCAAGGCATTTATTGATATTTTCAGCTAAAACCCCAAGTGCATTAAAGAGCATGACTTCAAACTTTGCATTACATTTAAAAGAAAATCCTGTCATAGATATGAACGATGTGTCATACACATTGAAGCTTGGACGCAGAGAGTTTGAGTACAGGTGCTTTATTGTTTGCAATACAAGAGAAGAGGCAATAGAAGCAATAGAAAAAGATAATTTGATATATGAAAACACTGTGAAAAGTGACAAGAGCTATACTGCGACAAGCTTAAAGGAATACACAGAAGAAGAATTAGGGATTTTCTGGCTGCAGGGTGAAAAAATAGATTGGATTAGCTTATATGAAGGACAGGTTAGACACAAGATTAATCTTCCGGCATATCCCTTTGAAGGACAATCTTTCTGGGCAAAATCCAAAAAAGCTGGCAGGAAGGATATTAATGATTATTTTTACACACCGTTTTGGAAACAGACAGTTTACAATATTCCATCAGAGCTGACACTGCCTGAAAATAAGAAAACCATACTAGTATTGGCTAAAGAAAGTAACTTTGAAAATAAATTTGTACAGCTTTTAAAAGAATCAGGGGCCAATGTCATTGAGGCTAATCCAAAACAGCAGCAGGACTATGATACATTGCTATCAGAAATGAAAAATCAAGGCAACGTACCGGACAGAATTATTAATATGCTTGGCATTTCAAATGAAAACCGAGGCAAGGGCCTTTTCTACAGTATGCTGTTCCTTGCAAAAGCATTGGGAAAGCAGGAGTTAAAAAAAGAAATAACTACTATTGTTCTCACAAACGGTATGCAAAAGATATTCGGCGAATCCGTGCTGTATCCTGAAAAAGCTTTGGTACTGGGCCCTTGTAGAGTAATTCCGAGAGAATATGAAAATATCAAGTGCAGAAGCGTGGATTTTATGCTTTGTGAAGAGGGCAGTCCATCTGAAAGTGAGCTGTTGGAACAACTTTTATATGAAGTTTATAGTGATTCGGAAGACACCACGGTAGCGTACAGAGGAGAAAGCCGCTTAATTCAAAGCTTTGACAAAATGGAAAGTCAAGATACACAAAAGCCTGTACTTCAGATAAAAAATAAAGGAACTTATATCATAACAGGCGGATTGGGTGGAATCGGACTGGTTCTGGCAGAATACCTTGCCGAGAAGGAAAAAGTAAATCTTGTCCTTGTGGGACGATCTTCATTCCCTGAAACGGATAAGTGGGATGAATGGTTAGATAATAAGGGAAGTACTGACAAAATTTCCATAAAAATAAGAACTTTAAAGAATATAAGAGAACTTGGGTCAGAAATTCTCATTTGCCGTGGAAATGTAGACAATATGGAAGAAATGACAAGAGTACTCCAGCAGGTTCAGGATCACTTTGGCAAAATCCACGGAGTAATTCATGCAGCCGGAAATCCCGGGGGAGGCATGATTCAGATAAAGGAAGAAAGCTTTGTTGAAAATGTATTTTCACCAAAGGTCACCGGGACACAAGTGTTATATGAAGTATTAAAGGACTGCAAGCCGGACTTCTTTATTATGAGTTCATCTCTTAACTCCATAACAGGAGGTTTCGGACAAGCAGACTACAGTGCCGCGAATAATTTCATGGACGCATTTGCAACTGCCCATGATTCAAGACATGGAACACGCTTTGTATCAATAAACTGGGATAGATGGCCCGGAATAGGTATGGCCACAGGCAATAAAAAATCTATTCATCCGTTGCTGGATAGAAAAATCTCCGAATCCCCGGATCAAGTGGTATATTTATCACGGTTTAATCCTAAAAAGGACTGGGTGTTGAGTGAACACCTTGTAATGGGAATCCCTACAATAGCGGGGACTACATATATTGAAATGGCTAGAGCTGCTTTTGCAGATATTAATGGAGATAAACCTGTTGAATTTTCAGATGTGACCTTTTTAACTCCAATGGCGGTAAGGGAGAATGAAGAACAGGACGTTTTGACAATATTGAAAAGAAACGGTGGACATTATGAATTCAAAATATTTAGCAGACTCAATTCAAATGTGGAAGAAAACCCATGGAGAGAACATGCAAAGGGAAAAATTGCAGATGCAATTGAACCGGAATATAAACAGACTGATATTTCTGAATCAGCAGACATATTTAATGAAGAAAAATTTGATTACATTAAAAAAGATATTAAAGAATTTATAACTTTCGGGAGCAGGTGGAAGACACTGAAAAGGCTTGGATTCCACGGTACAAAAGGATTTGCAGAGATAGAACTGGCCCCGGAATTTATAGATGATTTAAAGCACTTTAATATACATCCTTCTCTTTTGGATGTTGCTACCGGTTCGGTAAGGCTGGCATCCAAAAGAAATTTTCTTCCTGTTTCATACGAGAAGATAATTGTAAAACAAAGACTGCCTGAAAAAATTTATGCAAATATAACATTCAGAGACGGATACGATGCACCCAATGAAATAATAACCTGTGATATTGATGTATTGGATGAAAAAGGTGTTCAGCTCATTGAAATAAAGAATTTTTCCATGAGGCAAATTACAGACGAGAATAGTGAAAACATTAAAAACAGAAACAGGAACTTAAATTCCTTTACCCAAGACACCAAAGTCTATAACAGCTTAATTAGCAGTTCAAATAACGTCAATATTATGGATTCGGGACTGACGGTGGCAGAAGGCAGAAAGGTATTTGAAAAAATACTGTCAGGCCAGTATTTTAACAATCAGGTTATTGTATCAATAAAAGAAATTAAAGAGGCTATTGCAAACGCAGGTTATATAAATAAAAAAGTCAACACTGTTGCTGAAAAGGACGAACAAAAAACATTACATCCAAGACCTGACCTTCCCAATGCCTATTCGCTACCTAAAAGCGAGGCTGAAAAAAGGCTTGTTCCTGTATGGCAAAACCTTCTTGGAATAGAGGGGGTAGGAATTCACGATGAGTTTTTTGCACTGGGTGGAGATTCTCTTCTCTTGGTACAGCTACATACAAAAATAAAAGAAATATTTCCGACAGATTTAGCCGTTGTAGATTTATATAAATACAATACAATAGCACTTCTGGCCTCAAAGCTTGAGGGTGAAAATCAGAAGGAAGAAAAGCCAAGCTTTAAACGCATAAATGAAAGGGTCAGCAAACAGCAGGAAAGATTGAAGCAAAAAAAACAAAGGATGATGATACAGAGGGGGGAGAATCATTAATGAGTAATTTTGAAGAAAACGGTTCCCTGGACGGTGCAATAGCCATAATAGGTATGGCAGGCCGTTTCCCGGGTGCTACTAATACTGATGAGTTCTGGGAGAATCTTTATAATGGTGTAGAGTCTGTGAAATTTTTTAAACACGATGAATTGATAAAGATGGGTATTGACGAACATCTGTTGGATAATCCCAAATATGTTGCGGCTGATGCTATTCTAGACGGAATGGACATGTTTGACGCCGAGTTTTTTGATTATTCAGCAAGAGAAGCCGAAATTATGGATCCACAGCACCGCTTGTTTTTAGAGAGTGCATGGGAGGTACTTGAAAGTGCCGGATATAATTCCGAGCTGTATGACGGACGAATCGCAGTATATGCAAGTGCAAACCTAAGCGGATACATGGTAAGAAACCTGTATTCCAATCCGGGGTTGGTTGAAAGTCTGGGTTCTTTCAAGATAATGATAGCAAACGGACAGGATTTCCTTGCAACGAAGGTGTCTTACAAAATGAATCTTATGGGGCCAAGTGTCAATGTTAACACTCTTTGTTCATCATCGATGGTAGCAGTTCACTACGCTTGTCAGAGTCTTAACAACTTTGAGTGTGATATCGCTATGGCAGGAGGCGCAAGCTTTCAGGTGTCCAGAAACGAGGCATTCTTTTATCAGGAAGGTGGCATAGGTTCAGCAGACGGGCATTGCCGTGCTTTTGACTCCAAAGCCAATGGAACGGTAAGCGGAAGCGGACTTGGAATTTTAGCATTAAAAAGACTTGAGGATGCAATTGCTGATGGTGATTATATACATGCAATTATAAAAGGAACAGGCATTAATAATGACGGTTCCTCAAAAAACAGCTATACGGCTCCAAATGTAGACGGTCAGGCGGAATGTATAGCTGAGGCCATAGAGATGTCTGGAGTTAACCCTGAAACAATTACATATATAGATGGTCACGGAACGGGTACAAACCTGGGAGACCCAATTGAAATAGCTGCTCTGACCAAAGCTTTCAGGGCTTATACCGAAAAAAAAGGATTTTGTGCCATAGGTTCGGCAAAGACCAATATAGGGCATCTTGTAAATGCCGGTGGTCTGGCCAGTATGATAAAAACAGTACTTTCAATGAAACACAGGATAATTCCGGCAAGTCTGAACTTCGAAGAGCCGAACCCTAAAATAGATTTTGTGAATAGCCCTTTTTATGTAAACAGTGAACTTTCAAAATGGGAAACAGAAGGTTTTCCACTGAGAGCAGGTGTTAGTTCCTTTGGAATTGGTGGAACTAATACCCATGTTATTCTGGAGGAAGCTCCCTCTACGGAACCATCCGAAGCATCCCAAAGGCCTTACCAACTGATTTCACTGTCAGCAAAGACAGAAACAGCACTTGAAAAAATGACACAAAACCTTGTTGAACATATAAAGAAGAATACTGACTTGAATTTGGCTGACATAGCATTTACACAGCATGTAGGCAGAAGAAACTTCAACCACCGTAGAATTATAGTTTGTAAAAATATTGAGGATTTGGAAATGAAATTAAGCAATTCTAATTGCGGTAATGTTATCTCACACTTCCAGAAACACAAGGAAAGGCCGGTTGCTTTTATGTTTCCCGGAGATGCAAAATACATAAAAGAGTGCGGTGAATTGTACAGGACGGAAGAAAAGTTCAGAAATACAGTGGATTACTGTGCAGAGCTTTTATTGTCAATAATGGGTACCGATATCAGAGATTTACTTGATTCAGACAGGAACGGTAATGAAAATAGCATCATCGAAAGGTCAGTAGCTTTTGTTGCACAGTATTCAATGGCAAAACTCCTACAAGAATCAGGTTTGAAACCTGAAAGCATGATAGGGGAAGGCACGGGAGAATATGTTGCCGCATGTATTTCAGAAGTTCTGAGCCTTGAAGATGTCTTGAAAATTACTGCTTGTGAAGATAAGGATTTTCCGGGGATTCTCTCGGAAATCAGCTTAAATGTACCTCAAATTCCCTTTGTATCCTCCGTGAGTGGGAAATGGATTGAGGATTCCTCGGCTACAAGTACAGATTACTGGTTGAAACAGCGTAACAGCAGCTTATCAGCCCAAGGCTTGGAGGAAATTCTGTCTAATGATGAAAGGATTTTTGTTGAAATCGGCAACGGGAAAAGGTTCTTGTCGGAAGCCGGAACTTCTTTGATTGCAGCTCAGGTTGAAAACAAAAGTTCTTCCGAGGCATTTATGGAATGTATGGGAAGGATTTGGGTTTACGGAGGAAAAGTTGACTGGAATAAATTTTATGAAGAAGAAAAGAGACACCGTATTCCACTCCCCACATATCCATTTGAAAGGCAGCGATATTGGATTGAACCGGGGGCAAGAAATGATAACAAGAAGGAGCAGGAAATCCCGGTTACTGATAAATCCGAAATAGATGACAAGTTGCTTGCTGAATCCAGTAAGGCAAGCATTGCCGTCTCCATAGAGCTAAATGAAAACACATTCGGCTCAGAAACACATGCCCCAAAGATAAAACAAATAGAAGAAATGCTTTTGTTCAAGGAAAAACTAGAAAAATTATGCTCTGAATTTGAGGGTAAAATAAACGTTTCACCTCTATTTCTAAAAGGGTCGGAAAAACTTTCAGGAAGTATGGATGAATCCGAAAAGCTTAGCAAAAGACCTCGTCCGGATTTGGATGTACCTTATGTAGAACCTTCAAGTGAAGTTGAAAAAATAATTGCGGAGCATTGGAAAAAGGTTCTTGGCTTTGAAAAACTGGGAATACACGACGATTTCTTTGAGCTGGGAGGACATTCGCTGATTGCTGCCGCCGTTGCTTCCGATTTGAGTAAGGTATTCAATATACAGATACCAATGACAAAGCTTTTGGAAACTACAACAATAGCCGAGGTTGCAGAAATGATTGAAACCTTCCGTTGGGCTATGCAGGGAGAAGGAGAGTCGGCAGCTGCTGAAGAGGACATGGAAGGCGGAACAATATAATTTCAGGAGGTGGTTAAAGTGTCTGTAATGCAATTTCTGTCAAGACTGCGTAATATGGGAGTAAATTTATGGTTGGACAAGGATGAATTAAAATATCAGGCTCCAAAAGGAGTAGTAAACAAAACATTACTTTCTGAAATATCTCAAAATAAGCATGAAATAATAGAATTTCTTAAAAAATTAATAATGGAAGCAAGTTCAAATAATGAACAAATTCCGCAGGCTCCCAGAGACAGCATAACGGAATTTCCACTCTCCTATTCACAGCAGTCCATGTGGTTTTATGATCAGCTTATAAAGGGAAATCCTGCTTTTAATATACCAAACGCCGTAAAAATTACAGGCAAACTTGACATTGATGCAATTGAAAATGCAATAAATGAACTTGTAAGAAGACATGAAGCCCTGAGGACTACCTTCGGAAGTATTGACGGAAATCCCGTTCAGGTGGTAAAAGCAGAAATAACAGTAGAGCTTTGTAAAACATATCTGGAGAAATCTATTGATGAAGTCCGGATTAAAGACCTTTTAAAAGAGGAAGCAAGGAAGGGCTTTAATCTGGAAACAGGCCCCTTATTCCGTTTTCACCTATTTATACTAGGTGAAGAAGAATATGTATTAACTATGGTTATACACCACATAATATCCGATGGTTGGTCAAATACGGTATTGGTAGGTGAGCTGTTTACCTTATATAAAACCGGTATACAGGGGGCGGGTCAGGTACTGTCCCTGCCTTCGGTACAATTTGCGGATTATGCCTACTGGGAAAAAAACAGGCTGCAGGGAGAACTATTGGAAAATTTGCTGGACTACTGGAAAAAGCAGTTGGCAAATACCAGTACACTAAAACTTCCACTGGATCGTGAAAGACCTACAGTGCGTGCTTTTGAGGGTGGATATGAACCTATGGTAATATCCCCTGAACTTACAAAAAAAATAAATATAATTTGTAAAAATAAAAGTGTTACTCAGTTCATCTTGATTCTTGCTGCATTTAAAACTTTACTTTACAGGTATTCGGGACAGGAGGATATTTGTATTGGTACTGTTGTAGCAAACAGGAACAGAGCAGAGCTTGAACGTGCAGTGGGATTTTTTATGAATACTCTTGCATTGCGGACCCGGATTGAAGGGGATAGCAGTTTTTCGGAGGTACTGGAAAGGGTAAAGAAAACCACCTATGATGCATTTACATATCAGGAACTGCCTTTTGACAAGATGGTGGAGGAGCTGAAGCCTCCCAGAGAGGATGGAGTAAATCCTTTTTTTCAGGTTATGTTTATATTGCAAAACACTCAAAAAGTGGACTTGGAACTTCCCGGATTAAAAATGCAGCCTCTTGAAATAGAAAGTGGTATGGCACCATTTGATTTAAGGCTGCAACTTACTGAAACCCAGGAAGGTTTAATGGGAGGGTTTGACTATAACCTTTCAATTTTTGATTCCGCTACTATAAGAAGTTTGTCAAAGCAATTAGTTAAGACAATAGAATGTATAGTAGAAAATCAGGAGCAAAAAATTACACAGCTTCCGATTTTCACTTCTGAAGAAATTAAAAACATACATAAGCTAAAAATAGCTGTTGCAGCAACCTTTACAGCTGAGCCTGTTGAAGATTATATAAATTGGTGGTGCAAACAATTCGGCATTAAGAATGAAGTGGTTTTTGCACCCTACAATCAGGTATTTCAGCAACTATTAGATGAAACAAGTTTTATTTCTTCAAATGACGGTGTAAATATATTGCTTATTCGTTTTGAGGATTGGCTAAGAAACGATATGTCATACGATGCTGAACAGATTAGAAAGCTTGAAGAGAACTATAGCTATCTTTTAAGTATTTTGAAATCAAAAACAAAAATTACACCTTATTTTGTTGGTGTGTTTCCTGTGTGTGGATATTCAAATATCAGTCAAAAAGTCTATGAATACATAGAGGATATGAACAACATATGGAAATTGACTTTAGAGGATATGGAAAATGTATATGTAATGGACTTCGAAAATCTCGATGAACAGTTTACTATTGATACAGTGTTTGATCCTCTAAAAGATACTGAAGCACACATGCCTTTTAGTGATATGTATTTCGCTGCTTTAGGAACATTTGCTGCCAGAAAGGTATGTGCATGGAGAAAGCAGAATTTCAAGGTTATAGTTCTTGATTGTGACAATACCCTATGGAAAGGTGTATGCGGAGAAGAAGGATCACAAGGGGTTATAATAAGTGAACCCTTTATGAGATTACAGGAGTTTATGCTGGATTGTTACAGAGAAGGTATACTTCTGGCTCTTTGCAGTAAAAACAATGAAGCAGATGTATGGGATGTATTTGATAATAACAAGGGAATGTTGCTTAAGAAGGAGCATTTTGTATCATGGAGAATAAACTGGCAGTCAAAAGCCGACAACATAAGGGAAATTGCCCATGAGCTAAATCTTGGAATTGACAGCTTTATTTTTATAGACGATAGTCCTGTGGAGTGCAGTGAGGTAATGATGAAACTGCCGGAGGTGTTAACACTTAACTTGCCTGAAGAAGTGGAACAAATACCTGGATATCTACAGCATGTGTGGGCCTTTGACAGATTCAAGGTTACCGCAGAGGATGCCCAGAGAACACAAATGTATATTGCCGAGAAGGAAAGAAAGCAAATGCAGGAAAGTGTTCAGTCTCTGGATGGTTTTATAAAAGGCCTTGAACTTAAGATGAGTATGAACCCAATAGAGGATTCACAATATATGAGAGCGGCCCAACTGACTCATAGAACCAATCAGTTTAATCTTAGCACTATAAGAAGAACGGAGGAGGAACTGCGGCTGCTGACAAGTTTGCCGGGTTACAAATGCCATGTAATAGAGGTAAGCGACAGATTCGGTGAATACGGACTTGTAGGTGTGGTAATATCAAAGGAAAACGGCGACAAGCTGTTGATAGACACATTTCTACTGAGTTGCAGAGTATTGGGAAGAAAAATTGAAGATGCGATACTTATTGGCCTTAAAAAGCTTTGTACTAAAACAGGTGGAAAGGTACTTGAAGCAGAGTTCCGACCTACTGAAAAAAATACACCCTTTAGGCAATTTCTTGAAAATAGCGGTTGGAAAAGTATTGAGGAAGGACGCGGATTCAGCAGATACCAATTGGATATTACAGCAATACCTGAAGATGAAAATTTGGTAGAGTGTTACTATGATTCAAAATTTGAGATCTTAAAAAATTCAACGGGAACAGCAGAATATAAATACGAACCGGTTTGTATAAAACGAGAGAAGGAACATGCTTCGGTTAATAATGGCTGGAAAGTGCTTTCAGTAAACAGGGAAATGCTTCTCCACAAAGCATATCTGCTTCCTATTGAAAATGCTTCAGGAAAGGGTTTGATAGAACTTCCCGTTCATGAAAGTGGTGCAGTAAAAACAGCCGTCACAAAACAAGAAGAATACAAAGCTCCTGAAAATGAAACCCAAAAGATATTAGCTCAAATATGGCAGGAGATACTTGGTGTTGAAAAGGTAGGAATTAATGACGATTTCTTTAAGTTGGGTGGACACTCTCTTACTGCTGTTTCTATAATTTCAAGGCTTAGAGACAGATGCCATAAGTACATACCGCTGCAATGGATTATAGAGAACAGAACCATAGCTCAATTAGGGGAATTAATAGGAGAAATTGAAGAAACTTATAATTCCGACGATACTCCTGACGCTATACCAAGGGTTTGTGACGGGACAAAAGAATTTCCTCTTTCCTTTTCACAACAGTCCATGTGGTTTTATGATCAACTGAACAAGGGTAATGCAGTTTTCAACTTATCCAGTGCTGTACGTATAAGCGGAGGACTGAATATTGAAATACTTAAGCAGACACTAGAAAATGCAGTTATGTCCCATGAAGCTTTAAGAACAACATTTAAGAACATAAATGGGAGCCCCGTTCAGGTGATAAATGACAGCGTTAAAGTGGAGATAAATGAAATTGACCTGACCTACCTGACATCAGATAATGAAGAAAAAATCAGAGAACTTTTAAAGCAAGAGGTACGCTATATATTTAATCTGGAGAAAGGCCCGTTGTTTAGATTCTGCCTTTTCTTACTCAACGGAAATGAATATATTTTTTCAATGACAACACATCATATTATATCTGATGGTTGGTCAAATACAATTATAGTAGAACAATTTTTACGGCATTACACGCAGCTTGCAGATGGACAAAACATAGAAATAAAACCTCTTCCAATACGTTTTGCAGACTATGCGGTGTGGGAAAGAAACAGATTTACCGGGGAAAGATTGGACAAGCTTATGGGATACTGGAAAAAGCAGCTTGAAAACCCCACAACACTAGAACTTCCAACCGATAAGGCCAGACCTAAAACCCGTACATATGAGGGTGGCTATGAGAGCATTGCAATTCCTGAAGCAATGGTGCCGGAACTCAAGAAACTTTGCAATAACCAAGGTGTAACCATGTTCATGCTTATTCTGGCTGCATTTCAGACACTATTGCACAGGTATTCGGGACAGAACGACATATTCACGGGTACAGTAGTTGCAAACAGAAACAGAGCGGAAATTGAAAATACAGTGGGGCCTTTCATAAATACATTGGTTCTTAGAACTGGTTTTGATGAGGATCCTGACTTTTCAAGTCTCCTAACAAAAGTTAAAAAAACTACTCTGGAGGCATATGAAAATCAGGAACTACCCTTTGACAAAATGCTCGAAGAATTGAAACTGGAACGCGACTTAAGCAGGGCTCCGTTATTTCAGGTTATGTTTATACTCCACAACAATAAGAAAGCTGAGCTTGAGCTTGACGGTATGAAAATAACTGAAATAGATGTAGCAAGCGATATGGCTCCTTTTGATTTACGATTGCAGCTTACAGAGACAGAAAAAGGGATAAAGGGCGGGTTTGACTATAACATATCGCTATTTGAGCCTGCAACAGTTAAAGCAATCTCAATGCATCTTATTAAACTACTTGAGAATATAGTACAAAAGCCTAATGAAAAAGTTTCCAGACTCAGATATATTACAGAAACAGAAAAGAGACAGATATTATCTGACTTTAATGATACTAATGCAGATTTTCCGGACAACAAGGTTATTTATGAATACTTGGAGGAACAGGCGGCAAAGAATTCTTTGAATCCGGCAGTAATATTTAAAAATAAAAAACTGAGCTACGGTGAACTTAACGACAGAGCAAATCGCCTTGCAAGACTTCTGCAAGAAAATGGTGTAGGACGGGATAGTATTGCGGCTATTATGATGGAACGTTCACTTGAGATGATAATAGCAATAATGGCCATACAGAAAGCCGGAGGAGCATACCTCCCGGTAGATCCTCATTTTCCTGAAGAAAGAATAGATTATATACTAAAAGACAGTCATACAGGGATATTGCTGACACATAAAGAGTTCGGAGACTTTAAAATTCCGCAAAACATAAAGAAGATAAATCTTGATTTAGTTGATTTATCTGTAGGAGAAAAACTAAATCTTCCTTTGATATCAACTCCTGAGAACATTGCATATGTAATTTATACATCAGGCTCCACAGGAAAGCCTAAAGGAACGCTGATAGAACACAGGTCCCTTGTCAACAGGCTAAACTGGATGCAGAAAAAATATCCTTTAGATAAAAATGACATTATCCTTCAGAAAACACCTTACACCTTTGATGTATCTGTATGGGAAATGTTCTGGTGGTCTATGGCGGGAGCTAAGGTATGTTTTCTTGAGCCCGGAGCCGAAAAAGATCCTGAAAAGATTGTAGAAGCTATTGAAAAAAATAATATAACAGTTATTCATTTTGTGCCATCCATGTTAGGTATTTTTCTGGAATACCTTAATCAAACAGGAGAGGTATCAAGGGTTGCCGGACTAAAACAGGTTTTCGCCAGTGGAGAGGCATTAACACCTTCACAGGTAAAGGCTTTTAAGTCACTATTTTCAATAAACGGAACCAGACTTGCAAACCTTTACGGACCTACAGAAGCAACAATAGACGTATCCTATTTTGACTGTGATACAGTGACAGAACTTGATTCTGTTCCTATAGGGAAGCCTATTGATAATACAAAGCTCCTTATTTTGGACAAAAATATGCAGCTACAGCCTATAGGTATAGCAGGAGAGTTGTGTATCGGCGGCATCGGCCTGGCAAGAGAGTATCTGAACAAAGCTGAGTTGACAAATGAGAAATTTGTACAAAATCCATACCAACCCAACCAGAGGCTTTACCGTACCGGTGACTTGGCAAAGTGGAGACGGGACGGAAATATTGAATATTTAGGAAGGATGGATTTTCAGGTAAAGATACGAGGACTTAGAATTGAACTTGGTGAGATAGAAAAGCAGTTAAATACTCACCCGGAGGTGAAAGAGTGTGTAGTAATTGCATGGAGAAAAGGCGAGGGTGATATACAGCTGGTAGCATATGTAGTATGCAAAAATGGTACGAGAGTGGAACAAGGTGGTATTCAGTCGTTCCTTGAAAAGAGTCTCCCTGAATATATGGTTCCAAGAATCTATGTTTTTTTGGAAAAAATGCCTCTATCCTTCAATGGGAAAATAGACAGGAAGGCACTTCCAACTCCTGTGATTATAACAGACAGAGTTTATACGGCTCCAAGAAACGAGACGGAGAAACAGCTGGCTAATATATGGCAGCAAATATTAGGCTTAGACAGGGTTGGAATAAACGACAATTTCTTTGAAATCGGCGGGGATTCCCTGAAGGCAATGGAAACAGTCATATTACTGAAAAAGCAGGGACTACAGCTTGAAATAAAAGACTTGTTTGAAGGACAGACAATAGCAAACCTCAGCAGTCTGGTAAAGTTATCTATAAAGAATGCCATAGAGGAGCCAGTTACCGGAGAAATAGGATTGCTTCCTACACAGAAAGGGTTTTTCAGAAAAACAAAGACGGAAATAAATCACTGGAACATATCAGTAATGATGTACAGAAAAGACAGGCTTGATGAAAATATTATCAAAAAGACTTTTACCAAAATAGTAGAACAACATGATGCACTTAGGATAAATTTCAGAATTTACGGAGAAAAAATAACCCAGTACAACAGAGGAATAGATGGTGAATTATTTCAAATAAGTATATTTGACTGTATAGCTGACAAGGATGATACAACCAATATGGATAATATGGCATATGCCTTACACAGGAGCATGAATCTTACAGAGGGGCCCCTTGTAAAGCTGGGACTTTTCAGACGCCATGACGGAGATCATCTGCTACTTGTGATACATCACCTACTTTGCGATGGACTTTCACTAATGACAGTACTAGAGGATGCTGCGGCCGTGTATAATCAGCTACAAAGGAATGAGCCGATATCACTTCCTCCCAAAACTTCTTCCTTAAAGGAATGGTCCGAGAGAATATATGCTTATTGCAACAGTAGCGAATTTCTAAAAGAAACTGATTATTGGAGGAAAGTAGAAAACACACCTGTAGAACTGCTACCTAAAGATACAACATTCGGGGAAGAAAGGCATAAGAACGATGTTGCTATCAACGAAACACTGCTTTCTGAAAAAGAAACAAAGGTATTAATGAAGAATGTAAATCAGAGGTTTGATACTGATATAAAAGATTTACTGGCAACTGCTTTTGGGGCAGCTGTAAAAGAGTGGACAGGCATTAACAATATACTCATAGATTATAAAATTCATGGCAGAGAGAACATTTTTGACGGGATTGATGTTTCAAGGACAGTAGGTTGGTTTGCCACAGAGTTTCCTGCAATACTTGATATGTCTAAACTGGAAGATCTTCAGACCCAGATAATATCAATAAGAGATATGTTCAGAAATGTTCCGGGCAGGGGACTTGGATATGAAACCTTGAGAGAGGTGACTCTGCCTGAAAATAAAAAGGAATTAAAACTAAACCTGCACCCTGAAATATTATTCAATTATTCAGGTGATTTTGCAGGCCGGACAAATGAGGATTTTCAGGGCTTCAGCATATCACCGCTATATAAAAACCTTAACGAAAGTCCTGAATCTGAAAGAAAATACACCTTGATTATTGAACTCATGATTCTGGATGGTAACTTAAATGTCACTCTGCATTACAATAAGCATCAGTATTATGAAAGCACAATGAAAGAACTTCTTAATAGATTTAAAAAATATCTTTATGAAATTACAATTTTGGGTATAGAAAGCAAATTTCAAAAGGAGAGATAAATATTATGAATAAGCTAGCATTTTTGTTCCCGGGACAGGGGGCTCAATATATTGGTATGGGCAGTAAACTGTGTGAAAGCTTTTCAGTTGCAGAACAGGTTTTTGCTGAAGCAAATGAGGCTCTTGGCTTTGACTTAAAAAAACTGTGTTTCCAAGGAAGTATGGAAGAACTGACAAAAACAGAGAATACCCAGCCTGCTATCCTTACAGCAAGCGTTGCAGCATTCAGAGTATATATGCAGGAGGTAGGTATTAAGCCTAACTATACCGCCGGACACAGCCTTGGAGAACTTTCCGCACTTTGCTGTGCAGGAGGGATGGAGTTTGCAGATGCTGTCAAGCTTGTAAGGCAGAGAGGAAAGCTTATGCAGGAAGCAGTTCCGGAAGGAATTGGTAGTATGGCTGCCGTAAGCGGGGTTGAACAGGAAATTATAGAAAGGGAATGTTCACGGGTATCAAAAGATGGGAATATTGTGGTGGTTTCCAACTACAATTCATTGGAGCAAACAGTAATATCAGGGCATGTAAAAGCAGTTAATGATGTGGGAGAGCAGTTGAAGTCCATGGGTGCCAGAGTGGTTTATCTGAAAGTAAGTGCACCTTTTCACAGCCCGTTAATGCAGCCTGCGGCTGACAGATTCAGAGAGGAACTGGGAAAATATCCCTTCCATGAAATGGAATGGCCTGTAATATCCAACGTTACATCCGAGCCATATCCCGGTAAAGACAAAATAATTGATTATTTATCCCTGCAAATAACAAACCCCGTAAAATGGCAGTCTACAATAGAGTATTTGCAGAAGTTTGGTATAAATAAAGCTGTTGAAATGGGGCCAAAAACTGTTCTGAAAAACCTTTTGAGAAGCAATGCAACAATAACGGTTTTATCATCAGAAACAACGGAAGATATATCGCTTATGAAGAAAAAACTGGTTTCTGCAAAGGATTCGGAAAAGCCGGTAAATAACGGTCTGATGTTTATAACAGGCTGTATAGCAGCAGCTGTCAGTACGAAAAACCGTAACTGGGATGAAAATGCATACCAGAAAGGTGTAGTAGAGTCTTACAGAAAATTAGTTACTATAAAAGAAGAATTGATAAAACAAAGAATTCAGCCCACCAATGAACATATTGTAGAAGCTGTGGATTTATTAAAACAAATATTCAACACAAAGCTATTACCGGTTGATGAACAGAACGATAGGCTAAATAAGCTGTTGGTAGAAGCAGGGTTACAATTGGATATTGGCAGTTTATAAGGAAGGTAGGTATTATAAATGGAACAGAAGTTAAATTTCTTCCTGAATGATATTAAAGAAGCCGAAAACTATTGGAAAGAAAAATTATCGGGAGAGCTTCCGGAAGTAGCGATGCCCTGCGATTTCAAAAAAGAATCGGGTAATAGAAGGGGAATGTTTCACTTTGAAATAAGCAGGGAGCTAACTAATAAATTATGCAGCATTGAAAAAGATAAAGAGATGGGCACTTTCATAAAGCTTACAGCTGCGATAAATATCCTTCTTTATAAATATACGAATCAGAACGACATTATTGTGGGTATACCCCTTTTGACCGGGATACAGGAGTTTTATCCATACAATAAATTTATAGTACAAAGAAGCAATGTACAGGGTAAAATGACTGTCAATGATTATCTGGAAAATTTAGATCAAGAAATAACCACAATTTATAAAAATCAGCATTACCCCATCGACAACATTCCAATGTTTAAGGTTATTTCAATATATAAAAATATACATAGCATTAACGAAGATGAAATAATAAATTGCATAGATAATGACCTTACGTTTTGCTTTTTAAAAATTGGTGGCTGTATAAATGCAAGGATTACGTACAATTCAAACAAGTTTAAGGATGAAAGTATCTTTCAGCTTCATAAATGCTATCTTAACATATTGGAACAACTCCTATCCAATACGGGTATTCCAATAAAAGCGGTTAAATTGCTTACCGCTACCGAATGTGCAGAGATAGTTAAACAGTTTAATGATACAACAGTGGAATACCCAGAAAGCAATATTTCACTTCATAAAATGTTTGAAAAGCAGACTGCACTTACCCCGGATAATACGGCTGTAAGCTGCGTTTCAGAGCAAAACGGCAAATGTGTTGCACAAAATATCACATTTAAAGAATTAAATGGAAAATCCAACAGGTTGGCAAGGCTGTTAAGGGAAAAAGGAGTTAGGCCCAACAGTATTATAGCTATAATGCCTCGCCAATCCTATGAGATGGTAGTTGGCATACTGGCTGTATTAAAGGCCGGAGGAGCATACCTTCCCATTGATCCTGATTACCCTCAGAATAGAATAAACCTGATACTGGAAGATAGTGAAACCAGTATGTTATTGACAAATAGTGATATTGCAGACAAGGTCCAATTTAATGGAGAAATTATACATATAGATAATGAAGAGATGTACCATAGAAATGCTGAAAACCTTGAGGAAGTAAACAAACCGGAGGATTTGGCTTGTGTTATATATACATCAGGTTCAACCGGAACACCTAAAGGTGTATTGGTAAGACACAGAAACATGGTAAACTTTGCAAACTGGCGTATTGGCAATTATAACTACAATAAAAAGGATGTATCCCTTCAATTGCTGTCCGTAGCCTTTGACGGTTTTGGTTCTATTTTTTATTCCAGCCTGTTGTCCGGCGGTACACTTGTAATTATAGAAGAAGAAAACAGGATGAACTACAGCTTTATAAGAAATGTATTGGAGGACAGACGTGTAACAAATATGTGTCTTGTACCATCTATGTACAGAGCTATTCTTGATGGAGCGAAGAAAGAACAGCTAAAAAATGTTAGGTTTGTAACTCTTGCAGGTGAAAAGGCTGATGAGAGTCTCATAGATATGAGTAATCATATAAATCCTGAAATTTTGATATCAAATGAATACGGCCCAACTGAAAATACAATTGCCACAACATCATATAAAGGAATGACTCGGGACACCACATCGATTATTGGGAAGCCTATATCAAACCATAGTGTATTTATTGTAAACGGGGATTTAAACCTTGTTCCTGTAGGTGTTCCCGGTGAATTATGTGTTTCGGGTGCAGGTATTACAGGAGGTTACCTAAAGCGTCCGCAGCTAACTGAAGAAAAATTTATATCTATACCAATTAATAATGATTCATTTACAATTTACAGAACAGGTGATATGGCTAAATGGCTTGATGACGGGAATATAGAGTTTCTGGGCAGAGCTGATTATCAGGTAAAGATAAGAGGTTTCAGAATAGAACTGGGTGAGATTGAAAACAGTCTGTTAAACTATGAACCTGTCAAGGAATGTATTGTACTGGTCAATGAAGATAGCAAAGGCAGCAAATACATATGTGCATATATTGTTTCAGACAGGGAATTGACTGCTGTAGAACTCAGAGATTATCTATCTAGCATGCTGCCGGAATATATGATACCTTCTCAATTTATAAAGCTTCCGGAAATTCCGCTGATGCAAAATGGGAAAGCAGACAGAAATGCACTTGCCAAATACACGGTAAATATAGACACAGGGGTAGAATATTCGGCACCTGTGAACATTCAGGAAGAAAAACTTACAGACATATGGCGGGAAGTATTGGGTTTAGAAAAAATAGGAGTAAACGATAGATTTTTTGACATTGGCGGAGATTCCATGAAAGCTGTGAAAATATCTGAATTATGTTTAGAAAATGGAATAAAAATATCTGCAAAGGACATTTTTACTCACAAAACCATTGCAAAAATAGCACAAAATGTGAATTTTGATACTGTAAAGTGTGATAATAAGTATGTCACAAATTCAGTGTTTAATGAACAGCTTGGAACTAAAAAGCTCAAAATAAACCTCCAACGGGAGATAACAACTTATTTGCATAGATCACTGCCGCTATGTGCCATACTTGCTTGTGAAGAAAACTACAAATGGTTTAATCAGCACTATATTGAAATATTTTCAATAACATACCAAAATGGTTTTTCAAGACTTGAATTTCTTGAAGAAAAAAATAATTACGATGATGTATTTCAAGAGGTATTTTTGAAATTTGAGGAAGTGCCTGATATTCTGAAATTTATAAAGGATAAAATTGACTCAGGAGTATATGTTTCAGTGCATATAGATGAATATTGTCTTCCGCAGAAGGGGAGTTATGGAAAAAATCACTTTGTACACCCATCTCTTATATACGGCTATGACAATATTCAAAAAAAGCTTATGGCTATAGGGTTTGACTCTGAAATGATATTCAATGAAATTGCTTTTGATTTCAATGATTTTGTTGAGGCATATGAATCAGCAAAGGTACATTATGGAGTATTTGCACCCTGGGCTGAAACGGAAGCCGTACAGCTGCTTATTCCACGGGAGCTTGCCAAAGACTATAACTTTGAAGTCGATAATGTCCTGCTAAGTATTGACAACTACCTTAATTCCTCTGACATAAACAGCAACAAAATAAATAAACTGGTGTCTCCTGATGAAATGAATACTTTTGGTGAATTAAAATATGGTGTTGATGTATACGATGTCATAGTGCGAAGTCTTGAAAAGCTGGGCAGTGATATTATGAAGGGGCTGGATGTACTGAATATTATCGAACAGTGCAAAGAAAAAGCTGTGGCTGATATTATGCCATCATTGGACTATAGGAGTATGCACTTACTTTATGAGCATAAAAAGTGCATTTACAATAGAATAAGGTACATTATCAGTAATTTTGTTTCTTCGGACATATTGAACCAATTGACGGATAAGTACATGAAAATGATAGAGACGCTCAATACTGCAAGACTTACATTTTTTGATTTAGAGAGCATGTTTAATGCCGGCTTTGACCCGAATAAAACTGATTTTAACGAACTGTTTGGTTCTTTTCAGCAAATGACGGCTGCCGTTAAATCAGTAGGAGATGAAGAAAAAATATTACTCAGACAGATTTATACAGAAATCAAGAACAACCTTAACGGAGGAAGATAAGTATGTCAAAAGTATTCTTTTTCAATATTCCTTTTCACGGACATGTTAATCCCAGTTTGGGACTGGCACAGGAATTGGTGAAAAAGGGAGAGAAAGTTATATATTATGGTATAGACAGCTTTAAGGAAAAGATTGAAAGTACAGGCGCCGAGTTCAGAAGCTATGGAGACAAATTTTATCTGGACGATAATTTTGTAACTTATAACTTAACAGAATTATTCAAAGTTCATATGGAACTCACAGAATTGATAATGGATAAACTGCTGCAGGATATAGAAAAGGACAAACCGGATTATATTGTACATGACTCTTTGGCAACATGGGGCAAATGTGCGGCAGCGGCGGCTGGTATACCGGCAATTGACACTTTCACTACATTAGTACTGGCACCTGATGGATTTTTACTAACCGTGGGCTTTGTTCTCAGTTTTGCTATGGCAATGATAACAAATATACCAAATGTATTAAAAATACAAAGAATTAGGAAAAATCTAAAAAAGAAATATAATGTACATATTGAAAGCCTTGTTGATATTTTATGTAACAGACAAAATCTGAATCTGGTGTATACATCTGACCTGTTTCAACCCAACCGGGAGGCTCTGGGAAATGAATATAAATTTATAGGACCTACCAGTATGTTCAGAAAAGAAGCTATAACCCGATTTAATATTGACAGGCGAGGAAACAGACCCTTGCTATTTATTTCCATGGGCACAATATTCAATAACAACAGAGAGTTCTTTGATAAATGTACAGAGGCTTTCGTGGGTATGGAACTGGATGTATTAATGTCTGTAGGCAAAAACATTAATATATCGTCTCTTTCAATTCCTGAAAACTTTACAGTAAAGCCTTACAACGAAATTCCACAACTAGAGGTACTTAAAGAATGTAGTATTTTCATGACTCATGGCGGAATGAATAGTACTCATGAAGTACTTTACAACGGAGTTCCGTTAATTATAATACCTCAGCAGCAAGAACAAGCTCATGTTGCAATGCAGGTCGTTAGAACTAAAAGTGGCATTTGTCTTAAAAATTCACAAATTACACCGGCTTTGCTTAAACAATCGGTAGAAAAAATTATGTCCGACCATTCATACAGGGAAAATGCACTGAAAATGAGAGATTCTTTTATTGATGCCGGTGGCCCTGAAAAGGGAGTCGAGGAGATATTTGCATATATAAGTAAGACAAAAATAATTTCTTCTGTTTTTTCAATTGGAGGTTAATATGTCAAAAGTATTTTTTTTCAGTATACCATTTTCCGGACATGTTAATCCCGGTGTGGGACTAGCCAGGGAGTTGGTAGAAAAAGGTGAAGAAGTCATATACTACTGCACTGACAGCTTCAGGGAAAAGATTGAAAGCTCTGGTGCTGTATTCAGGAGCTATGGAGATAAATTTTACCTAAATGATGATTTTGTTACACACAACAATATTGAAATATTGAGAGTTCACATGGAGTTAAGTGAACTTATAATGGAACAACTGCATACCGATGTAAAACGTGACAGGCCTGACTACATAATCCATGATTTTATGTCTACATGGGGGAAACATGCGGCACAGGCCTCGAATATACCGGCTGTCAATATATATACAACATTTGTAGAAAGACCGGAAGGCGTTTTAAAGACAGTCGGTTTAGTTTTGGCAGTGGCATTTATGATCCTCAAAAATATTCCACGAATGATTGATATACGTAAAATTTCCGGAAGGTTAAAAAAGAAATACAATATAAAAAGGCAAGGCTTAATTGATATTATTGACAATAAAGAGGCCTTAACACTGGTATTTACATCCCGTAAATTTCAACCCTATTCTGAAAAGTTTGGGAACGATTACAAATTTATAGGGCCTGTAAGCATGAATAGAATGGAGAAAATAAAAGGCTTCAGACTAAACAGGTCAGAAGGCAGACCTTTACTTTTTATTTCCCTTGGTACGGTGTTTAATAATGAAAGAGAGTTCTTTATAAAATGTATCGAGGCCTTTGGTAACATGGATATGGATGTTCTCATGTCGGTAGGCAAGAAAATAGATATATCATCCCTTGCAATTCCCGAAAACTTTACCGTAAAGCATTTTTATGAGATACCTCAGTTAGAAGTATTAAAAGAATGTGATGTATTTATTACTCACGGGGGAATGAACAGCGTCCATGAGGGACTTATGAACGGAATTCCATTGATTGTTGTGCCACAGCAGCTGGAACAGGCACATATGGCAAAACGAGTGGCTGAAACAGGAAGCGGAATATATCTTGACATGTCGGAAGTTACGCCGAAGTCATTAAAAGAAAGTTATAAAAAAATAACCTCTGACGATTCATATCGTAAAAAAGCTGATGAAATGAAGGCTTCATTTTTAAAAGCAGGCGGGCCGGAGGGTGCGACAGAGGAGATATTTTCTTATATAAAAAAACATTTATAGGATGACATAATTTAAAAGAAAGGGTGTTGGATATTATGAAAGAAAAACAGAATGAGGGGCAAATTGAGGCCATACTGGTGAATATCTGGAAAGAAGTACTTCATGTAAAGACATTAGATGTAAATGACAGATTCTTTGATTTGGGAGGAGATTCATTTAAAGCTGAAGTGATAACTGACATATGTTTGGAAAAGGGTATCCAGGTAACACCCAACGATATTTTTAACTATAAGACAATTTCAGAAATCGCCAAAAATACACATACTATTGACAATTTAGAAAAAATAACAGATAAAAATCACAATAATACAAAAGGAAAAAAACTTAAAATAAAGTATCAAAGGGATATAACAACATACCTGCATCGGGCTATCCCGCTATGTGCTATTTTGTCTGACGAAAGGTATTATAATTGGTTTAATGAACGTTATATTCAATTATTTTTCATTACATACAATAACAGTTTTTCAAGACTTGAGTTTTTAGAGCCAAAGAACAACTTTGAAGAAATATTTGACGAAAAATACCTTACATACACTGAACAACAGTCCAATATTATTGATTTTGTTGAAAAGAGCATTGATTCAGGTACGTATCTTACAATAAATGTAGATGAATATTACTTGCCACAGAAGGGCAGCTACAATGAACATCACTATGTCCACCAATCAATGGTTTTTGGTTATGATAAAGCAGAAAGAAAATTAATGGGGTTGGGTTTTGACACAAATATGATGTTCAAAGAGCTTCAATTTGACTACGATGATTTTACCAAAGCATACGAATCAGCTAAGACAAATTATAAGCTCACCGCACCATGGGCCGAAACGGAAGCTATACAACTGTTGACACCAAAACAAACGGTAGGGGAGTACAAATTTGATTTGAATAAATTCTTGGAAGAAATATACAAATACCTGGACGGATCCAATAAGGATAGCTCCCGAATTCAGAAGCTAATACCTGTGGAAGAACAGCAAATGTGTACTGATTTAATTTATGGCCCCAAAATATACAGTGCAATGGTAGGAAGTCTTGAAAAGCTTGGCAGAGACATCCTCCAGGGATTGGATGTTCAGGGGATGGTTGAGCAGTTTAAGGAAAAGATGCTAGGGGATATAATGCCTGCAATTGATTATAGAAGAATTCATTTACAATATGAACATAAAAGAGGTCTTAATGACAGATTTAAATATATTGCAGGTAAATACTACACGTCGGCAAAATTAGAAGACTTGCTGAGGGAATTTAATAAACTGGTTGAAAAGATAAATACTGCAAGGCTTACATTCTTTGATTTGGAGCATATGTTAAGATTTAACTTTGATCCGGCAGCTGTGAACTTAGAGGATATAATGATTTCATTTCAGAGAGTGATAGACACAATAAGAACTGTCGGGGATAGTGAAGAAGAATTATTAAGGGAGATATGCAGGGAATATGAAACAGGCTATAAAGGAGGAAAATAAAATGTCCAAGGTGTTTTTTTTCAACATTCCTTTTCATGGACATGTAAATCCCAGTTTAGGTCTGGTTAGCGAGTTGGTTAATAGCGGCGAGGAAGTAATATATTATTGCAACGAAAGTTTCAGAGAAAAGATTGAAAGTACCGGGGCTATATTCAGAGGATACAGCAGTAAATTTTATCTTGATGAAAATTATGTAACATATAATATTACGGATCTTTTCAGGGTTCATCTTGAATTAAGTGCATTAATAATGGATGAATTACTAGAGGATGTGAAAAGAGATAATCCTGCCTATATAATACATGATACTATGTGCCCTTGGGGAAAGCATTTGTCAAAAATTACAAATATACCTGCAATCAACACTTTTACAACTATAGCTTTAGAACCGGACGGATTTCTTTTAACCGCCGGTTTTGTTTTAGCACTGGCTTTTAATATAGTTACAAATATCCCTAACATGATAAAAGTGCATAGAATCAAAAAAACAATTGAAAGAAAATATAATATAAAAGTAAAGAGTTTGATGGATATTATGCTTAACAAGGAAGAAATAAACTTGGTATATACCTCAAAGGAATTTCAGCCAAAGGCCGATAAACTTATGAAACATTACAGGTTCGTGGGACCAACTAGTATGTACAGAAAAGAGAATGTGCCCGAACTAAAGCTAAACAGAAACAATAAAAGACCACTGCTGTTCATATCCATGGGAACCATATTCAATAACAACATAGACTTTTTCAATACTTGCACTAAGGCTTTCGGAAACATGGAAATAGATGTACTAATGTCAGTAGGAAAAAGCATTGACATATCCGCTTTGACAATTCCGGACAACTTTAATGTAAAATACTATTTTGAAGTTCCCCAGTTGGAAATATTAAAAGAATGTAATATATTCATGACACATGGAGGAATGAACAGTACACAAGAAGGTCTCTACTACGGAGTTCCGTTAATCATCATACCACAGCAGCAGGAACAGGCCCATGTAGCAATGCAGGTAGTGAGAACCGGAAGTGGTATTTGTCTTAAAAAATCCAAAATTACTTCCGACTTACTAAAAGAATCAGTGCAAAAAATAATGTCCGACTACTCATACAGGGAGAATGCACTAAGGATGAGGGATTCATTCATAAATGCAGGGGGCCCCGAACAAGCTGTCAAGGATATACTACTTTATGTGGGTAAGAAAAGAATAGTTAAAATGCTTAAATGATTTTGGACTATTGATTATGTTAAAGGTCTGGTATAATTTTAAAAGTACTAATATATGGAGAATAAATATGGAAAAAATACTTATTATTGAAGACAATAAAGACGTGAATTCAATGTTGGCGGAAATACTTACAGAGGAAGGCTTTGAAGTATTTTCCACATATACCGGAACCGATGGATTTAAAGAGATAAAGGAGAATCAGTATGATCTGATTCTCCTTGACATTATGCTTCCATATAAAAGTGGTGACGAGATACTAAAAGAAGTGCGTAAATTTTCAGATGTACCCGTCATTGTTATTTCAGCCAAAGATATAATTGGATTAAAAATTGATTTGCTTAAAATGGGTGCGGATGATTATATAACAAAACCTTTTGACTTAGGAGAGGTTGTTGCAAGAGTTTCAGCAAATCTCAGGCGCTCCCGCATAAAGATACAGTCAGAAAAAATATTACGTTATAAGGATATGGCGGTTGACGTTGATTCAAAAAGGATAATTGTAAATAGCAAGGAACTTGACCTGACAGCCAAGGAATACGGGATAATGGAATTACTCATAAAGAACAGGGAGAAGGTATTTACCAAAGCAAATCTTTATGAAACCATCTGGCAGGATGCTTATCTTGGAGATGATAATGCTGTAAAAACCCATATGAGTAACCTAAGAAGTAAACTTAAAACCGCAAATTCCCAGCAAGAATACATAGAAACAGTGTGGGGACTTGGTTACCGCCTATACAAAGAGTAAATCTTATCAAAAACCTTACATTTTTGTTTCTTAACTTAACCTTTTCTAAACCAATAGATTTTATACTAAAAACATAGTCAGAACGTTCCTCACAGGGAATAGATAATGGAGCGTTAAGGTTAAGAAGGGGATGTGAAAAAATGAAGGAATATGTATTAAAAACAAATAGCCTGACTAAAAGTTATCACGGTGTAAAAGTACTGGATAATGTATCTCTAGCTATAGAGGCAGGCAGAATATACGGATTGATAGGCAGGAATGGTGCCGGTAAAACGACATTTATGAGAATAGCAGCAGGACTTGCTTTCCCCACCGGAGGTAATGTGGAACTGTTTGGAAAGAAGGGAGATAAGCTGCTTGAGGCCCAAAGGAAAAGAATGGGTTGCATGATTGAATATCCCGGTTTTATACCTTACATGTCCGCACAGGAAAACCTCAGATATTATAGGATAATTAAAGGTATTCCAAATGTTAACGTAGAGCAGGAGCTGCTTGAACTTGTAGGTCTTGCGAATACAGGTAAAAAGAAGGCTAAAAACTTTTCCCTTGGAATGAAGCAGCGCTTGGGAATAGCCATAGCATTATTGGGAGAGCCGGAACTGCTGATTCTGGACGAGCCAATCAATGGACTTGATCCTTTAGGAGTAGTAGAGATAAGGAATCTACTTAACAGGCTGTGTGATGAAAGGCATATGACTATTCTGATATCCAGTCACAATCTGCCGGAGCTGTATCAGGTTGCTACCGACTATATAATAATGCATCAGGGAGTAGTGAAACAGGCTGTTACACTATCAGAACTGGAAGAAAAATGTAAACACCATATTTTTATCGAATGCGACCAACCTGAAAAACTGGCAAGTGTTCTGGAAACAAAACTTGGTACAACTAACTATAAGGTAATGCCGGATAAGAGAATAAAGCTTTACGATTATCTTGATAACAGAGAAGCAGTATCAAGGGCAATTTTCGATAATGGAATTTTGATAACTGAATTTTCAATACAGGGAGATACTCTTGAAAATTACTTTATTTCGGTGATTGGTGGTGAACAGAATGGTTAATATGATTAGAGCGGATTTATATAAAATTTTTAAATCCACAGTAATAAAGGTTTTATTTGCAATTACTTTATTCTGCTCCTTGATGATGGTATTGTTTGCATACCTTATTCCCAAGGGCAGTCTTGGAGGGGAATATACGGGAATTGGCTTTATGTTCGCAGATATGAATACTATGAGTATACTGGGAGCAGTAACAGCCGGAATTTTTATTTGCGGAGATTTTGAAAACAAAACAATCCATAACATGATAGCTGATGGGGGCCGCAGAGGCAGGATAATAGTCAGTAAATCCATTGCGTATTTTTGTTCAGTTCTGTTCATTATTCTCCCTTATGCTCTGGTAACAATCATTGGGGTGTGTTCAGGAAATAAATTTGATATGGGTTCGGTATCAATAGGATTTTTAAATATACTATCAAAAGATTCAGGAGTTGAACTTAGTGCATCTGTGTTGGCAAAGCTGATAGTAGTAGCAGGTACGTTGATATTGGTTCACATATCACAGCTAAGCTTATGTCTTCCAATTGCATTTGCAGTTAAAAAGCCTGTTTTAGTGGTTGCAATATATTATGCTATTTCTATTGTTAGCGGGCAAGTGTCATCTTTAGCATCACGGTCAGAGGTTGTTAACGATATTTTCTCTTTGACTCCCTTTGGAGGAAACAGAATGTTTTTGACTGTACAATCCGGCGGAGGAGAACTTTTTAAGGCGTTTGCAGTAAGTATCTTATTTAGTGTTGCAGTGATTGTAGTTACTTATGGAATTTTCAGAAAATCAGAAATAAAGTAATAGAAGGTAAGGTGAAACGGTTGTCAATTGTAATTGGAATACTAATAGTCATAGTTTTGCTGTTGATTCTTTACATTATAGTAGTTCAGAATCAGTTGCGGAGAATCAACCGCCAATTGGGGAACAGGCTTGCAGGAGATACAAGGCAGCCTGTCAGGGTTGAGCTTATTAACCATGAACTTAGTCAATTGACTTCCAATATAAACAAGTGCTTGAAGGCGGAGGAAACCCTCCGTCTTGAGTCCGTTAGAGAGGAAAAACAGTTTAAAGAACTAATAGCAAATATATCACATGATTTACGTACCCCTCTTACAGCAATAAGAGGTTACCAACAGCTGATGGAAAAGGGACAGCTCACAGAGGAACAGAGAAAGAGACTTGGCATTGCTCAAAAACATGCCGAGCAGCTTGGCCACCTGGTTGACCATTTTTTTGAGTACTCATATCTTTTAAACTCAGAACTTAAACCTCAACCGGAACGAATTAATCTAACAAATCTTGTAACGGAATGTCTTGCAGGGTATGTTTCCTCATTTGAGGAACACAGACTGACATTGTCCTTCACTGAGGCACCTCCCATATTTATTATGGCAGATAAAGAGATGACATTTCGTATAATTCAAAATCTTTTAAGAAATTGTCTTACACATTCTGCAGGAAACGTTGAAGTTAAACTAACAGCATTTCAAACTGCAGTCATATCAATAAAAAATCCGGTAGAAGACACATCTCAGATAGATATAACACGTCTGTTTGACCGCTTCTATACAGGAGACAAATCAAGAAGCAAAACAACAGGTCTTGGTCTTGCAATTGTAAAAATTCTGGCAGAAGAATTGGGCGGGAATGTAAGTGCAGACTTGTGTAAAAATCAACTCACAATTAAGGTTGAATTCCCACTATCAAAAAATAAATAAGTTAAAGATATAAGATTTTTCGGTACTAATTATGTAAAATCAGTCGTGACTTATAAAAACAATAGTAGTATTTTTAATATAGTATTATATTCCAGTTTATACAGTGCATCAGTCCTAATTCAAGGAGGAAATTTAAGCTGTAATTTCATATATTTATCGTAGCAAAAAGTAGCAAATATATATAATATTAATTTTTAAAATAACGCTAATTTCTAAAATTTATCACACAAGAATAAAGACATCATTTAAGTAGAACTTACAAAAGTAGAAAAAAATACTAATTTAATACCTGTTTTTCACATAAATTGATACTATAACCACTTTATTTAGGGAATTGTTAAAAGTAATTAATAAAGCAACTATACATTTTGAAAGGGGGATAGTACGGTAATAATCAAGTTCTAAGAAACTCCGCACAATATTTGAGCAAGTGAAAAAACATTTAAAATCAGGAGGACGATTGAATGTACAGAAACAGAAATAAAGTCTTAGCATTGCTTTTAGCCATTGCAATGCTCATTTCGGTTATGCCTTTTAACTCAGTAATGGCAGATACAAAAACTACTTATCACGAAACTTTTGCAGATGGAAAGGGAGCAGCATCCCAATCCGGAGGAGCTAATCTTGAGAAGGTAGGAAGCAAGGTTTTTGAAGGTAACGATGATGGAGCAGCATTATATGTAAGCAACAGAAAAAATAACTGGGACGCAGCTGATTTCAAATTTTCAGATATTGGATTAAAAAACGGTAAGACTTATAACATAACCGTAAAAGGTTTTGTTGATTCCAATGCTAAGGTTCCAGCAGGTGCACAGGCATTTCTTCAGGTTGCAAACAGCTATGCATGGCTGGCAGGTGCAGAATTTGTTGCAGGAAAAGCTTTCACATTAAGCGGAAAGTATACTGTTGATACTTCAAAGGACGACAGGGTACGTGTTCAGTCTAATGATGAAGGTAAAGAGGTTCCTTTCTATATTGGAGACATTTCAATAACAGAAGAGGCTGTTGTAGAAGCACCCGTTGATCCTAACCTACCAAAGGCGGAAACTTTCAAAACAATAACATTTGAAGATAACACAGCCGGAGGCTTTGTAGGCAGAGATGGGTCAGAAAAACTGACTGTAACAAAAGAAGCTAACCATACCGATGGCGGTGCAAATGCTTTAAAGGTAGAAAACAGAACAATGACCTGGCATGGTCCCTCTATGAATGTAGAGAAGTATGTAAGCCAAGGTTGCGAATACAAGGTTACTGCATGGGTAAAACTTATTAGCCCTGAAAGCGCACAACTTCAACTTTCAACTCAGGTTGGAAATGGCGGAAGTGCTTCTTATGTAAGCCTTGCAGCGAAAACAATAGGTACTTCTGACGGTTGGGTTAAGTATGAGGGTACATACCGTTACAACAATGTTTCAAGTGGATTCATTACTATATATGTAGAAAGCGCAAGCAGTGCCAATGCTTCCTTCTATATTGATGATATCAGCTTTGAACAAACAGGTTCAGGTCCAATTAAAATACAAAATGATTTGAAATCTATCAAAGATGTATATAAAAATGATTTCCTTATAGGAAACGCAATAGCAGCAGAAGATATGGAAGGGATCAGACTTGACCTTCTAAAGAAGCACTTTAATGTAATGACTGCCGGCAACGCTATGAAGCCTGATGCATTACAGCCTACAAAGGGCAACTTTACATTCACTGATGCAGATAAACTTGTTGATAAAGTTTTATCAGAAGGATTCAAGATGCACGGTCATACCCTTGTTTGGCATCAGCAGTCACCTGCATGGTTAAATACAAAAGCTGATGCAAGCGGAAATACCGTACCATTGTCACGTGATGAAGCTCTTGTAAATCTGAAGACTCATATTAAGACAGTAGTAGAACATTTCGGAAACAAGGTAATATCTTGGGATGTAGTAAACGAAGGTATGAATGATAATCCTTCAAACCCAGAAAACTGGAAGGGTGCATTACGTCAAAGTCCATGGTATCAGGCAATTGGTCCTGATTATATTGAACAGGCATTTTTAGCTGCAAGAGAGGTTCTGGATGCTCATCCTGATTGGGATATAAAGCTTTATTATAATGATTATAACGATGATAATCAAAATAAATCCAAAGCTATATACTCAATGGTAAAAGAATTAAATGAAAAATATGCAAAAACTCATCCCGGTAAGCGTCTTATCGATGGTGTTGGTATGCAGGCACATTACAGCATGTCAACAAATCCTTCCAACGTTGAACTTTCATTGGAGAGATTTATTTCACTGGGTGTTGAAGTAAGTATAACAGAGCTTGACGTTCAGGCAGGCAGTGACTTCAAATTGTCAGAGGATGTTGCAAACGCACAGGGATATTTGTATGCACAGTTATTTGATATATATAAGAAGCATGCAGCAAATATAAGCCGTGTTACTATTTGGGGATTAGATGACGGTACTAGCTGGAGATCATCCACAAATCCTTTACCGTTTGACAAGAATCTTCAGGCAAAACCTGCATTTTTCGGAACAGTAGACCCAGCTAAGTTCATGGCCGAACATAAGCCTCAAACACCTAAAGGTGCAAAAGCTACAACAGCAAAATACGGAACACCTGTAATTGACGGTACTGTAGACAGTGTTTGGAGTAAAGCACAGGCTATACCTGTAAACACATATCAAATGGCATGGCAAGGAGCAACAGGAACTGCAAAGGCTTTATGGGATGACAAAAACCTATATGTTCTTGTTCAGGTAAGCGATTCCGAACTTGATAAGAAGAGTGCAAACGCATACGAGCAAGACTCAGTTGAAGTATTCGTGGATGAGAACAATGGAAAGACTTCATACTATGAAAATGATGATGGTCAGTACAGAGTAAACTTTGATAATGAGACTTCATTTAATCCTGCAGCAATTTCAACCGGATTTGAATCTGCAACAAAGGTTGCAGGAACAAGTTATACAGTTGAAATAAAGATTCCTTTAAAATCAGTAACTCCATCAAATAATATGAAAATAGGATTTGATGTTCAGGTTAATGATGCTAAAGATGGTTCACGTAAGAGCGTTGCAACATGGAACGATACTACAGGAACAGGTTATCAGGATACATCAGTATATGGTACTCTTACTCTCAGCAATTCCGATAGCAGTAATACAGTTAATTACATTACTAGAGGGGAATTTATTGATTCTATCATTAAAGCTTTGGGTCTGAATAAAAATGTTCAGGCTAAAGACTCCTTCAAAGATGTAACTAAGGATGCTAGCTATTATGCTTCTGTAAGTGTTGCTTACCAGAAAGGAATAATAACGGGATACAAGAATGGAGAATTTAAGCCACAGGCTAAGATTACTCGTCAGGAAGCAATGACAATAATCGCTAAGGCATTGAAGGTAGCAGGAAAGAATGTTAATTACTCATCAGCTGAGATAAATAAAATACTCAAAGAATTTAAGGATTCAAATAAAGTTGCCAGCTGGGCAAAAGGTTCTGTTGCTGCTTGTATTAAAGCAGGAATTGTATCCGGAAAAAGCGGAAAAATGCTGGCACCACAAGAAAATATAACTGTTTCACAAACAGAATCAATAGTAAAGAAATTGTCCGCAAAATAAAAACTGAATTTCATTTTGAGCCGGCCCCGTAAATATCAGGGGTCGGCTTTTTACTTTTTAATAAGACATTTATGGGTACAAAAGGCAGATATTTAGAATTTATTTTTATGGAGGTGCATTTATTTGAGGAGTAATGCTAAATGGAAAAGAGTTTTATCAGTTGTAATGATAATCACCATGCTTTTTTCGGTAATGCCATTAAACAATATGGTAAAAGCAGAGATTACAACAATTTATCACGAGGATTTTGTTAATGGAAAGGGAGTAGCTATACAAGCCGGAGATGCGACCCTGACAACAGTTACTGAAAAAGTTTTTAACGGTAACGACGATGGAGCTGCTTTATATGTAAATCCCAGAAAGAACAACTGGGATGGAGCTGACTTTTCATTTGAAAAATTAGGAATGAAAGAAGGAAATAAATATACCATAACAGTTAAGGGATATGTTGACCCTGAAACTGACCCCGAAAATCCGATAGTACAATCAGGGGCACAGGCCTTTCTTCAGGCTGTAAACAGCTATGCTTGGATTGCAGGTGCTGATTTCGTGGCAGGAAAAGAATTTACATTAACCGGAACTTATACTGTTGATACCAGCAAGGATTCCGCAATACGTATTCAATCCAATGATGTGGGAGCAAAAGTTCCTTTTTATATTGGAGAGATAACTGTAACAGGTGAAAAATCGCCGGCACCGGTAACTGAAAAGACAATATACCATGAAACTTTTGCAAGCGGAAATGGCTTGGCAAAACAATCAGGTGGTGCGATTCTAACGCCTGTTACAGAAAAAACTTTTCCCACAGGTGATGTTGAGGGGACTGTGTTAAATGAAGACGGAGCTGCTTTATATGTGGATACAAGAGTTAATAACTATGATGGGGCAGATTTTGTGTTCAGTGACATAGGTCTGGAGAACGGAAAATCCTATGATGTAACAGTGATTGGCTATGTGGATTCAAATGCTGATGTACCGGCAGGCGCACAGGCATTTTTGCAAAGTATAAGCAGTTATGGTGTAGTTGCAAGTACAGATTTTATAGCAGGAAAACCCTTTATATTAAAGGGTAAGTACACGGTAGATACAAGTAAAGATGATAGGATACGAGTCCAGTCAAACGATAAAGGAGCTGCCGTTCCCTTTTTCATAGGTGATATACTTATAACCGGACCTGCTCCTTCAATGAAAAACATTGACTTCGAGGATGGGACGGCAAGTGGATTTTCACCAAGAATTGGTAAAGAAGTTCTAACCGTAACAAATGAAGCTAACCATACCGATGGTGGCGGATATGCCTTAAAAGTAGATGGAGGCAGAGAAAATGCATACTGCGGCCCGTCATTAAGTGTGGAGAAGTACATAGAACAAGGCTGTGAATATAAAGTAACAGTTTGGGTGAAGCTGGCATCAGATGTGGAAAGTGCTGAAATCGATCTTAGTACTCAGATTGGTAATGGTGATGGCGCTAGTTACCCTTCATTATATAAACAGACAATTACCAAAACTGACGGGTGGGTCAAGTTGGAGGGTAAACAACGTTATTATGATACTTCAAGCGGATACATAACTATTTATTTACAAAGTGCTAATACAGCAGCAGGGTTTTTCATTGATGATATTAGTGTGGTAAATACAGGTTCTGTATCACTACCTGTCCAAACCGACCTGACGCCAATTAAGGATGTATATGCAAATGATTTCCTAATCGGAAATGCAATAGCACCAAATGAACTTGAGGGAAAAAGCTTTGAGTTGTTAAAGCATCATTTTAATGTTATTACGGCAGGCAATGATATGAAACCGGATGCACTACAGAGAAGCAAAGGAGTATTCAGCTTTGGAACTGCTGACGCAATGATACAAAAAGCACACGATAACAATATGCAGGTTCACGGACATGTATTGGTTTGGCATCAGCAAACACCTACATGGATGAATGGAGTACCGGATGATACTGACATAACAAAATATAAAAAGGACGAAAACGGCAAAAACATTCCAATATCCCGTGATGAAGCTCTAAATAACATGAGAACTCACATAGAGAATGTTGTTAAGCATTTCGGTGACAAAGTCATATCGTGGGATGTAGTTAATGAAGCTATGTCAGATGGAATTAGCGACCCTTCAAAATGGAAGAATTGCTTACGTAAAGATTCAATGTGGTATCAGTCTATAGGTGATGATTATGTAGAGCAAGCCTTTTTAATCACAAGAGAAGTTCTTAATAACAATAATCTGAATGTAAAGCTTTATTATAATGATTATAACGACGATGATCAGAACAAATCTCAAGCTATAGCCAACATGGTAAATGAAATCAATACAAACTATGCGAAAACTCACCCTGGCAAGCTACTAATAGACGGTATAGGCATGCAGGCACACTACAGTACGTCTACAAAACCAGCGAATGTTAAAGCGTCTCTGGAAAGATTTATAAATTTGGGAGTAGATGTGTGTGTCACTGAGCTGGACATTACAGCCGGAAGCGGACAAAAGCAAAGCAGCGACGAGGTAAATGCACAGGCTTACTTGTACGCACAGCTAATGAAAATTTACAAGGCTCATGCTAGTAATATAAGTCGTGTTACAATTTGGGGACTTGATGACGGTAACAGTTGGAGAAAGGAAGCTTGCCCTCTACCATTTGACAGTGATTTGCAGGCAAAAAATGCATACTACGCTATAATAGACCCTGATAAATACATGGCTGAACATGAGGCACCACCTTCAGTTGAGATAAAGCAGGGAACAGCTGCAAAGGGTACACCTGTAATAGACGGAACGATAGACGATATTTGGAGCAATGCCGAAAAACTTCAGATAAATCAAACTAAAACAGCATGGGAGATAGCAAAAGGAACTGCACAAGCTCTGTGGGATGACAAAAACCTGTATGTATTAATCAAAGTAAATGATTCAATCCTTGACAAATCAAGTGCAAATCCTTGGGAACAGGATTCAGTAGAGGCATTTGTTGATGAAAATAACGGAAAAACCGCCTCGTATGAGAAGGATGACGGACAGTACAGAGTAAACTATGAGAACAAGACCTCATTTAATCCCGACATAATAAAAGAAGGATTCGAGTCGGCTGTTAAGGTTTCAGGTACAAGCTATACCGTTGAAATGAAAATACCGTTTAAAACTATGACGCCGGCCAATAACCTGAAAATCGGATTTGATGCTCAGATTAATGATGCCAAGGATGGTACACGTACCGGATATAGAAATTGGAACGATACTACAGGAGTAGGCTATAAGGATACCTCTGTATACGGTGAGCTTATACTAAGCGATGGCAGCACACCAACACCATCATCACCTTCAAATGATACACCCACTGCAGAAGCCGTGAAAGGAACGATTAATGGAAAGGAAGTATCTATTGCAAAAGCTTTCACTGAATACAAGGAAGGTAAAAAAGTTACAAGTATAGTTGTTGATGAAAATAAGGTTGCAGATTTGCTTGGTCAAAAGGCTGTAATAGTATTAGAACCAATTACAAAATCGGATGTTGTAACCGGACAGCTAACTGCTAAAACAATAAAAAATATGGCTGAGAAGGAAGCTGTTCTGGAGATAAGAAGTGGCAACGCGACGTATGCGATGCCGGGAACAAAGTTAGATATTGAAAAGATTGTTTCTGCATTTGAAGGCAACCTTGACGTTAAGGTAAATGTAAGTATTTCGTCAGTTTCTGATGCTGTAAATAACACTGTAAAGGAGACAGCAGGTAAGAATAATTACAAGTTGGCTTCAAATCCGGTAGAATTTAACGTAACATGCTCAAATGGTACTAAAACTATTGAAATTTCAAAATTTAGCGGGTACGTTGAAAGAACAATTGCAATAAATGACAAAATAATCCCAGGTGAGATTATAACAGGGATAGTGCTCAATAAGGACGGAAGTTTTTCGCATGTACCTACAACTATAATAAGTAAAGACGGCAAATACTATGCAAAAATAAACAGCTTAACCAACAGCACATATGCGTTGATATCAAGTTCAAAGACCTTTAAAGATACTGAGAACCACTGGTCGAAGAGTTCTGTAAACAATATTGCTTCAAGACTTATCATGAACGGTGTTGATAATGATAACTTCAATCCTGACATGGCTATAACGAGGGGAGAGTTCATTGATTCTATGGTGAAGGCTATGGGACTTTATAGAATAGGTGAAGGAAAAGACATTTTTGCAGATGTAAGCAGCAGTAACAGCTATTACGACTCGGTAGGCATAGCATATGAATACGGTATCATTTCAGGCTGTGGTAACGGTGAATTCAGACCTATGGGTAAAATAACCCGTCAGGAAGCTATGACTATAGTTTCAAAAGCAATGAAGATTACCGGCTTGAAAACTGGTTATACCGCTGATGAAGTAGTTGATTCACTGAAAGCCTTTAAAGATTCGGACAAGCTGGCAACATGGGCAAAAAATTCAGCTGCTGCCTGTGTTAAGACCGGAATCGTTTCAGGAAAAAGTCTGACAGTAATTGCACCAAAAGATACTCTTACACGTGCTGAAACTGCATCGGTTATTAATAAGTTTTTAACCAAGTCAAGCCTTATTTGAGAAAACAAATATAATAATCCAAAAGCCCGGATGATTTTATCCGGGCTTAACTTCTGATATAATTATCTGATGTTAATAAAAGTACTAAAAATTTTCAAGAATATCTGAACTCATATAAAGAAATACTAAGTCATATATTTTCAAAAAATTTACATAACGCAATAATGTTAGCGTTCGATAGACAACGATGGGTGTACATAAGAAGGGAATAAAGAATGTTAAGTGATCTGATAATAAATGCAGCTATACTAATTTCTTTTTTAAGCATAGCAAATCTATTCTATAGGGAGCGGGATTTAGAGGTACAATCCCACACTATTTTTAAGCTTTTTGCAGGAGTTATTTGTGGAATTTTAGGTATACTTCTAATGTGGTATAGTGTTAGAATCCAAAACAAAACGCTAGTCGATTTCAGAAATATCGCCACCTTATTGGCTGCATCTGTGGGGGGAGGATTCTCAGCCGTTGTTTCAGGACTTGTGATGGGGGGCTTCAGAATTGCATATTTTGGTATTAACAAATATTCTGAGATAGGGGCAGCTGTTGTTATACTGGTCACAGCAGGAATTTTATTAATTTTTAAAACAAAAAAGTCACTGGGTAGAAAATGGCTGTTATCTACGATATACATGACTCTTGTTAGTTGTTGTGTTTACTTTTATATTTTTCAAAAAAATTTCTCAATCCTTTTTACAATTTATCCTTATTTTATTCTGGGAACTGCTGTCGTAAGTTATACAGTATATAAATATATGATATATCTTAATAACATGAGCTTATTATTTAAAAAGCTAAAAGAGGAATCTTCCAAGGATTATCTGACCGGGCTTAACAATGTGAGGGAGTTTAATAAATTATTCAGGCTTGTAATAGAGAAGGCCGTAAGCAATAATCAAAAATTCTCGTTACTTCTGATTGACATAGATTTTTTTAAAAAAATAAATGATACACACGGACATCAGGCAGGAGATAAGGTCTTAAAAGAAATAGGAAAAATATTAAGACAAAATTGCAGAGCAGATGATTATGTTTCGCGAAATGGGGGTGAAGAATTTTCAATTTTACTTGAAAATGCTTCAAACAGCAAGGCTATTGAGATAGCCGAAAGAATCAGGAAAATAATTTCAGAATATGAGTTCGAGATTTCTTACGGCAGGAAAATTAATGTAACAATATCCATTGGTATATCTTCCTATCCTGAAACTGTCACAGATATAACACAGATAATAGAGAGAGCTGATGATGCTCTTTACAAAGCAAAGCACAGTGGAAGGAACCTTGTGGTATCAGATGGAGTTATATCAGAATAATTTATAAAATAGTTTTCAAAAAGGATACTTTTTTAAAAGAAATTATGTAAATAAATAATACATTTCCCATAAATGGTCTTGTTCAAGAAATTAGAATGTGCTATTCTTTTATCAGTAGAATAATGTATCGAAATATACAATCCTAAACTTAATATTATGTTTGTTTGCACTGGAGGATAGTATGGAAAAGTTGAACTTGGTATTAAGACATTATAATAAGGTCAAACCTATGCACTGTACTATTGTGAGTGGTGATACTCAAAAAGTATTCACTGTTAAATTATGTGAAGATGAAAAAAATGGTGCTGAAATTCTTAAGGGAGACCCCGTACTTATTGGCTTTCTTAATAGTGACGAATCTCTTTATCTAAGTGGAGGCAATATAGTAGGCGCCATACCAAAAGAAGAAGAATACATAATCCACGCAAATAATCCTCAAAATATAGCTTTTGAAACTGAAAGAAGACAATACGAGAGATTTCCCACTTCGCTGACCGGTGAAATTAAGCTTGTAAATTCTAACAAAAGAGAACCCATATGTATAAAGGATTTCAGCTATGCGGGCATGTGCATATATTCTAACGATGAGTTCAATAAAGAAGATGAGGTTGAGATTAGTGTATTCCTTAGCAATAGTGTTATTAAATACGATGCAACCATAGTCAGAAAAACCGTTAATTTCGGAAGATGTGAGTATGGTATACAACTGACACACAGGGATAAAAATTCTATGTATGCGACACAGAATCAATTAACATCTTTTATACTCAGTGAAAAAGAGATTATGTACAGACATTTGATAAGTGCAAGCTTTAAATTTTAGTTTGTAATTGGAGCAGATTTATTTATATTGGTATTGGAAATAGTTTATACCAATATTTTTTAATGAATTTATGTATACTATTATTAAATTCATAAAAAATATGTAACAAACAGGGAGATTATTATGAAAGAATACAGAGTTATGGATAACGTATACCTTTTTAATAGTTATATTGATGCAATCGATCTGTCATTCAATCAGTTTCTTGTTTTAACTCCAATTCCAATGTTAATTCATACAGGTGCCATAGATCGAACTGAAGTGTTACTTCCAAAAATCAAGGAAGTGTTGGGCAGTCGCCCTTTGAAATACGTGTTTATTTCACATTTTGAATCAGACGAGTGCGGTGGTCTGGCACTTTTAAGAAATCACTATCCCGAAATAAAAGCGGTATGTTCTCAGATAACAGCAAGACAATTGATGGGCTTTGGCATTACTGACAATATTGCGGTAGTTAACCCTCAGGACAAGATGAAAATTGGAGACAGCTTGTTTGAATTCATATCATACCCTTCTGAAATGCATCTTTGGGAGGGCTTAATGGTGGTTGAAACAAACAAGGGAATACTGTACAGCAGTGATATTTTTACCAGAACCGGTAAAATCCAAAATCCCATGGAGGAATCAAAAATATTTGAGGAGATACAAAATATTAACCTGCAGAAAGTGCCGTCTCAGGAAGCTCTTGAACGGCTGAAAAAAGACATTTCGGCCTTGAAGTTAAACTATCTGATGCCTGGTCACGGACCATGCCTGAAACTTATCTGAAAAATTATGCCTTTCTTAAAAAGTCAATAGTTGACATAAATAATGGATAAATTTATAATATGTTTGTAAACATAAGTTAAATTTAGTAAACCTTATAAATTCATCGATAAGCTAATTATGAAAACAAATAACTACTTGAATATAGGCGGAATTCGTTTATGAATTTCGCCTTAAATGAAAGGATACATAAAATGGGAAAAAAGGTTCTTGTTGTTGATGATACTGTTTTTATGCGTACTTCATTAAGGCTATTACTTGAAAGAAATGACTTCGAAGTAGTTGGTGAAGCTGACAATGGTATTGCAGCTGTTAACAAGTACAGAGAATTTATGCCTGATGTAGTAACAATGGATATTACAATGCCGGAAATGGACGGGTTGCAGGCCTTAAAAGCTATTAAGGAAATTAATGCAAATGCAAAGATTGTAATGGTTTCTGCAATGGGGCAAGAAGCTCAGGTCAGAGAAGCTATATTGTATGGGGCAACTAGCTTTATTGTTAAACCATATAAAGATGAGCATGTTATAAACACATTAAGAAAAATTGCTGATTCGTAACTATCTTTTTTTTCTTACTTATCTAATTTTACTAAAGAAGATAATTCATTAATTTGTACCCGTGATTACGGGTGGAGGTACATTATGTCAGAGCAAGCCAGTAATGAACCAATGCTTGAGATATATTTGTATGAGACAGATCAGCTTATAGAACAACTTGAAACTATTATCATTGAAAGTGAAAAAGTCGGTAATTATACTTGTGAAACTATAAATGAAATATTTCGAATAATGCACACTATCAAAGGTTCCTCGGCCATGATGCTGTTTAATAATATCTCAACTTTGGCACATGCCCTTGAGGATTTATTCTTTTTTATCCGTGAAGAAAAAAATCAATATATTAATTTTTCTGCAATATCTGATATAGTTCTGGAGGGTGTGGACTTTATTAAAATTGAGCTGCAGAAAATCAAAAGAAACGATACTGCTGATGGTAATGCGGACAATCTTATAGCTGGTATAAGAGACCTTTTAGGTTACTTTAAAAAGGACAGTAAAGCTAAAGAATCGGTAAATCAAAGTAGTATTTATTCAAAGCAGGAAAATGCTTTAATAAGCACTTCTCCAAAAGAATTTCAGGCGGTAATCCGATTTGAGGATGGCTGTGAAATGGAGAATATCCGCGCATATTCCGTTATTCATAATCTAAAGCAGATCACAAAGGATTTTTACTATATACCTGAAGACATTGTAGATGATGATAACAGCTCAAGCATCATACAAAAAAACGGTTTTAAAATTTTCTTTAATTCGGATAAAACATATGAAGAATTGCATGATTTTTTCAGTCAAATAATTTTTCTTAAGGATTTGAATTTGGTTCACAATAATAATCAGGACTGTAGCAAACATGAAGAGGCAAATAACAAATACCAAGAAGGAACAAAAACATGTAACAACACACATCAAAGCATGATAAGTGTCAGTGTTTCAAAACTTGATACCCTTATGGATCTTGTTGGAGAGATGGTTATTGCCGAAGCCATGGTTACACAAAATCCTGATTTGAAAAATCTTGAGCTGCCGGATTTTTACAAAGCAGCACGACAAATGCGAAAAATACATAATGAAATTCAACAAATGGTAATGTCTATAAGAATGGTGCCTTTGGCAACTTCTTTTCACAAAATGCACAGGATTGTACGTGATATGTGCAAAAAGCTTGATAAAAAAGTGGATCTGGCTTTAATAGGAGAAGACACTGAAGTTGATAAAAACATTATTGAGCATATATCCGACCCCTTAATGCATCTTATAAGAAATTCCATAGACCACGGAATAGAAACAGCTAAAGAAAGATTGGCAGCGGGAAAATCAGAACGTGGTACTCTAACTCTTGAGGCGAAAAATTCCGGTAGTGATGTATTGATTATGGTGAAAGACGACGGACAGGGACTTGATAAAAAGTCAATAATGAATAAAGCAAGAGAAAATGGCCTTATACATAAGCCTGAAAATGAAATGTTGGATAGGGAAATATATAATTTGATTTTTCTTCCAGGTTTTACTACAAACAACAACATCACTGAATTTTCAGGCAGAGGCGTGGGAATGGACGTAGTTGCAAAGAATATTGAAGCAGTCGGAGGAAGCGTATCTGTTGACAGTACTGAAGGGAAAGGTACTGTGATTACTCTTAAAATTCCTCTTACGCTGGCTATTATTGATGGTATGAACATAAAGGTGGGCAATTCAAGGTTTACAATTCCTACGACAGCTATCAAGGAGTCTTTCAGACCGAGTAAAAAAGATTTAATAACCGATCCCGACGAAAACGAGATGATAATGGTAAGAGGGATTTGTTATCCGGTATACAGGCTTCACCGCATTTATAACATAAAAACAGAAATAACTGAATTTGACCGGGGAATATTGTTAATGGTTGAACAAGACGAAAAATCCATATGTATCTTTGCTGATGAATTACTGGGTCAGCAGCAGGTGGTTGTTAAAACACTGCCTCCATATATTAAGAAAATATACCAAAACTCTGATTTTGTGGGATGTACTTTGCTTGGTGACGGAAATATAAGTCTTATATTTGACGTATCACGACTTATTTTTACAAATAAAATATAAAATCTTAATAAAAAGGAGCTGTGATTATGGAAAATGCAGTGGAGCAGGAATTACATGAGCAGGATGAAGATACTCAAAAAGATAAATTTCTGACATTCATGCTAGGAAAGGAATTTTATGGAATAGAAATAAGGCATGTAACTGAAATTATAGGGATTCAACCAATAACTGAGGTACCGGAACTGCCGGAGTACATCAGGGGGATTATTAATCTAAGAGGAAAGATAATCCCGGTAGTTGATGTAAGATTAAGGTTTAAAAAAACTTTCATGGAGTATAATGACCGGACTTGTGTTATTGTTGTTGATATTGACGACCTATCGGCAGGACTGATTGTAGATAGTGTATCTGAGGTAATAACAATACCGGAATCTGATATAGTTCCGCCTCCGGATATTAAGAAAACAGGGAACAGATTTATAAAAGGTATAGGCAAAGTAGATAATGATATTAAAATGTTGCTGGATTGTGAGAAGTTGTTGAATGAAAATGACGTAGAAATGTTAATTAATTCTAATAATTAGGGGGCCTTTCACAATGAAATGGTTTAATAACTTAAAAATAGGAGTAAAGCTTGTATCAACATTTATAATTGTTGCATTATTAGCGGGAATAGTTGGAGTTGTGGGTATAATCAATATCAAAAAAGTAGACAAAAACTATACCGAACTTTATAAGAATTTTGGAATAGCTACCGCTAATATTGGAAAGGCAAGTACAGACTTTAACACCATCAGGGCGGTAACCAGAGATATATTGCTTAGTAATAGTGTTGAAGATAAGAAAAACTATAGCAATCAGATTAAGAATCTGGACAAAGATGTTCAATTAAACCTTAAAGAGCTGTTTGATTCATTGCAAACTGAAGAAGGAGAAAAAGCATATACTGCATTAAATGAAAGTCTAAATAAGTACAATGAAATCAGAGACAGGGTAATAAATATGGCAATTGCAGGACAAAATGATGAAGCCCTGACACTATTTTATAAAGAAGGAACAGAACCTGCAAAATTAGCAAAACAGTACATAGATGAATTATTTGACCTAAAGGAAAATGGCGGAGTGGAGAGAGCAGAAGAATACTCCGGAGATACTGACACTACTGTTTACACGATGCTTGCAGTTGTAGTGATAGCAGTGATTGTTGCTGTACTTCTGGGGATCTTTATTTCCAGAATAATAAGTGTTCCAGTAAATAGGCTTGTTATTGCTGCCGAAAAAATTGCAGACGGTGATTTGAATGTTGATGTTAAGCAAAATTCAAAAGACGAGATAGGAATGCTTGCTTCAGCCTTTAAAAGGATGTCGGATAATTTGAACGATGTCATATCCAGCATCAGTTCGGCTGCGGAACAAGTATCTTCAGGCTCCAGACAGGTATCTGATTCCAGTGTAGCACTTTCTCAGGGCGCAACTGAACAGGCCAGCTCAATAGAAGAATTAACAGCATCTCTTGAAGAAATATCAGCCCAAACAAGATTAAATGCTGAAAATGCAACACAAGCCAGCAGTCTTGCGGAAAATGTAAAGACAATAGCTTTAAAGGGCAACGAGCATATGAAGGAAATGCTTAGTGCAATGGATGAGATTAATGATTCATCAAGTAATATTTCCAAGATAATCAAGGTAATAGATGAGATTGCATTTCAGACAAACATACTTGCCCTTAATGCAGCTGTAGAAGCGGCAAGAGCAGGACAACACGGGAAAGGTTTTGCTGTAGTTGCAGAGGAGGTCAGAAATCTGGCTGCTCGTTCCGCAAATGCCGCAAAGGAAACTACTGATATGATTGAGGGTTCAATACGTAAGGTAGAAGGCGGAACAAAAATAGCCAATGAAACAGCAGAAGCATTGGGATTGATTGTTAATGGTGTTGCCAAGGCGGCTGATCTTGTAGGTAATATTGCAGAAGCATCAAATGAGCAGGCAGCAGGAATTGAACAAATAAATCAGGGGATTATGCAGGTTTCGCAGGTAATTCAGGCTAACTCAGCAACTTCTGAGGAAAGTGCTGCTGCAAGTGAAGAGCTTTCCAGTCAGGCAGAGCTTTTAAGCGAGCAGGTGGAAAGGTTCACACTTAAGAAAGCTGTACGTTCAACAGACAACTACAGAGGAGACGGTGAAATTAGCCCGGAAATATTGAAAATTCTTAATAAAATGAGTGAAAAAAGTAAAAATACCACCCAGAATGTAAGAACTAAAACAATAGATTTAAGCGACAAGGAATTTGGCAAATATTAAATTATACAAATTTGGTGGGGAAATTATAAATGATTTCTATTACTGAAAAGGAATTTAAGCAGTTAGCGGAATATATTGAATATAAATATGGTATCCATCTGAAGCCTGAGAAACGGGTTCTTGTAATGGGAAGACTTCAAAACGTTTTAAATTCTCTGGATATTGATAACTTTACTGATTATTTCGCCCATGTAACCAGCGACAGAACAGACAACTCAGAACAAGTACTAATTGACAGGATTACAACAAACCATACATTTTTTATGAGAGAGGCTGAACACTTTGAATATTACAAAAACAATGTTCTGCCACATCTGGTACAGAATGTAAGAAACAAGGATTTAAGGATATGGAGTGCGGGATGCTCCACAGGCGAGGAACCCTATACTTTGGCAATGATAAACCGCGACTGTTTGGGAAATGAAAAGGTATATTGGGATACCAAAATTTTGGCTACCGATATATCAAAAAAAGTACTGGAAACTGCAGCAAACGGCATATATAATGATGAGGAGCTTCTTCAGCTTCCGGTGTGCTGGAGAACAAATTATTTTAAAAATTATAACAGCCGGAGTTCAATAGTAAAAGATCTGATAAAGGAGGATGTCATATTTCGAAAGTTCAACCTGATGGATAGTTTTCCTTTTAAAAAAAAGTTTCATGTGATTTTTTGTAGAAATGTTATGATTTATTTTGATAATATCACAAAAAATACACTTATTAATAAATTTTATGATATATTGGAATATGGCGGATACTTATTTGTAGGTCATTCTGAGTCGATTAGCCGAGACAAAACAGGTTTCAGATATGTTATGCCTTCTTTGTACATTAAAGAGTAGATAATGCAAATTTTGCTTAAGTGAATTAAAACAGAATTTGTGCAAATAATACTTTAGGAAAGCCAATTTCAAAGGAGGAATACACAATGTCTGTTAAAAAAATGAGTCAGCCTAATACTGGCATAAAATGTATTGTTAATACATGTCACTATTATATGAATGGTGATCACTGTACTGCTGAACAGATAGAAGTTCAGCCTAGAAATGCAAGAGACACTCAGGAAACAGATTGTGCTACATTTTTACCTGAAAACCAGTAAGCTAATAGATTATAATTTTAGATTCTAAAAACGCCATACCTCTATAAAAGGGGTATGGTGTTTTAATGTAGAATATATTAACCATATGAATATACAGGAAAGGTTACATGGTATGAAAAAAATCAAAGTGCTGGTTGTTGACGACAGTTTATTGTTTCGTGAAGTTATTTCAAGGGGGATAACTCTGGACCCGGAAATTGAAGTAGTTGCAAAGGCAGTTGATCCTTTTGATGCCAGAGATAAAATAGAAGAGTTTGATCCTGATGTTATGATCTGTGACATTGAAATGCCTAAAATGAATGGTATTGAGTTTATAAGCAGGCTTTTACCACAGCATATGATTCCTATTATTGTTGTAAGTTCTATTAGCGAAGCTGTGTTCGATGCAATAAAAGCCGGAGCAGTAGATTTTATTCTAAAACCGGATATGCAAATATCCAAAAACGTGGAAGACTTCATAAATGAATTAACAACAAAAGTAAAAATTGCAAAAAAATCCAAACTCCCGGAAAGAATCAGAATTATCGGTGAAACTGTATCCTCGGATATAAAATTTGACAGCAGTAAAATTATTGCAATAGGTGCTTCAACAGGGGGAACTGAGGCTGTTTTCAACATTCTTAAACAGTTGCCGCCAAACATTCCCGGTATAGTTATAGTTCAACATATACCCCCAATGTTTTCACGGATGTTCGCCGAAAGACTCAATAATCAAACCGGATTAAGAGTTAAAGAGGCTAACAACGGTGACTATGTTGAAGAAGGAAGAGTACTTGTAGCACCTGGAGATTATCATATGAGAGTCAGGAAGGCAGGAGAGCGCTACAGGGTTGAAGTATTTCAGAGTGAAAAGGTTAATGGACATTGTCCTTCTGTCGATATACTATTTGAATCAGTAGCTAAGGAAGCAGGGAACAATGCAGTTGGAGTCATATTAACGGGAATGGGCTCTGACGGAGCCAAGGGATTATTGGCTATGAGAGGAAAAGGCGCAAGAACCATCGGACAGGATGAAAAGTCCTGCGTTGTTTACGGTATGCCGAGAGCTGCATATGAAATCGGAGCGGTAGAAAAGCAAACATCCCTTGAGAATATTCCCAAGTTACTGGTTTCAATGTTAAAATAAAAGATTTTTATGAATGGTCAGTTGAAAGGGAGTTTTATGAATATACAGATTTATGGGGCCAAAGGGTTCGAGACACAGAAAGCAGAGAGATATTTCAAAGAGCGGAAAATCAGCTACCAGTATATAGACCTTTTCAAGTACGGAATGAGCAAAGGTGAATTCGAAAGTGTAAAAGCAGCCGTGGGGATAAGTAATTTGATAAATACAGAATCAAAAGAATACGAAAAGCTCAATATGAGAAATCTAGGAGTAGGCAAAGTTGCACAAGAGGTTCTTTTAAAAAATCCCAAGCTTTTTAAAAGCCCCATAGTAAGAAATGGAAAACAGGCAACAGTGGGTTATCAGCCTGACATATGGATTCAATGGGAATAGAATATCAATGCCTTATATAATAAACTACCTTTACGGTCATACTTCCAATGTCCTTGAGCCTGTTGAACACCAAGCCGGATACCCAATGAATATTGTTTAAGCCGTGGAGGCTTGTAAGAATGGAAATGCATAAGTCTGCCGAAATCCATACAAAGCATATATTGCTGATTAATGTCTTGGTACCCAGTGAAAGAACTTTTATCTTCCTCATTATTACAGGATGTATGCTATAAACAGCTATAAGTGACATTATTCCCCAAATCAGGGTATTCCTCAAACAAATTATTCCAAGAAAATTTAAAGAATCCCCACTATAATCCCATAGTTCACGTTTCAGAACATTTTGAAGGAGAAGTCCTGTAATAAGCTCCAAAACAGTAGTGATAAGTATTGCACCAAAAAATATAAGGATAGGGCGAGATTTTAATTTATCAAGAAGAAGTACAACCAAAATTGTACCGACTCCATAAATTCCACATAAAGGGCTTATGAGAAACCCTCTTTTTATAAAATGCCAGTGATAAACAGACATATACACTGTTTCCATTAACCAACCACAGAAAGAATATATAATAAAGCATAGAAATACATCATAGACCTTTGCCATATATTTTGATACGTTATTGTTCATATATGCAGCTCTCTTATTGGATTTGTTTAATATCATGCTATGAAATTCAAACAAATAGCGTTACTTTTATATGTGTATTCAAAGTTATTTAATAATATTTCAATATAAAATTTTGTTAATTGACATTACCGATTTGCTTTGCTAATATCGTGGTACAGTTATCTATGCTTGCGGAGGAATAATTAAATTGAAAAAATCTCAAAAAACTGTAGAAACGTTGTCACGAATTAACCTTAATGGAAAAGAACTGGAATATAACCTCAAAAGAAGCAGCAGAAGAACAATCTCCATTATGATAAAAAATACCGGACAGATTATTGTATGTTGTCCCATAAAAACTCCGTTGGCATACATTGAGAAACTTTTGTTTGAAAAAGAAAGATGGATTGTACAAAAGCTGGATGAAATTAAGGATAAACCCACTGTTTCCATAGAAAAATCCTTTGAAAACGATGATCTGTTTTATTATTTGGGAAAACCATACAGGCTTAAAATTGTTTGCAAAAATATTACCCAAAAACCTGAAATTCGCTTAGAAGATGAACTATTGATTTTGGAAATATCCCAAACCGAAAACAAGGATAAAATTAAATCTTTTCTAAAAAACTGGTATATATCAAAAGCCGGAGAACTTCTTGTTGAAAGAATCAGAATATACTCTTCTGTAGTTGGTTTATCACCAAAAAAAGTGGCTATTAAAGAACAAAAAACAAGGTGGGGAAGCTGCAGTTCCAAAGGGAATATTAACCTGAATTGGAAGTTGGTTATGTCACCTTTGCCGGTAGTTGACTACGTAGTAATACATGAACTATGTCACATGAAAGAAATGAACCATTCGGGAAGATTTTGGGGACTTGTTGAAGCTGCTATGCCGGATTATAAGATTTATAGAAAATGGTTGAAGGAAAATGGAAGTGCTTTATCATTTGAATAAAAATAGTTATAAAATTACATGTAAAAAAGATAAGAATATACATTGAAATTTAGTTTTATAAAAGTATAATTTAAAGTTAATACTACTTAGTTTAATATATAAAAAATTTTGCATATTATTGGGAAACCCGGAGGTATTATAGAATGATTTACAAAAAATACGGTAACACAGGCAAGGATATATCTGCAATAGGATTTGGAGGCATGAGGTTTCCAAAAAATGGAGATAGCTATGACTATGATAAATGTGCAGAGATAGTAGTACGTGCAAATGAACTTGGCGTGAATTATTTTGATACTGCACCGGGATATAATGACGACCATAGCGAATTTATTATGTCTCATGCTTTTAAAAACATGAAGAAGCCATTCTATGTTTCAACAAAAAGTAGCCAGAAGAATGGCACAAAACTACGCGAGCAATTGGAGACATCTTTAAAGAGAATGAATCTTGAAAAAATCAATTTTTTTCATATATGGTGTATTCTGAGTCTTGACGACTACAGAAGCAGGATGGTAAAAGGTGGTGCTTATGAGACTGCCTTAAAGGCAAAGGAAGAAGGACTTATAGAGCATATTGTGTTCTCAACCCATTGCACAGGGGATGAGATTGAAACAATAGTAAATGAAGGCTGCTTCGAAGGAATGACGGTGGGTTACAATATACTTAATTTCCCGTTCAGGCAAAAGGGGTTGGAAGCTGCTCATAAAAAGGGCCTGGGTGTTGCTACAATGAATCCTCTTGGGGGAGGTCTGATTCCTCAAAAGGCTGATTATTTTGATTTTATAAGAAGTGAAGACGATGAAAACGTAGTTAATGCTGCATTGAGATTTAATGCTTCCCATGATGAAATAACCACTGTATTAGCCGGAATGAGCAGTGTTGACGAGGTAGTTCAAAACTGTAAGGTTGGCGATAATCTGGTTAAACTTGAGCCATCAAAGTTAAAGGAAATAGAAGGAAAGCTGTTTAATTCTATGGATAAGCTTTGCACAGGCTGCCGTTATTGTGAATACTGTCCAAAGAAGATACCCGTGTCAAAATATATGCTGTCATATAACAACCATATTCTTGGCAATACTCAGGAGGTCTTAGGCAATCTCAAATGGCATTGGGGAATCAAGCAGGAGGATGTTAATAACTGTATAGAATGTGGATTGTGCGAAGGAAAATGTACGCAGCACCTGCCAATAATAAGCAGGTTAAAAGAAATTGGTGCATTTGAGGATGCAAGTAAATAAAGGAGCTTAAATAAAGGGGTATAAACAACCAGGCTGCATATGAAAATAAAATTCATGGCAGCCTGGTTTCTTTTGTAGATTTAAGGTGTAGCACTTTTACAGGACGGAATTAATGGAAGTATATTGTTCTCTAAGTTTGTATTGGGGGCTGTCAGCGTACTAATATCATACTGGTAATAATCATTTAGGTATTTATTGCGTACACTTCCGGTATTTACAGTCATTACTTCAACAGGATTCGTATCTGTGGTTTCTTTCAAATCCTCAATATATCCGCTGTTCTTAATTAGCATTCCGTTGCCTGTCCAGTCAGATGCTGCAAGATGAAATGTTTCATTAGTTCTGACCTTCCATAAGGTTTTCAGTGAGTTTATATCCCATAGGTAGTTAATGTTCAAAATATTATTATAGTTAATTCCTGTCCCTGCAGTTGAAGAAATAATCAGCAGGTCTATACCTGATTTGGCAAGACTTGTTACAGTTTCAGGGAACAATGCATCATGCCCCGTAAGAATACCTATTCTTGCACTTAGCAGGTCAAGTACAACAGGTGAATTGCCGCTTCCTTTGAAATTGAGACCGTCATGGATCTGTGGTATAAGACGAGGGGCTTTACCGGGCTCAATTAATAGCAGAGACTGGTGAAAATCATTCCCTGTCCGCTCATTGACAGTGGTTACTAGCAAAGAAATGGAATTACTCTCTACGAAGTTCTGTAGGGCACTCCATGGTGAAGCAGTATTCCAGCCGGTGTTGTCTGAATTAATGGGCTCATTGGTAATTCCTAGACCTGGAAGTACCACCACGTCAGCGGTTCTCTGTGCCCATAAGCTTTGGATGGTTGAAATGTTTTTTTGTCCGCTAAAAGATGGTTTATAAGCAAGACTTGCAATCTTAATATCACCGGGTGCAGGTAAACCGGGTACCTGTGGGTAACCAGCATTTTTGCCATAGTAGCCGGAGTCTATTCCGGTATAAGCACTTGGGGCACGTTCCATTACTGAATATGTCAGGTTTGTTTTAGTCCCAATTCTGTATTTTGGAACAGTTACATCCTGATAGAGTATAGTGTCTTTGGGCTCCAAATCATCTTCAGCTCTATGTAACTGAAGAATATTGCCATCAGGATTTATTGCTACTGATGGAGCATCATTCATGTAGCATTCATATCCGTATTGAGTATCGTACTCATAACCCCATCGGTTAGCTACAAGTAGCCAGACTCCATTTTCTTTGGCTCTGATCTGCCAGGTTTGCTCCTGATTGTCACGACCCCACCAGTTGGCAGGTGTCAATATAATGTCAGCACCCTTCAGTGCCAGAATACGGGTCCAGTCAGGACTGTAGGTATCGGCACAAATCAGGGTACCAAGATCACCATATGGAGTTGGAATAATATCAAAGGGTATTTTTCCACTTTCATGCCACAAAGGTATTGAACGTTTGTCCTGGGTTCTGATCAATCCCTGAGGCCCGAAGGTTACTACTGTGTTATAAACCTTTGAGTCAGATGAAATTTCAACTATAGCAATAATAACATATGCTTTATATGCAATTGCAAGATCTCTGATTTCATCCAGTTCTGGATAAGGATATCTAAAACCAAGACCATCAAGGGACTGCTGTTTTGTAATGCAATATCCGGTAGTAGAGAATTCCGGTGTAACTACAATATTTGCACCATTTTCCAGAGCTTCGTGAGTTAGTTCTTTGAGTTTATTCACATTATATCCAACATTCCCGAGTTCTGGATTAAAATGAAGCAGGGCTACTTTTGATTTAACAGTGAAGTCATTTGAATTTGCACTGGCGATGGTAGGAACTAAAATGATTGATAGGATAAGGATAATACTTAGTAGTCTTCTTACGTTTTTCATGCTTTTATCCTCCTTATAAAATTGAATTAATTGTATAATATACTAAAATTTTACATATTGCAATACTCCGGGAAAGGCGCTATAATATGCATTTTAAAGAACATATGGATATAACTGTAAACGTAATTAGTAAAATCAGCACATTGCAATAATTAAACATTGCAATGTGCTGATTTTTTGTATCCTTTTAACGAATTATTCATATAATTATTTGAAATAAATTCCAAAAACCTTATCTATAACTGTGTTTCAGACATTGTATTTCTATATAAACATTGGCAGAAGGTATTCCTCTGGCTAGAATTAAATTGTCAAAAAAATAACAATGATTTAGTGAATGCACTTTACAAGTACTTGAGGAGGGAATAACAAAATGGATGATTGCAAATGCAGTCTGGTTGACGGGATTTTAAATAAGTATGACAACAATAAATCGCACCTGATAGCAGTTTTACAGGAAATCCAGAACGAATACAAATATTTGCCCGAGGATGTTTTGAATTATGTAGCAGAAAAGCTGGAGATTAATCTTTCAAAGATATTCAGTGTCGCTACGTTTTACGAAAACTTTTCTTTGGTGCCTAAGGGAAAATACATTATAAAGGTATGTGATGGTACAGCTTGCCACGTAAGAAAATCAATTCCTATATTAAAAGCAATGAGAAAAGAACTAGGCCTGTCTGAAAGCAAACATACTACAGATGACAAGCTGTTTACAGTTGAAACAGTTTCCTGTTTGGGAGCCTGCGGACTTGCACCAGTTATTACAATAAATGATAAAGTACACGCAAAAATGACGCCGGATTCAACAATAGAATTAATAAAGACTTTGAGGAGTGAAGGATAATGAAAATTAATAATTTGCAAGAATTTAAAGCCTTTTCTGACAGGTCGGCACAGGCACTTGAAAAACAAAAAAAGAAGGTTCTGGTGTGTGCAGGAACAGGTTGTGTAGCCGGCGGATCAATAGAGATATACAACAGAATCAAAGAGCTTATTAATGAAAAAGGTCTTCTGGTTGATCTTGAACTGGATTATGAAAAAGAAGGCATAGGAGTTAAAAAGAGCGGCTGCCACGGTTTTTGCGAAATGGGGCCTTTAGTAAGAATAGAACCTGAAAATTACTTGTACTTGAGAGTTCAGATAGAAGATTGTGAAGAAATCGTAAGAAAGACACTTATCAACAACGAAGCTGTTGAAAGACTTATGTATACAGCAGATAATAAGGTATATAAGGCACAAGAAGACATTCCTTTCTATAAGAAGCAGACAAGAATGGTTCTCAAAAACTGCGGAAGTATCAATGCCGAGTCCTTTGCCGAGTATGTTGCAAAGGGTGGTTATCAGGCATTGAGCAAAGTATTGTTTGAAATGGAGCCCCAGGAAGTATGTCAGTCTATACTGGATTCCAACCTCAGAGGAAGAGGGGGCGGAGGTTATCCTGCAGGAAGAAAGTGGCAGCAGGTATTAAAGCAGGACAGCAAAATCAAATACGTTGTCTGTAACGGAGACGAAGGTGACCCCGGAGCTTTCATGGACAGAAGTATTATGGAGGGCGATCCTCACGGCGTAATCGAAGGTATGACTATTGCGGGGTTTGCAACTAAAAGTACTGCCGGATATATATATGTTAGAGCGGAATATCCTCTGGCAGTTGAAAGACTAAGGATAGCTATTGAAGATGCAAGAAAGCACGGAATGTTAGGGGAGAACATACTAAATTCCGGATTTTCATTTGATATAAACATAAATAAAGGTGCAGGAGCTTTCGTATGCGGTGAAGGTAGTGCGTTAACCGCATCAATAGAAGGTGAAAGAGGAATGCCGAGGGTAAAACCACCAAGAACGGTGGAAAAAGGACTTTGGGAAAAGCCGACAGTACTTAACAATGTAGAAACATACGCAAATGTTCCTTTAATTATCACCAACGGTAGTGAGTGGTACAAAGGTATCGGGCCTGAAAACAGTCCGGGTACAAAAGCATTTGCCATAACCGGAAACGTTAACAATACAGGTCTGATAGAAGTTCCAATGGGAACAACCCTGAGGGAAGTAATATTTGACATCGGTGGCGGTATCAAAGACAACAAGAAATTTAAGGCAGTTCAAATAGGAGGTCCCTCAGGAGGATGTCTCACAGAGGAACATCTGGAATTACCGTTAGATTTTGATTCACTTAAAAAAGTAGGAGCAATGATTGGTTCAGGCGGACTCGTTGTAATGGATGAAGATACCTGTATGGTTGAGGTAGCAAGGTTCTTCATGAACTTTACACAGAATGAATCCTGCGGAAAATGTGTGCCATGCCGTGAAGGAACCAAGAGAATGCTGGAAATTCTTGAAAAGATAGTAAACGGAAAAGGTACTAAAGAAGACCTTGATTTACTTGAGGAACTGGCAGATACCATAAGCAGTACGGCATTATGCGGATTGGGTAAATCAGCTGCAAGTCCTGTTGTAAGTACATTGAAATACTTCAAGGATGAATACCTAGAACATGTTATTGATAAGAAGTGTAAAACACATACCTGTAAAGCTTTGGCTTCTATAGTAATAGAAAAGGAAAAATGCAAGGGCTGTAGCAAATGTACCAGAATATGTCCTGTTCAGGCAATCGAAGGGAAAGTTAAGGAACCGTATACAATTAATCAGTCAAAATGTATTAAGTGCGGTGCCTGTCTGGAAGCATGTCCATTTGCAGCAATAAAGGAGGCGTAAATAACAATGGGAACTATGATAATTGACGGACAGCTGGTTGAATATACAGATGAAAAAAATATACTTGCAGTAATCAGAAAAGCAGGTATTGAGCTTCCTACCTTCTGCTACCACTCAGAGCTCAGTGTTTACGGTGCGTGCAGAATGTGTATGGTTGAGGATAAATGGGGCAGTACAATAACCTCATGTTCAACGCCTCCAAAGGATGGTATGGAGGTATGGACAAATACAGATAAGCTCAAAAAACACAGAAAAATGATATTGGAGCTTCTCCTTGCCAATCATGACAGAGACTGTACAACCTGTGAAAAGAGCGGAAGATGTAAGCTGCAGGAAATAGCCTTAAAGGTAGGAGTAAAGAAAGTAAGGTTTGGGCAGGAAAAGAAAGAAATGCCTATAGATGACCTTGGGCCATCAATAATCAGAAATCCAAACAAGTGTATACTTTGCGGAGACTGTGTAAGGGCATGTCAGGAAATTCAAGGCGTTGGGGTATTGGACTTTGCTTATAGGGGATCAAATCTTCAGGTAACAACTGCCTTCAATAAATCATTGCAGGAAGTGGATTGTGTTAACTGCGGTCAGTGTAGGGTTGTTTGTCCTACCGGGGCATTAATGATAAAGAAAGATATTGACAGGGCTTATGAGGCACTTCAGAACAAAAACAAGCGTGTAATAGCTCAGATAGCACCTGCCGTACGTGTTGCAATCGGAGAAGATTTCGGACTTCAACCCGGTGAAATATCAATGGGTAAGATTGTTGCTGCACTCAGAAAACTTGGTTTTGATCAGGTATTTGATACAGCTGTTGGTGCTGATCTGACTGTTATAGAAGAAGCCGAAGAGCTCATGGACAGGATCCAGAGAAAGGAAAAGCTGCCTTTGTTCAGCTCATGTTGTCCTGCTTGGTTCAAATACGCAGAGCAAAAGCATCCTGAACTTATGGAAAATGTGTCCTCTTGCCTGTCTCCACAGCAGATGTTCGGAGCAGTTATAAAGGAACAGTTTAAGAAGGAACAGTCTTCCGATGAAAGAGAAAACATAGTTATTGCGATAATGCCGTGTACCGCTAAGAAATATGAAGCTTCAAGACCTGAAAATACAATAAACGGTGATAGACAGGTAGATATGGTCATAACTACACAGGAATTGGCAATTATGGTACAGGAAAATGGCATTGTGTTTAATGAGCTTGAAGACGAAGCCATTGATATGCCTTTTGGATTTACCAGCGGTGCAGGTGTAATATTCGGTGTCAGCGGAGGTGTATCCGAAGCAGTACTTCGTTATTATTATAAGGAAAGAAATGCTACAACACTCAAGGGAATCTCATATTCAGGAGTGAGAGGTATGGAAGGTGTCAAGGAGGCAACAGCTGAAATTGATGGCAGAACAGTGAGAATCGGAGTAGTTCATGGCCTGAAAAATGCTGAAAAGCTTATCAGGAAAATAAAGAAAGGCGAAGAAAAGTTTGACTTTATTGAAGTAATGGCATGCCCTGGAGGATGTATAGGCGGTGCAGGACAGCCAATACCACAGAATGAAAATGTAAGAAAATTAAGAGCAAAAGGTATATACAAGGTAGATAAATCCTTGCCAATCAAGCGTTCTGATGACAATCCAACTATAGATGCTTTGTATAACGGCATTCTAAACAGCAACAGACATATTCTTCACAGAGACGGAAAACATTAAAATATTATATTTACAGGTGTGGCACAAAGACTAAAAGCCTTTGGCCCCATCTGTTTAAAAATCAATTATAAGCCAATAAGGCAAAAGGGAGGATACCATGATGAATAACGAAAACAATATGTTGTGTGATGTAGCAGGCAATGATATCAGAACTTGCATGCAGTTAATGATGGTAGATGAAGCAAAAACAGATATGGAGTATTGCTGTAATAGCTGTAATAAATCATATTGTGAATTAAACCCGCTGGTTTTAGGGATGGTACCTGCATTTTCAGGACGAAAATAGACCATAAGCTTAAATTAAAGACCTTCAAATATATAATTAGATTTTTAGTAACTAAATGGATTTGACATAAAAAAATATATAATTTACAATTATATTGTTATTTGTTTAACAAACATAGGCGGTGGAATATATGCTTGATATATATGTTTGTGTTGGTAGTTCCTGCCATCTCAAGGGGTCTTATCAGATAATCAACTGCTTTCAAAAAATGATTAAGGAAAATAATCTTGAAAGCAAAGTTGAATTAAAGGCATCCTTTTGTATGGGGCATTGCACAACAGGTGTATGCGTTAAAATAGGCTATACTTTTTATGGAGATGTAGGCGTAATAAATGCTGAAAGTTTCTTTACTGAGAAAGTAATTAACACAATTGAAGGCAAGAAGGGCTAGTGTAAATTATACAATTTACATAGGACGACAGGCAGAATTTACTAATAACTGCATAAGAGCCGTCAGGGCTATGGAGGCGACTTTATGAGCGTAATTCAATTCAAAGAAGCGAACTGTAAAAACTGTTATAAATGTATACGAAGCTGCCCTGTAAACGCTATTGCATTTAAGAACGATCAGGCTGAAATCATACATGATGAGTGCATGCTCTGCGGAAATTGCCTTACGGTATGTCCTCAGAATGCAAAGAGCGTTAACAGCGATGTTGAAAAAGTCAAAAAATTTATACAGAAGCGTGAAAAAGTTTATGTAAGTCTTGCACCTTCATTTATTTCTGCATTTGACCATGATGAAAAGTGGGTTTATTATGCCCTAAAAAAGCTCGGATTTACACACATAGAAGGAACAGCTAATGGTGCCTATCAGGTATCGAGGCAGTATGAAAGTCTTTTGAAGCAGAAGAAAATGAAAAATATCATAACCAGCTGCTGCTCATCAATAATATTACTTATAGAAAAATATTATCCTCAGCTGTTGGATCAGCTTGCTCCGGTGGTTTCTCCCATGATAGCTCATGCTAAAATGCTCAGGGAAACATATGGACAAAGAATCAGAGTAGTATTTATAGGACCTTGTATTTCAAAGAAAGAAGAATTTAATGATCTTCAAAACGGTAGTCAAATTGATGCTGTGGTAACTTTTGACGATTTGGACAAGTGGTTTGAAGAAGAAGGCCTGTACGATTCAAATGAAATCGTTGACGGTATAAAAAACTTTGATACGTCAGCGAGAATATATCCCGTACCAGGCGGAATTTTAAAGACTATTGACAGAAAATATAAAAAGAATTACAGATCCATTAGCGTAGACGGTGTTGAACGATGCATGGATGTTCTTCAATCCATAGTAGAAGGTGACATTGAAAATTACCTGATTGAAATGAGCAGTTGTAAGGGTGGTTGTTTGGGAGGCCCCTGTATGAAACATGTACCGGGGGGATTTCTCACTGCAAGAGAGAGACTTTTAAACTATGCTAAAAGAACAGGGGTTCAAACGAATTCGGGTTTGACAAACTCTGTAATGGCTTTGACAAAGGTTGACTTATCAAAAAAATTCGTTGACAGGTCAAAGAAGCTGGAAGTACCGTCAGAGGCAGTAATACAAGGTATCTTGAATAGTATTGGGAAATTTAGCAAAGACAAAGAGCTCAACTGCGGGGCTTGTGGTTATCACTCCTGCAGGGAAAAGGCTACAGCCGTATTCCACGGCAAAGCACAGGTTCATATGTGTTTGCCCTATATGAGGGAAAGAGCTGAGTCTATTTCAAATATTATAATAAATTATACACCGTATGCAATTTTTGCTCTGGATGAAGGTCTTAAAATACAGGAGCTCAATAAATCCGCCCAGCAGATGTTCAATCTGGGAGCCAGAAACATGAATGGAAGAAATATTTCAGAAATACTTCCATGTGATGAGTTTGAACAGGTGTTAGAAGGTGCAGAAAATGTGTATGATGAAAAATATGTTTACGAAAGTTACGGTATGGTGGTAAAACAGTCCATCATAAACGTAAAACAGCATAATACTGTTATAGTTATAATAAATGATATTACTAAAGAGGAGGCCCAGAGGCAGAAAATTCTGGAAAGTCGTTCTCAGAATATAGATATTGCTCAAAAAATTATGGAAAAACAAATGACAGTGGCTCAGGAGATTGCCAGTCTTCTTGGTGAAACTACTGCCGAAACAAAGGTGGCTTTAACCAAGCTTAAAAAATCCATTATGTCAGAGATGGGTGAATTATAGTGAGCCTGTATATTGATGTAAGTTACGAAAGTATAAATAAATATCGAGAAGAATTATGTGGGGACAAAGTAGAAATAATCAGAAGCCCTGATTCAGTGGTAGTGGTTTTGGCTGATGGTCTGGGAAGCGGTGTGAAGGCAAATATACTTGCAACACTTACTTCTAAGATCATAGGAACAATTATGTCAAATGGTCTGGATATAGAAGAGGCTGTTAATACGGTTGCGAAAACTCTTCCTGTTTGCAAGGAGAGAGGGGTTGCATATTCAACTTTCTCTATAATACAGATATTCAATAACGGTGAAGGTTACTTGGCCGAATTCGATAATCCTTCTGTAGTCAGGCTGCGAAAAGGTAAGATAATGAGCCTGGAGACAGAAAGCAGAGTCGTTAACGATAAACTTATAAAAGAGGCCAGGTTCAAAGTCAGCCCTGATGACTTATTTGTAATGATAAGTGATGGAGTTATCCATGCGGGAATAGGCCAGACAC
>JAEYNY010000205.1 GCA_023412275.1 Bacillota bacterium
GTAAAGAAAGTTATATATGGCATTTCTGTTTATTTTTTTAACCTCAATGCTATTTACCTTAGTTGCCATAATTTCAACCACCCAACTTTTATAAATGTCTTTTATTAATGTTAATACTATAACAAAACTCATTTTATTTCAATAGCGGATATCATGATTATAGCATAAATTTTACCATTTCGTACTGGTAATTTTCTGTAAATAGTATAAAAAATTTAGAATTTAGTATTTTTATGAGATATTGTATAGATTTTAGTACATTTTATGATATAATTAATTTAGAAAAGTAAATATATACCGCTGTCACAAGAATAAAAATTGTCGAAATGCAGAGGTGAGAATTATGTATATTCATAATCGATTGCTCGCATTAATTTTTAGGATTTTGTTTTTATTTGGTTGTGGAATAGGTTTATACTTGAACTCTGGTATTCCCAGTGGAAAATTTGCACCTTATATGCTTATTTTCTATACGATACAGAGTAATGCCTTGTGCTTTGTGTTCTTTTCTATTCTTGCGGTAAAAAACCTGATTGATATCAAGACTAAGGGTATCAAAGGTTCTACCAACGTATTTCCCCACTTAAAGGGTGCAGTTACCATGACAATTTCAATGACATTCATTATTTACCACTTTGTACTGGTTCCCTTATATACTTCTCATGATGCAAGCTATAGAATTCTTAACTGGCAAAATATTCTGGTACATTATTTTGTTCCCATAATGACTGTTTTGGACTGGCTATTATTTGACAAAAAACAAAATTTCAGATGGTTTGATCCCATGCTCTGGATTTCTGTTCCAATCTCATATTTCATATTTCTCATTGTAAGAGCAAGAATTGGCGGGATAATTGCAATAGTTCAAAGCAAATATCCATATTTCTTTGTTGATGTTGATATTCTCGGATGGATTAATGTATTAAAATATGCAGGTGTTTTTATTCTGGGCTTTCTTATTCTTGGGTATGTTATTTATTTGGTAGACAAAATCTCTATTGAAAATATCAGGTTTAATTTTGTAAAGCCAACTAGCTATTATTCAAATACCTATAAAGCTTGATCATGTTTTTGGCATCATCAATGCTTCTGTGTATTGTACCGTGGTAGTTTTCCCCGATTATTTGAAGTGCCTTGACAAGATTGCAGGAGGAAGAAGGGAGTGCTGTAAGTTTCAAAAACTGTTCCTGTAAATCTGTTAGTCCTTCTTTTTGGATCATTTTTAAAAAATCCTTATTTTTGGTTCTGTGTCTTCTAAAACTTCGTTTAAGGAGAAAAATGTCATAGTTCCCCCAGGTGTACAGTATGGATCTTTCAGCGCTTTGGTACTGAATTATCCATTGGTAAAAGAGGTCCATTGCCCGGTTGAATTCTATACCGTTTTCTACATCAGTTTGATTAAGGCCTGTAAGCTCTTTGCAATAATCAGATAAAACCGGCTCTAGTACAGGTCTTATTACAGCTGAAAATCTGCCAAGTTCCTCCAAATTTTGTCCGGTTGCAACAGCCCCTATTTCAATTATTTCAGCACGTGACCGTTTATATTTTTCATTTTTGTCCCAACATGTAGCTTCAAAATCGACGAATATTAACATATATTTTTTTCTCTTTTGTATACTCTTTGCAGTTTAAAATAAAAATATCCGTAAAATAGAATTATTACAGGAAATACAAGCCAGGAAAAGCCTCGCCCCATTGCAAAAGGGGTTTCAAACAAAAATGCCTTCCAGAATCTCGTGCCTGACATATTCCAAAGCCCCGGTGTATAATATAACTCTTGCGGATAAAGGAAAACCCTAAGGTTTATATTGCCGTTATTGATAAGCGCTATTGTTATTGGAATATATGCCAGAACAAGTATAAGCCACATGTCAGCCATTCTCTTATATTTTGCTGCCTTAGATGGAGCATCAGAAAATATATCGTCAGCCTCAGAACAGTTTGTTTTTTTGAAATACTGTACACCAGAATACTTAGTCCCTTTGATATGCATCCAACCGCTGTCTTCAAACATTAGCAGATAATCCAGGAAATCATTTTGTGATTTAAAATGCCTGTAATCGGATTTTATAATTACATTGGGATTGTTTTCCTCTACGAAATAATATGTGCTCCCCGTAGAGTATACAAGTTCTTTTCCTTCCCGGAGCATGTCGTTTATCCATTTTTCTTCTTTTACAGGGTCCATAAAAAACTTTCTGATTTTCATTAACAATCACTTCCTTCAGTTATCTCATAACCATATTTTCCTGCTACGCTTACAATATGTGCCAGTCTGTTTGTTTCCTGCTGCAATACCATTTTCCCAAGCTCTGTAACCTGATAAACCTTTCGTCTCTTATCACCGACATCCAAAATGCTGATTAATTTCTGTTTTGTCAGGTTTTCCAAAGCTCCATACATGGTACCTGCAGCAATTCGTACTTTCCCGTTGCTTAGTTCCTCTACCTTTTGCATAACTATATATCCATGTCCCGGTTCATTCAGGGAAAGGAGAATATACAAGGTTGTTTCTGTTAATGGTAGGTATTTATCTAAATTCAATTTATCACCACCTATAAACTATACAGTCTGACTGTATAGTTTGATTATATACAGTCAGACTGTATATGTCAATGAGTATATAAAAAACCGCCACAGAAATGACTGAAATTTAGTCAATGTTTGTGGCGGTTGTTAGTAATATTATATATTTGCTTAGTTTTTACTAATGACTTAATATCTTCAGTGAAGCTGATTTACCTACCGCTTGGACCTTAACTTTACCCCCTATAGGAAATGTAACCATTGGAAAAACATGTCCAAAATCCACATTAAAAATAATTGGTATATTTTTTAATTGTTTTTTTATTGCTACCATTCTTGTTACAGTTTGCACATCCATTTTACAACTTGAATCAAAACTTCCAAATACAACACCTTTTATTCCTCCACCCTCTACTGTCTGAATAAGGGATTGAAGGTTTCTATCAAATTCTAAAGGGAAATAGTCTCCCACAATGTTGTCATCCTCAAGAAATAAAACTTTATTTTTCAAGCTAGGCATAAATTGTGTCCCCTGTAACAGGTTTAAGGTGCAAAGGTTTCCTCCTACAATTTCTCCCTCACAAATACCCTCCTGAATGACAAAGTATTCTTTTTCTTGTTGAGACGGCTCAATAAAATACTCGTCGGAATTTACCAAACATTTCTCAAAATAGTGATTTGTATACTCAATACCATCATTAAATCCAAATGAAGTAAAATTAGTACCAGAATAAGTAACTAATCCTGTTTTAGCGTAAATTGCATTACTTAATGCCGTAATATCAGAAAAACCACATAGTATTTTAGGATTTTCTTGTATTATTGAGTAATCTATGTATTCTAATATTTGATTCACATTAAAACCGCCAACACATGCAATTATCCCTTTAACATTTTTATCTAAAAAAGCAGTATGTAGGTCTTCAACTCTTGACTGTATGCTAGATGAATTTGCTTCATCAATTTCCCGACTATTCTTTGAAAAAGATACTATATACCCTTTATCTGAAAGGAATTTCAGAGCATTTTCAAAAACATCCTGTCTTGCGACGCTTAAGCTTCTGGAAGGAGCAATTACCCGTATTTCATCACCAAAATTCAGCTTTTTTGCAATCATAAGATTCACCTCAAACTTTCTTCAAATATTGTTTTTAACAGTTCACTTGGAACCTGTTGATTATGAAAGATTTGCAGCATACCTTTAGGTGTTATTTTATATCCTGTTAACTTATCTTTGTGGAAAACTACTGCTTTGGCTTCAATATTTATATGGTCTTTGAAAGGAATAAGACGAATAAAATTATCATTTACATAAAACGAAGGTAGTTTTGCCCACAATTTTTCACTGATGTTTGTGGAGGTGCTTTCATAGATTAGTTTATGTAAATCGCAAAATCTTTTCTTTGTTTGTTCTTCAAATTTCTCTAAATAGTTATATATATCTTCTATCATATTCTAATTCCTTTTCTACTTTACTGTTATACAATTAATTTAATTATACATTACATATTTAAGTTATTACAAATATTTACTGTACCGATTCATATAACGGAATGCTTGTATTCCCTATAACCAATACAGGTTCACGAGAATAATCTATTGTGGAATTGAACATAACACAGTAATAAGAGCTTTCGCCATTTTGTGTTGGTGATGATATTGTTGTACCGATTTCTTTTAGTATTGTTCCGTCTTTATATTTTATTGAAATCGGTTGAGTAATCGGTTCACTCAGTTTTACCATTGCACTCATTTGATAAACATTAATTGACTCTATTAAAGCAGAATCAACATATGTTTTTTGAGGGAGCGGTATTTCATTAGGTCTGTTATGTAAATTCAAATCAAAACTTACGTTTAAAGGATGTTTAAAAGTAAATAATTGGGGAGTATCAATTACCAATTCATAATCATTTACATTATTACTTTCAAGAGGCCCGAATGTGTAAGTATATATTCCCTCGTCTTTATTATCCGTATCATGAATGCTTTGACCTACAGGATAATGTTCTTGTTTAAGTTCTTTATTTCTAATTTTAGGGTTTACCAAGGTGTATGCATGTGGTTTTTTTATATTTAAAGAAACACAGGAATTAATGAATTCCAAGTCGGCAATTCGCATTTTCAAATCTTCATCAAAAACATAATTTTTTGTATTAAGTGGCAGTATTTTCTGATTTACTTGATCTGTTAAGCCTATACTTTGAACAACAAACTTAAATTTAGAGTTTGTATCTTTTGTTATATCTTTACTTGTTTCAAACCTAAAAATAGCACAATTTTGCTTCCCGTTGTATATTTCACCTGAACTACAAACAAAATTCCTTACTCCATTAATCTCAAGATAACACTCATTGAATGTTACCTTATTTTTGAATACATGATTTGTTTTATTCGTTAGTTTATAAAACAATAGCACCCCGTTATTTTCTACTAATGCTGCATTTACAGTTAACTGAATACCCTGTTGTTCTACGGATTTATTTATTAAGTTGCCGTTTACCGGGCCCGGATTACTACCAAAAAATCTAACAATATAATCACGAATATCAGAGTTTACCGTAGCAAAAGCCGTAACAGATACTGTTAAAAGTAAAACAATACTCAATACAACTACAACAGGAGCATACCGTAATTTTTTTCTGGCAAATGTATTCTTGTTTGGTTCTACAGCAATTTTATCCCAGATTTGCGGTGTAATTTGCTTAGATCCAGCTAACATGGCTTTTTTAATTTTCCTTTCCTTTAAAAAAAACATAAAATCAAGCTCCTTTCGTTGTTTCTACTTCAGTAAATCAAACATATTCTTTATTGCGGTTCGATACTTCCAAGCGATAGTCCCCATGGGACGTTCTAATATATTACTTATTTCTTTAAATCTTAACCCGGCCAGAACGTGCATTACTACAATTTGTTGTTGATCAAAACTAAGCTCTTTAAGTGCTTCAAATACTATTATTTTGTTTTCGAAATCTATCTTTTGTTTAGTATCAGTAATGATATTTTCGTAGCCGGATTCAGAATCAAAACTTGTGACAATTTCCTTTTTCTTTCTCAGAACATCGATAGAAGCATTCCTGGCTATCTGCATTACCCATGCTTTAGGACTGGTCCCTTTTTTATATGAAGTAGCATTTGCCATTACTTTTAAAAAAACTTCCTGTGACACGTCTTCAGCAAGATATCTATCTTTCAAAATTATATAAGACAGAGTATAAACAGCCTGATTAAGTTCATCATATATGAATTTAAGGCTTTCATAATCACCATTTGCAATTTTTAATATACTCTGCTCTAATTTTTTCAATAATAATTTCACCTCCTATAAATCAAACGATATAATTGTGCTAATTTATGGAATATTTGAAAATATTTTTGATTTTATTACAGGCATGATAATAAAGGCAGTCTTATTGGCTAATAGAATTTCAAAGTGAATTAGCTGTATTTTTTTAAATCATCCACCAACGCACACCACTCACTGTATGACTTTTCAATATTTTCCGGGCTAGAACTATACTTTATTACATGGAGCAATCTTTCATAACAATTCTCCGGCTTTAACCGGAAAGAATCGATATATTGTTTTGTTCAATACTAAAGTACATTAACATGGTTTCTACTCCATCAATGATAAATATATCCCCAGTTCCCCAATCTCCACCTTCACATACTTTCATATTGCATTGTTGAAATAAAGTCCTGTTTCTATCGTAAACTGCTTTTCTCCCTTCATAACTTGGCACTTTATCACCTAAAACAAATATATCAATATCCGTTTCACCTGCTTTGGGAATGTAGTTTATTTCTCCAGTTTGTCCTATCGCTTTTAACTTCAATATGCGAAACCTCATCCAACAGCATTTGAATCTTTTTTACTATGCTATAGCCCATATAAGTGATCTCCTTTTATGTAATAGTACTCATGTTTACAGTCTTTCATCAAAGTACTTATACTGAATATGTCTTGGTAACACATTAAATATGTGGTCAGGCATCCCCGGTTTTCCTTTAATCTCAACCAAATCACCTTCACACATTACGTCCAAGAAGTTCCAATAAACAATAAATAAGCCTTCACTCTTTTCGTAAATGAAATCCATCCATCCTTCAGCTACAAACTTATCGTCGTTTTTGAATAACTTGATACCTGAGTACTTATCTAAAGAGCCATCTAAATAATGTGCACATTTCCCCTCGATACAGCTTTCAGACCAGTCAAACAGTAAACTAACATCGTTAAAGCCATAATGCTTTAAGTCTGTCAAAAGTTGTCTTTCAACTTCTTTTCTTAATTTCTTTCCCATAGGACTTGATAATCCTAATTCGCTATAATTTGGAATCAACTCTTATCCACAACCTCTCCAATTGCCTTGTTCAGAAATTACTATGCTACAATTTTAATTTATAATAAACATCATTTTTGCATTTTCTATAGTAGTTAAATTTGTACCTTACTATAATTATTGTATTGATACTTATCCCATATCAAATGTAGTCCACCCTGTTTCAATCATTTTGTTCTGCTCGCATGAAATTGAGGATAACATCTACTAACCCGTCTCTTATAAAAACTCCCAAAACTTCTTTTTGTTAATTTTTGAAACATAATAATAGGCTTTGTAAAAATTCATAAAATGGCTTAACTGAAACGTCTTATCACCTCATCTATACACTGTGTTCATTTATCGTAAATATTATTTTCAATACTTTAAAGCTCTCACCTTTTTCATTAAATTTATAATGTAGCTTATTTTCTTCCATAATATTCAAACATTCGCTTATCTGGCTATTTCGATATTGCTCTAAAATCATCCTCTGTGTATTTCAAATCAATGCCTATTTTTTAATTCTATAAGCTTCCATCATCCTTCAATATCTGTTCTATTATCTCGGAATTTTGTTTGATAAACACAGGACTTAGCATTTCAATATGAGCGCCAAAACCTTGTATGCTCTCGAATCTTTTTGACGTACTATTTGACCATAAGGTATGTTCTCTCAAACTTTCCTTTTCATTGCCCTCCTCAAGTGACTTTATCAGAATAATATTTGCATCCACCTGCCCCAAGGTAATCAAACTGTCTAAATACCTTGAATAAGCTATTATCTTTTTGCCTACATAATCGGTAAGCGTTCTTTTATGGTTATGCCGTTTTATAATTTCATCCTGAGTTCTATTGTGCTCGAAGTAGCTATCTATAAGCTCATTTATCATCTTCTCTCTTTCTTCCTCTGTCAAATTGATTATTTCTGAACGATAATAAGAATCAATCATTATTATTTTTGAAACCTCATAGCCTTGCCTCTCCAACTCTTTTGCCACTTCAAAAGCTAGGTTCCCCCCCGCTGAATAACCCAATAATATATATGGACCTTCAGACTGAACTTTAATAATTACTTTCACATATTCTTCAATTAAATTTTCATCTTCTATAAAGTTAAAACTATATAAACAATTCGAACTAAGTTCTTCTGCCAACTGCATGTATAATATGCCTACCGCCCCTAAAGAAGGAAAGCAGAATACAGTCTTGCCGCCTTGTTTATTCGAACTTAGCTGAACACACTCATTCAAATAGTTTTTAGATACATATTGAGAACTGCTAACAACGTCTGAACAGCCTCTAACTGTGGGGTCTTTAAAGACATCTCTGAAAGAAAGCTCAACACCAAACTGAGAATGTACAATCGATGAAAAAGACATTATGCTTAATGAATTTGCACCAAGTTCAAATAAATTATCATTTATGCCCACACGCTTAAGTCCGAGTACTTCACAAACTAATCTACAAAGCTTCTCCTGAATTTCATTTTCAGGTGCAACATATTTTGTTTTTACCCTTAATTCTATTTCTGGTAGCCCATTTTTGTCAATTTTCCCATTTTGCGTTATGGGAATACTATCAATTTGCATTATATACGTTGGTATCATATACAAAGGAAGTTTCACAGATAATATTTCTCGTACCTTATCCGGCATTATTTCATACTTGGATACAATATATGCATATATACATTTATCACCAGACTTATCTTCTGAGACCATTACTGCGGCATCATCAATTTTATCCAATTTTCTTAGAACGTTTTCTATTTCCGCAAGTTCTATTCTGTATCCTCTTATTTTAACCTGATCGTCTATTCTTCCTAAAAACTCTATATTTCCGTCTGGCAGCCATCTTGCCAGATCCCCGGTCTTGTACATTCTTTCTCCCGGTACAAATGGATTTTTCGTGAATTTCTCCTGAGTTAATTCTTCATGGTTGATATACCCTCTCGCCAGACTTTCCCCACTGACGCATAACTCCCCAGCTACGCCTACCGGCTGTGCCTTATTCCCGTTCAATATATACACCTTTGTATTACTAATGGGTTTGCCGATGGGTATATTGGCACTGCTTTCTTTTACGGTATAACAGGTGGTAACTACCGTATTTTCCGTAGGGCCGTAATTATTTACGATCTCATATCTCTGTTTTTTAAAATATTTCAACTTGTCGCCTCCGGTGAGTAAGCACCGTAAGCTTCTATTTTCCAGTTGTATGAACTTCTCGCATATTTGCGTTGGTAGAAAGCTGATGCTGATTCCGTTCTTTTCATAATACTCGTTGATCTTAACTACATCCAACCTGATTTCTTCATCGATGACATGGATCGCCGCTCCCTGAACGAGGTATGGAAATATCTCCCACACCGATGCATCGAAACCGGTACCGGCATATTTGGTGGCCCGGTCACGGCTTGTGACTTCATACCTTTCAATGTGCCACCTGCACAGGTTAACCAATGCCCGGTGTTCTACCATGACGCCTTTGGGCCTTCCGGTAGACCCGGAGGTATAGATTACGTAGGCCATGTGGTCAGACTTGCTTTTTGTTTTACCGACTGCCCTTCTTTCTGCTGGTACCCGGATATCCCCGATTTCTAAGATATCGCCGTCAAACTCAATCCCGCTGCTTATTTCCTTTGTGCTGATCAACAGTTTTGAACAGCTGTCCTTGAGCATATATTCGATTCTTTGCTTAGGATAGTCTACATCGATGGGCAAGTATGCCGCACCGGCTTTTAATACCCCCAAGATTGCTGCAAACATGTCAATTGATGGATTCAGCAATATCCCCACAACTTCATCACAGTCAATACCTTTTTCCATGATGTTTTGGGAGACTGCCTCCGCCCTTCTTTCCAGTTCTCTATAGCAGATCTTTTCTTCCCCATGCACAATTGCAATATTCTCAGGGGTTTTCTCCACCTGCTCCTCAAAGAGTTCATGGATGGTCTTGTCCTCCGGATATTCTGCTTTTGTATTGTTAAAACCATAGAGTATACTGTCCTTCTCCTTATCCGACATCATGTCCATCTCTTGCAGTTTTTTCTCCGGATTATTTACAATTTCATGGAGTAGATTTTTAAAGTGTCCTACGATTCTTTCCACCGTTTCCTTTTTAAACAGTTTGGTACAATAATTAATGAGAAAATTGATCTTATCCCCATTGACTGTCGCAAACAGCGAAAGATCAAATTTTGTCGTTTTTTCGGTGGTATCATAGGGTTTGAACCTAAGTCCCGTCTCTTTTTCTAATGTTGTTCCTGAACTCTGCAGGACAAACATGGTATCAAAGAGCGGATTCCTGCTTATATCCCGCCTTATATCCAACTTCTCTACAAGCTCTTCAAATTGGAAATTCTGATTTTCATATGCCCTTAATGCATTTTCCCTGACTTCTTCCACAAATTCTTTGAAAGTCTTGCTGCTTTCCGGGTAGTTCCTCATAGCCAGCGTGTTTACAAACATGCCGATCAGGTTTTCCAAATCGGCATGGGGTCTCCCAGCGATGGGCGTTCCTACGATGATGTCTTCCTGTCCGGTATACTTCGAAAGCAGAACATTATATGCTGCCAACAGCACCATATACAGCGTTGCCCCTGTATCTCCCGCCAGCTTCTCCAAACCTTTTGCAACCCCGGAAACGATATCGAATTCAATACTGTCTCCTTCGAAGCACTGCACCCGCGGCCTTGTATAGTCCGCGGGCAGGTTCAACACAGGAATTTCCCCCTCGAATACCTTCAGCCAGTATTCTTCCTGTTTCCGGGCCCTGTCATCCGATTTCATACGGTTTTGCCATGCGGAATAATCTTTGTATTGTATTCTTAATTCCGGCAGTCCCCTTCCTTCATACAGTGCTGCAAATTCCCGCACCAGGATATCCGTGGAGACACCGTCAGATATGATATGGTGCATATCAAACATCAGTATATGTCTTGTTTCACTTAGCTCTATTACACCTGTTCTTAATAAAGGTGCTTTGCCCAGTTCAAAGGGTTCTAAAAAAGAATTCACCTTTTCTTTTACTTCAATCTCACTATTAACAGAGATTTTTTTTATGCTGAAATTAATTGTATCGATATTATGTACCCTCTGTATTATTAATTTATCTATTGTTTCGAAGCTTGTCCTTAGAGTCTCATGCCGCTCTATCAATTTTTTAAGGGTTCTCTCAACTCTACCTATTTCAAGTTCTCCTTCAATAAATAGAGCTGACAGCATATTATAGGCAGTACTGTCTTTCTCAATTTGATGCAATATATACATTCTTTTTTGAGCTGAAGATGCCTCGTAATATTCTTTCTCTTCAACTTTTTTTATTTTCTCGTATGTATGCTTTTCTCCAGAGGCTATAAAATCACTTATAGATTTTATATTTCTCAGATTAAATATTTCTTTTAAAGAGATTTTAGCACTGAGCTCATTATATATTTTTGTCGCTAATACAGTAGCTTTTAGGGAATCTCCTCCTAGTTCAAAAAAATCATCATATTTATCTATAACCTCTATTCCCAGAAGTTTTTGAAATATTTTCACAAGAGTTAACTCAATTTCATCTTTCGATATTGCATTTTGAATATTTCTGTTAAGCCCTTCACCACAGTTTTGATTGTCTCCCCTATAGAGCTCGGACTCTTTGTTCTCTAACTCTGGCATACCATTTAGATATAATTCCAAAGGATATGTGGACACTATTAATTGTGATAAAATATAGTCAGGCAAATTACTGTCCAAAATCCGCTTTAAAACCTCGATACCCTCAGAGGTCAGCATGCCGGTTTCCAAACTTACCAAAGAACTTCCGGCGTTGACAGAGTCTACAGCCATACCAACTTCTTTCCAGCTATCCCAATTGATTGATACCGAGTATATTCCAGTCTGGTTGGATTGGTATTGAGAGAAGGCATCCAGAAAGCTATTTGCTGAGGAATATCCTATCTGACCATAGGGTGCGATAATGGAATTCAATGATGAGCATAATATAAGGAAATCAAGCTTGTTGTTTTCTATAAACTTATTAATTTCTAATGTTCCATATATTTTTGGAGCAATAACACAATCTGTTGTCGCTCTATTTCTTAGCTGAATCATACCTCCATCAGGTACTCCGGCACAATGAATAATTCCATTGACTTCACCAAATCGTTCATGAATTATTGACATGGATCTGCTCATCTGTTCGTCATCAGCAACATCTGCATTAATCAGTAAAACCTCCGCCCCTGATTCTTGCAGTCCTTTTATTTTCATGATTTTATCGGATAATTTACAATCCTTTTCAGACGAATTTATATAGTCATCCCAATTTTCACTTGGCGGTATCTCTGTACGTCCTATTAATACCAGCTTTGCCTGTACGGTCTTAGCCAAATACTCCGATATTGCCAGACCAATGCCGCCAAGACCTCCGGTAATTACATATACACCTTTTTCCCTCAGACGTGATGGTATCCCATGGCATTCTTTTAATTGTATTGGCTTAAAGTTCTGTACCCAGCGGTATTTCCCTCTATATGCAACCAGTGGGTCGTCGGTTCTGACTGTCAATTCTGACAGCAAACAGTTTATAAGCTGTCGCTCCTTTATTTTATCTGTTTGAGGAATATCGATGTCAATACCTGTACACTCGATATTATGGTATTCCCTTGGTATAGTTTTTATTGATCCGATAACAACCGATTTCTCCGGGTTAAAGCGCTCTTCCCCAGTCACCATATGCATATTATCAGTTACTACTTTAATTGATACCTTTTCTAGAAAGTTTAATTCGCCAATTGCTTGGGCAATGTAAACTAATCCATATAACCCCATATCAACTGCGTTTTGAACTTTACTTTTATCCAGTTTACATAAGGTACAATCTGTTAAAGGCCACAAATATAAGATTACATCCGGGATAAATTTTGATTTGTCCAAATCAATAAATAAACTCTTGTAGTCTTTATCCTTCACAGGGTTAATAAAATAGCTGCAACGAGTTTCTTTGTAAAACTCAGCCCCCATCCTTACAAAGGATAAGTTATAATTTGAAAACTCCATACTTTCTATCAGCTTATTGCTAAATTCAAGTGTATTTGTAAAAACCAGTATATTCTTCCCAGTGTCAACACTTATATTACTATATGGTAAATCTGTACGCTCCCAGGATGGAATAGAAAACCAATTTGTAATATCTTTCTTCTTATAGGTTTGAGTTAATGTTTGGAAACTTTGATTATAGTCCATATCAATCCAATAGCGTTTTCGTTCAAAAGGATAGGTAGGTAAAGGGATACGTCGCCTTTTTTCATTTATATAAAACTGGTTCCAATCTATTTTTATTCCCGCGCACCACAACATTCCCAGTTGGTTTAAAAGAAACGCCATGTCTGATGGAGCTTCCTGAATTGAATTAAATAAATTCATAATCTGATTTCTGGGAGACTGTTTTTCTGCATCTTCCCTAAAGTGTTTTAATAGATTAACAACTGGAATTTGAGGAGTATAGTCTTCATGCAGACTGACCGAAGTATTTAGAGTCCATCCGGCTCCCACTTCAATAAATACCGGATTATTTTTTTTCAGTAACTCAGTAATTCCATCTGCAAATCTTACTGTACCTAATATATGTTCTGCCCAATATTCCGGGGTAGTAGCCTCCTTAGCAGTAATCCATGTACCCGTTACATTTGAAAGGTATGGGATCTTCGGCTTATTTAATTCTATTCTTCCTAATTTATTCAAAAAGGTTTGAATCATTGATTTCATTGCGGAAGAATGAAAAGCATGTGAAACCGGAAGCCTTATTCCCTGATGCCCTATCTCATTTAATTGTTTTTCGAGTATCTCTATAGCTTGCTGGTTTCCTGATACAACGCAGATTGATGAACTATTCACTGCTGCCAATGATATCTCTTCAGTTAAAAACGGCCTCAATTCCTCTTCTGAAATCATTACACTGAGCATTATTCCCGCAGGCTGTTCTTGCATAAGCTTTCCTCTTAATACAATCAAATCTAATGCATCTTCTAATGTAAACACTTCTGCCAAACAGCCAGCAACATATTCTCCCAAGCTATGGCCAATCAGAGCATCAGGCTTAACACCCCAATTTATCAAGCTTTTAGCTAATGAATATTCGAGAATAAAATTTAATGGTTGGGCCACCAATGTATCTGTAATACTGATATTGTCGACATTATTGAATCTGTCCATAGGAAATAAGATATTTTTAATATCAAAATTCAACATCGGTTTTAAAATATCAAAGCAGTGGTCCATCTCTTTCCGAAAATATGGATCATTTTGGTAGAGCTCCAACCCTATATTTATGTATTGATATCCCTGACCCGGGAACATAAATACAACAGTATTCTGGTCTACTTTCGCAATTTCAGCGGTATATGTTTTATTTAATTCACTAACGGCACCTTTTGCATTTTGGAATACCACTGTTCTTCTGTATTTAAATTGAGCTCTTCCTATCTGCATTGTATATGCAAGGTCAGGAAGGCTTATATCCGGATTCTGTTCCAGATAATAAGCAAAGTTCTTTGATAGCTTATCAAGGGCATTCTGAGTTTTTGCCGATAACGGAATCATATACCAACTATTGTTACTTACTGGTTCATCAAGTATTGGTGCTTCTTCAAGAATAATATGCGCATTAGTACCACCAATCCCAAATGAACTTACACCAGCCCTTAGTGGGTATTTTTCATTCTCCCATTTTTTCAATTGTGTATTAACAAAAAAGGGACTATTATCAAAATCAATGCTTGGGTTAGGATTTTTATAATGCAGGCTTGGAGGTATTTCCCGATTTTTCAGTGATAATACTGTTTTTATAAATCCAGCTACCCCGGATGCAGCATCGAGATGACCCACATTTGTCTTTAGTGATCCAAGTGCGCAATATTGTTTCATGTCTGTATTAAAAGCCAATTTTAGTGCTTCAATCTCTATGGGATCACCAACCGGTGTCCCTGTACCATGTGTTTCAATATAGCTTATACTTTTCTCTTCGACTTCAGCCATCATCAATGAATCCCTGATAACTTCCGCTTGTCCCAAGACGCTTGGTGCTGTGAATCCTACTTTTCTGTTTCCATCATTGTTAATCGCACTTCCTTTAACTACAGCATATATATGGTCACCATCGTTAATAGCATCTTCTAAAGTCTTCAAAACTACAACTCCTGCTCCATTACTCATAACTGTACCTTTGGATTTTTCATCAAATGTACGGCAATGACCATCTGGAGATAGCATCATACCCTCCTCGTATTTATATCCGGTTACTTGAGGCAGCATTATAGAAACCCCACCTGCTAGCGCTATGCTGCATTCCCCATTTAACAAACTTTGACATGCCATATGAATTGCCACCAGCGAAGTTGAGCAGGCCGTCTGTAATGTTATTGAAGGACCTTTTAAATTCAATTTATAGGATATAAGTGTGCTCAAGCAATCTCTGCTAGATAATAAAGCTTTAGTAAGCATATCTACATCTGAGTTTCCAAATAACGAAACCTTTTGCCTCCAACTTTCATTATCGAAGGCTCCTGCATATAAGCCAATTGGGTTTTTATAAGAAAAAGGATCATACCCTGCATTTTCCAAAGCTTCCCAAACGCACTCGAAAAACACACGTATTTGAGGGTCCATTACTTCCGCCTCACTTGGTGTATAACCAAAGAAATATGGATCAAAATATTCTGCATTAGAAACCATACCTTTTGCTTTTACATATTCAGGGTCATTCAAACAATTAATATCAATCCCGTTTTCTTTTAGTTCACTATCAGAAAAGAAGGAAATGGATTCAACTCCGTTTTTTAGGTTATTCCAAAATTCATTGATATTATTTGCCCCCGGAAATCTGCCGGCTAATCCGATAACCGCAACTTCGAGCCCATTTTTATTATTAATCTCTTCCATGAATTCCGTTCCTCTTTTCTCTTTGTAGTAAAATATTCTTTTTATTCCTTCGTTTACTTACCAAATCTGATGCTTCTTCATCTGTTATTGAATATTGTGCTTCGTCTCTCTTAGACAAATACCTGCTTAATGATGAAATTGTAGTATTTGCATATAAAGAGACTATGGATATATCTACATTAAGCACTGCTTTTATTCTTTGCCTTAGTTGAATTAAATGCAATGAATAAGCACCCAGGTCAAAGAAGTTATCATCACGTCCAATATCCGGGTATCCTAATATTTCCTTTAAAATAGTTGTGAGTTTTGACTCAATTTCACTTTGTGATGTAATTTCTTGTGAATTAAGACCTTCCTTTGGATAGTAATTTTCTTCTGACTTAATTTTGTACTGTTCACGTTCCATGTCCCATATTCTTTTAAGGTATGCTTCTATAGGATATGGGGATATCAGTACCTGGGCTAAAAGATAATCCGGCAGATCACTGTCTAATATCCGTTTGAAAACCTCAATGCCTTCAGAAATCAGTATTCCATTTTCTAAATTATCAGAAGAATGTGCACAAGCTAAATCTACAGCCATGCCTACTTGCTTCCATGTGTCCCAATTAATCGACACAGTGTATGTATGCCCCTTATTACATTGATACTGAGAAAAAGCATCCTGAAAATTATTTGCCGAGCAATAACCTATTTGACCAAATGGTGCAATTATAGAGCTGAGAGATGAGCAATATATCAGGAAATCAAGTTTGTTGTGTTCAATAAATCTGTTAACTTCCAGTGTGCCTTGAATTTTTGAAGATATGACGCTGTCTGTTGTTTCCCTGTTTCTTAGTTGAATTAATCCGCCATCAGGTGATCCTGCACTATGAATAATTCCGTTAACTTCTCCAAATCGTTCATAGATTGCAGACATGGCTTTACTCATTTTGTAAGTGTCAGAAACATCCGCATTAATTAGTAAAACCTCTGCACCCAATTCTTCAAGCTCTTTTATTTTCATAATTTTATAAGCTAATTTTCTATCCACTTCAGGAGAGTTTATATAGTCATCCCAGTATTCCCTCGATGGTATCTCCGTACGTCCTATTAATGCCAGCCTTGCCCTAACGGTTCCTGCCAGATATTCCGATATGGCCAGACCAATACCACCAAGGCCACCGGTAATCACATATACACCATTTTCCCTTAGACGTAATGGCACACCAGGACATTCTTTTAATTGTATTTGATCAAAACTCTGTATCCAACGATATTTTCCTCTGTAAGCAACTAGTGAATCATTATCGGTAATTGCCATCTCTGCCAATAAACAATTTATAATCTGTTGTTCTTTGGTTTTATCCTCTTGAGGAACCTCAATATCAATACCGGTGCATTTAATATTGCTGTATTCCTTAGGTATGGTTCTTATTGGCCCAACAATAACAGCTTTCTCCGGATTAATATTTTCTTCTCCACTTACCAGGTGCATATTGTTAGTTACAATGTTAATGAATATTTGATCTGGAATATTTAATTCCCCGATTGCCTGAGCAATATAAATCAAACCGTAAAAACCAATATCAACCGCGGTATTAACTTTGTTCAAATCCGGCTCATGAAGGTTATCTTCCGTTAAAGTCCACAAGTATAAGATAGTATCAGGAATATTTTTTGAGTTATACAGTTCGCTAAACAAGCTTTTATAATCCGTGTTTTTACTAGGGTTAATAAAATAACCTGATTCAATCTCCTTGTCCTGGCAAAATGAAGTCCCGATTTTTACAAAAGTTAATTTCTTATCTGCTGATTCTAAACTTCTTACCAAATTATTACTAAATTCTGTATGGTTTATAAAAACTAAAATATTTTTTAACGTATGGAAGTCTTTATTGCTATATGATAAATTTGCACGCCTCCAGGATGGAACGAAAAACCATTCACCAATCTCCCTCCTTTTATAATTGTCTATGTACTTAAAATCAGCACTATTGTTTTTGTCCATCCAATAGCGTTGCCGTTGGAATGGATAAGTAGGTAGTGGAAGCTTTCTCCTTTTTTTATTCTTATAAAACTGCTTCCAATCTGTCTTTATTCCGGCACACCACAACCTGCCAAGCTGAGTTAAGATAAAAGACATATCTGATACCTCTTCAGGTAATGATTTAAATAAAGCAGAAATATTACGTCTCTGAGGTTGTCCTACTCTTTCCTGTTTGGAATGTCTTATTAAATTAACAACTAGAACGTCAGGTGTGCAATCATGGTGCAATTTCACTGATGTATTTAATGTCCATCCTGCTCCTATTTCAATAAATACTGTATATTTTTTTCTAAGTAATTCACTCATACCATCCGCGAACCTTACTGTACCTGTTGTATGCTCTGCCCAATATTGAGGATTAGTTGCATCCTGAGCTGTAATCCATGTGCCGGTTACATTTGAGATATACGGTATCTTAGGTTTTTTCAAAACTATTCTTTCTAGTTTATCTAAAAACAACGGAAGCATTGTGCTCATTGCATTAGAATGGAAAGCATGTGTAGCTGGTACTTTCATGCATTCATATCGCATTTTATTTAATTTTTCTTCAAGTATATCTATAGACTCCTGGCTTCCTGATACAACACAGATTGAAGAACTATTTACTGCTGCCAACGATACTTCTTCACTTAAAAGTGGTTTTAGCTCAGTCTCGGAAATCTCTACACTAAGCATTCCGCCTTTTGGCAACTGCTGCATAAGTCTTCCCCTTAATACAATCAAGTCCAGTGCATCCTCTAATGTAAAAACTTCAGCCAAACAAGCAGCAACATATTCACCTAAACTGTGGCCAATTAAAGCTTCCGGCTTTATCCCCCATTTTATTAATGTTTTAGCCAACGAATATTGTAAAATAAAATTTAAAGGCTGAGCTACCAGCGTATCTTCAATATTGCTGGAACTGTCTTCGGAAAAAAGTATGTTTTTAATGTCAAAATTCAGAATCGACTCTAAAATACCAAAGCAATTATCCATTTCTTCCCGGAAAGCCGGTTCGTTTGCGTAGAGTTCCCTTCCCATATTTACATACTGGTATCCTTGTCCTGAAAACATAAATACGACTTTACTATGATATGGTTTTGCAATTTGAGCAGTATAGTTTTTATTTAGTTGATTAACAGCATCCTTTAAATCCTGGAATACCACCACTCTTCTATACTTTAACTGAGCCCTTCCTACCTGCATTGTATATGTGAGATCCGAAAGGTTTACCTCCGGGTTTTGTTGCATATACTCAGCAAAATTCTTTGACAGCTTGTCAAGGGCACCTGGAGTTTTAGCTGACAGAGGCAACATATAACTCCCTGAAGAATCTTGTGTAATCTCAGTTATAGGTGATTCTTCCAATATAACATGTGCATTGGTTCCCCCGATTCCAAATGAACTTACCCCTGCACGTAAAGGATATTCTTTTCCCACCCAGTCGCACAATGACTCATTTACATAAAAGGGGCTATTTTTGAAATCAATCTTAGGATTAGGACTTTTATAATGCAGATTTGGAGGAATTTGTTTATTATATAATGATAGTATAGCTTTAATTAAACCGGTAACACCTGCAGCAGCGTCCAGATGTCCACAATTAGTTTTTACTGAACCAATTGCACAGTAATTTCTCTTGGTAGTGTTAAATGCCTTTTTTAGTGCCTCAATCTCTATTGGATCCCCTAAAGCAGTTGCTGTACCGTGAGCCTCTATATAACTAATAGTCTCAGTACTTACTTCAGCAAAATGACAAGCCTCTCTTATAACTTGGGCCTGCCCATCAACGCTTGGTGCAGTATACCCTACTTTACCAGCTCCATCATTATTGATTCTACTCCCTTTTATTACCGCCCAGATGTGATCCCCGTCTTTTAAAGCATCTTCCATCCGCTTTAAAACAACAACTCCTGCACCTTCCCCAGAAACAGCCCCACTGGCTTCTGCATCAAAGGATCGGCAGTGACCATCCCTTGACATTATCATTCCTTCTTGATATAAGTACCCGTTTTTATGAGGGAGAGTGACCGATACTCCTCCAGCCAAAGCTATGTCACATTCTCCTTCTAATAATTTCTGGTATGCTACATTTACTGCTACTAAGGACGTTGAACATGCAGTCTGTACCAATAGGCTCGGGCCTCTTAAATTAAGCTTATATGATATTCGAGTAGTCAGGAAATCTTTATCAGCTAATTGGTTATTACTAAATAAATAAGATGTATTACTTTGATTAACATACATAGACACTAATGTTTGCCATACTATATTGTTTGATGCCCCTGCAAAAAGTCCTATAGAGCCCCCATACGAGTAAGGATCATATCCGGCGCTTTCCAGTGCCTCCCATACGCACTCATGGAATATTCGAATTTGAGGATCCAGAAGTTTCGCATCACCTGGTGAGTAATCAAAAAAAGCAGCATCAAAGTACTCAGGATCCTTTATAATTCCCTTAGCTCTAATATAATTAGGGTTGTTAAGCAAGTCATCTTCTATTCCCTCTTCTCTTAGTTCATCATCTGTAAAATAAGTTATAGATTCTATTCCATTCTTTAAATTTTCCCAGAATTCATTAACGTTATCAGCTCCAGGAAACCTGCCCGATAAGCCAATAACCGCTACGTCTTTGTTTATGACTGTGCTGTTCTTACTTTTATTTAAAGCTTCTACATCTTTCTGCCCATTATTTAAATAATTTATTAGCGAACTTATTGTTGGGTACTGAAAAAGGGTCGTAGTAGATATTTGGCCTGTAAATTCTCCCTTAAGCTTCTGATTTATGAGACTACTTAATCTTATAATAGATAATGAGTTGCCTCCTATATCAAAAAAGTTATCCGTAATTCCTATTTGCTCCCGATTCAGAACCTCCCGCCAAATATCAGCAATAACTTTTTCATAATCTGTTTTGGGAGCTATGTACTCTACTTCGGTATTAACACTATCAGACGGTTTGGGAAGCATATTTTTATTTATTTTCCCATTTGAAGTAAGTGGTATTTCTTTAATTTCTATAAAGTGGGAAGGTATCATATAGTCAGGCAAGCTTTTTCTTAGTTCCTTTTTTATATCTTCCATATGACATCCGTCCTGAGTTACCACATATGCACACAGGCTCCCATCCCCATTTTCGTTCTTGTTCTCCAATACTACTGCTTCCTTTATTGAAGGATTTCTAAGAAGCTGTGCCTCTATTTCACCCGGTTCTATTCTAAAGCCTCGGATTTTAACCTGATTATCTATACGTCCAAGAAATTCTATATTGCCATCAGGAAGCCACCGTGCAAGGTCTCCGGTACGGTACATTCTTTCCTCGGGCATAAATGGATTAGTCACAAATCTCTCTTCTGTAAGTTCATGACTGTTAAGGTATCCCCTTGCAAGCCCGTCTCCACCAACACATAATTCGCCACTAATCCCTATGGGCTGTAAATTATTATACTTATCCAGTATGTATGCTGTTGAGTTGTTAATGGGTATACCTATTGGTATGTTTTGCTCATAATCTTTATCTATTTTGAAACACACCGAAAATGTAGTATTCTCTGTAGGCCCATACCCATTTGTTATAATAAGCCCCGGACATACGTTTCTTACAGTATTTATATGAGATGGTGACAGTTTATCTCCTCCAACCAGCAGTTTTTTCAGGCCCGCAAATATATCTGGCTTTTGTGTGGAAAGCTGGTTAAAAAGCGGTGAAGTAAGCCACATAGTGCTTATATTGTATTTTTCTATAGCAGCACTAAGATTTAAGGGATCCAAAATAATATTCTCATCAACTATATGAAGCTTTAATCCATTTAACAGTGCACCCCAAAGTTCAAATGTTGTCGCATCGAATGCCACTGCACCCGTCTGTAGTATACTGTCATTTTCTTCAAAATCTATATAATTGGTGTTTTTAACAAGCCTGATTACACTTCGGTGTTCCACCATAACACCTTTTGGCTCTCCCGTTGACCCGGATGTATATATTACATATGCAAGGTGCTCTGAAGTACCTGTTTTGTCAGGATTTAAAGTATTTCCGGCAGATATGTTGCTATCGTTGAGGTTTACTATATACCCGTCAAAATCTGTTTTAGCTATTAGATGATTACTTGTTACCAATATACCTGTCCCACTGTCTTTAAGCATAAACTTTATTCTTTCCTGAGGGTATCGAGGATCTATAGGAAGGTAGGCACCCCCAGCCTTCAGTATACCTACTATGCCTATTATCATTTCTAATGATCGCTCTGCCATTATTCCAACTACCGTATCAGGTTGTACTCCTTTTTCCCTGAGTACCCATGCAAGACTATTTGCCCTATCATTTAACTCCCTATATGTAAACTTACTTTTTTCAAACACTACTGCTATATTATCAGGGGTCTTTTTCACTTGTTCTTCAAATATTTCATGTATAGTCTTATTATTAGGGTAGTCAACCTTTGTATTATTAAATCTAGACAATATCTCTTCTTTTTCTTCGTCAGTTATAATATTCAACTCTGAGAGCTTGGTATTATTGTCAGTGGCAATGTCCTTCAGAATATTTATGAAATGCTCTGAAAACCTTTCTATTGTTCCTTTCCTAAACAATCTTGTACAATATTCAACTTCGAAAACGATCTTTCCAAGACGTTCTGAAGCATTCAATGTAATATCAAATTTTGAGGTCCTGTTTTCAACTGTTTGAGGTATGAACTTTAAGCCTTTAACCTGTATATCAGTACTACTTGCATTTTGAAGTACAAACATAATATCAAATAAAGGGTTCCTGCTCATATCCCTTTTTATGTTAAGCTTGTCAACCAGTTCTTCAAACTGGTAATCTTGATTTTCATAGGCCTTCAAACAGCTTTCCTTTACTTCTGCCAAGAATTCATTGAAGGTCTTTTCACCTGTAGGATAGTTTCTCATGGCAAGTGTGTTTACAAACATGCCTATCATATCCTGCAAGTCCGCATGGGGCCTTCCTGCTATAGGTGAACCAACAACTATATCTTCCTGCCCTGTATACCTGTACAGCAGAGCGTTATATGCTGCAAGCAGTACCATGTACATCGTCGTACCTGTTTTTTTTGCAAGGCTGTTTAGTTTCTGTGATATTTCTGCTCCCGCTTCGAAGGTTATTCTATCCCCTTCAAAGCTTTGCACTGGTGGTCTTTGGTAATCTGTGGGCATATTTAATACAGGTACTTCAGCCTCGAATCTATGCAGCCAGTATTCTTCCTGTTTCTTTATGCCTCCAGTCCTGAATAGCTCATTTTGCCATTGTGAAAAGTCCTTGTATTGTATCTTGAGTTCTGCCAATTCCTGCCCATTATATAACTGAGGAAACTCCCTTACAAGTATGTTTATTGATATACCATCTGATATTATATGGTGCATATCGAACATCAACATATGCCTGTCGTTTCCAATTCTAATAAGCCCTACCCGCAGGAATGGTGCCTTACTCAAATCAAATGGACGGATAAATACTTTTACTATTTCATCTGCATTATCCTTACTTGACTCAAAATAGTCTACTCTGAACTCTACCTCTGTGTGTACCTTTTGTACCGGTTTACCATCTACCATTTCAAAGGATGTACGTAGAGTTTCATGCCTCCTTATAAGAGCTCTGAAAGCATCCTCCAATCTATTTGTATCCAGTTTGCCCTCCACTATCATAGTAAAGGGCATATTGTAGTTTTTACCCGCTCCCTCAATTTGATCCAATATATAAAGTCTCTTTTGTGCTGCAGATACAGGATAGTACTCTTTTACTCCTACAGGAATTATTGATGAATATATACTTTCATCCGTGCTTTTTATATATGCAGCAAGTCCTTTAACTGTAGGCAGTTTAAAAATCTCTCTCAATGGTATTTCTGCGTTAAACTCTTTGTGTATCTTTAATACAAGCAGTGTAGCCTTTAATGAATGTCCTCCAAGTTCAAAGAAGTTATCATTTATACCAACCTTCTCAACTCCAAGGATCTCCTGCCATATTGTTACCATCTTTTCTTCAACTTCATTTGTGGGAGCAATATAAGGGATGCCTGTACTTATATTACCGTCAGGTTCAGGTAAGGCCTTTTTGTCAATTTTGCCATTGTTCGTAAGTGGTATATTATCAAGATGTATGAAATATGACGGTACCATATAGTCCGGCAGTTCACCGGATAAATGACCTCTTAACTCTTCCAGCCTCAATTCAGTTTCAGCTACGTAATATGCGCACAGGTACTTACCACCGTCGCTGTCTCCTTTTGCGACTACTACAGCCTCTTTTATCAGCTGGTGCTTCAAAAGCTGTGTTTCTATTTCACCGGGTTCAATTCGGAAGCCTCTTATTTTTACCTGTTCATCGATTCTCCCAAGAAACTCTATATTCCCATCCGGAAGCCATCTTGCCAAGTCGCCGCTTCGGTACATTCTACCTTTGCCGAATGGATTTTCGACAAACTTCTCTGCTGTCAATTCTGGCAGGTTCAGGTATCCCCGGGCCAGACCTACTCCTGCAATACATAGTTCTCCTGGCATTCCTATACCACAAAGTTCGCTACCGTTCATGATATAAACCTGTTTGTTTACTATCGGTTTTCCGATCGGTACTCTCTTCGGTACTTGCTCTCCGGGGTTACATGCCCAGTGCGTCGCACAAACCGTTGCCTCGGTCGGTCCGTAATCATTGGAATACCTCATATGTTTGCTGTTTGTGCGTACCAGTTCCTGATTGGTTTCCGAACCTCCGGTAATGATAGTACGAAAATGTTGAATATCTACTTGTGCTAAATATTGAGGAGGTAAAATAGCAATGGTAACATTGTGCTTTGTTATATATTCTTGAAATAGTTTCGTGTCTTTTAAGACATCTACCGGGCACAAACATAGCCTCGCACCAATCAATAAACTCATTGTCATTTCATACACTGTTGCATCAAATGCTAAACTTGCAAATTGCAATGCAATATCATTTTGGCTTATATCATGGTAATAAATAAAGTACTGTCGGAAATTAACTATACCATCATGCTCAATCATAACGCCTTTTGGCCTTCCGGTCGTTCCTGATGTGTAAATTATATATATAAGATCATTTGGGGTATTCACATGCTCAGGATTTCCAATCTCCCCTGTATAAATCGCCTTGTCAAATAGGTCTATTACCGGGATATTTGTTCTTACAGGCAGTTCTACTTTCCCCAAAAGGATCGCTTTGGGCCTACAGTCTTCCAGCATATACCTTATACGCTCCTCCGGACAGTCCGGGTCTATCGGTACATAGGCCCCGCCTGCTTTGATGATACCGTATATACCAATAACCATCTCAATGCTTCTTTGCGTCAGGATAGCCACCTTGTTGTCCGGTTTAACGCCAAGCTTTCGAAGTTTGTATGCCAGTTGGTTTGCTTTTTCATTAAGCTCTCTATAGGTCATTTTTTCTTCTTCAAATACGACCGCAATATTGTCCGGGGTTCTGCTTACCTGCTCTTCGAAAAGTTCCACCACCGTTTTGCCGCTCGGATATTCTGCGGCCGTGTCGTTGAAGGTCCCAATGACCAGTCTCTTTTCTTCTTCATCCAGCACACTCAGTTCACCGATCTTCCCCTCCGGATTTGCAGTCAGTTCGTCGACCAGATGGCTGAAGTGCTTCATCATCCGTTCCACACTTCCCTGTTTGAACAGGTCGGTACAGTATTCCCAATTCATTTCATAGCCGTCTTCTGTTTCACTCATATTTAGGGTTAGATCAAATTTGGCGATATTGTGTTCACTGTCTATGCTTGCCATCTCCAAACCCTTCATTTCGAAGTTTACCTGTTCGTTGTTCTGCAGGACAAACATGACATCAAAAAGCGGGTTCCTGGAAAGGTCCCGTTGAATCTCCACTGATTCCACCAGTTCCTCAAACGGGTATTCTTGGTTTTCATAGGCTTTCAGGGCGCTTTCCCTGACTTCTTTGAGAAAATCCAGATATTTTTTGTCTCCTTTGGGATATCCCCTCATTGCCAGTGTATTCACAAACATGCCCATCATATCTTCTGTATCTTTATGAGTTCTTCCCGAAATGGGACTGCCGACAACAACATCTTCCTGACGGCTATATTTACCAAGCAGTATCATCATCGTAGAAAGCAATACCATATATGCGGTTGCCCCTGTCTTTCGGCACAGTTTATCCACCGCTTTCTTCTGTTTAGCCGTCAGCATTCCGTTAATGCTGCTGCCTGCATAGCTCTGTGTCTGGGGCCTTAAGTGGTCCAGTGGCAGGTCCAGCACCGGAACCGAGTCTTTGAATACACCCTGCCAGTATTTTTTCTGTTCCGATAGGTCTCTTGTCCGCATCCATTCGCTGTAATCCTTGTACTGGACACGCAGCGGTTTTAATTGCTCTCCGTTGTACAGCATGGACAATTCTTTTGTCAGAATACTTATGGACATACCGTCGGAGATGATATGGTGCATATCGAACATGAGGATCGTTTTGTCCCCTCCTGTTTTTACTGCTTTCACCCGCATCAGAGGTGCCTTTCCAAGGTCAAACGGACGCACGAAACCGAACAGCAGGTTTTCTTCCTTTCTGTCCGTCCATTCTTCATACTCGAATTCAATCCTGACTTCTTTGGCGATTTTCTGTACAGTTTCTCCATTCTCACTATGAAAGCTAGTGCGTAAAGCTTCGTGGCGTGCAGTTAGTTGCTCCAATGCGGACTTCATCCCATCAAAATCAAATCTTCCTTGGATTTCCAGTCCCGCAGATATATTGTAGGTGATGCCCTCATCGTCCTTCTGGTTGATCAGGTACAATCTCTTTTGTGCCGACGACATGGAGTAGATTTCTTTTTCCTCCGCCTGAGGGATTGGAATATATTCCTTTGATTTCGATCCTTCCACTTCTTTGGCAAGAAGCTTGACTGTAGGAGCAGTAAATATGGCCTTTAATAGCAAGCGGGCACCAGTCTTGGCTTCGATTTGGTTGACAACCCGGGTGGCACGCAGGGAATGACCGCCCATTTCAAAGAAGTTGTCTTCAATCCCCACCGGGGTAACGCCCAGTATTTCTTCAAAGATGCCTGCAAGGGTTTCTTCCGTCTTGTTTCGCGGTGCAATATATTCCCGCCCGCTTGCTGCTTCCGGTTCTGGCAGGGCACGTTTGTCAAGCTTCCCGTTCCGTGTAACCGGGATGTTTTCGATCTGCAGGAAATATGCGGGTACCATATATTCAGGCAGTTCTTTTCTAAGGCTGTCTTTGATTTCGGCTGCTTGAATTTCCTGATCCGATACTATATAGGCACAGATACTCTTGTCTCCACTTCTCTCCTTGACCACCACTGCCGCATCCCTGACACCGGTTTGTTTGCGCAGGACATTTTCGATTTCACCCAACTCTATCCGGAAGCCGCGGATCTTTACCTGCTCGTCCATCCTGCCCAGGTACTCGATGTTGCCGTCCGGCAGCCATCTTGCCAGATCTCCGGTACGGTACATTCTACCTTTACCAAATGGATTTTTGACAAACTTCTCCGCGGTCAATTCCGGCAGGTTCAGGTATCCTCGGGCCAAGCCCACTCCTGCAATGCAAAGTTCTCCGGGCATTCCGATACCGCAAAGCTCATTACCATTCATTATATATGTTTGAGTATTGCTTATGGGTCTTCCTATTGGTATATTATTACTTAAATTATATTTATTGATTGGGTAATATGTTGTAAATGTTGTACTCTCAGTTGGACCATAAACATTAGATAAATTGACCCTGCTATCACTATCCATCATCATTCTTACGTGCTTCTCAGATGTTTTCTCTCCTCCAAACAATAAATAAGTAAGAGAATTAAATATTTTATTATCAAAATTCAGCAACTGATTATATAAAGCAGTTGTTATAAATATAGTATTGATTTTATAAGCATTAATTGTTTTTTTAAATAGTTTTGCATTTATAATCACTGAATTATCTACAAGACATAACTTTCCACCATTTAGTACTGTACCCCATATTTCAAAAGTAGAAGCATCGAATGAGATTGCACCAGTTTGCAAAATGACAGTATCTTGGTTTAGCTCTATATAGTTCGTATTTTTAACAAGTCGCACCACACTTATATTTTCAATCATAACCCCCTTTGGCTTGCCTGTTGTCCCGGAGGTGTAAATAATATAAATAAGGTCATTGGGCATATTCACATGCTCAGGATTTTCAACCTCCCCAGTATAAACCTCACTGTCAAAAAGGTCTATCACCGGAATATTTGTTTTTATCTGCAGTTCTGCTTCCCCCAAAAGGATCGCTTTGGGCTGGCAATCTTCTAGCATATATTTAATCCGTTCACCGGGATAGCCAGGATCCATTGGTACATATGCTCCGCCCGCCTTGATAATCCCTAAAATTCCAATGATTATCTCGATGCTTCTTTGAGTTATTATTGCTACTTTATCATCCGGCTTTACACCAAGTTCTCTTAGTTTATATGCTAGCTGGTTCGCTTTTGAGTTCAACTCCGCATATGATATCTCTTCTTCTTCATATACTACAGCAATGTTATTCGGTGTTTTGCTTACCTGATCTTCGAGCAGTTCAACCACCGTTTTGTCACTTGGATATTCCACTGCCGTATCATTGAAGGCCCCTATTACAAGTTTCTTTTCTTCTTCATCTACTACACTCAGTTCGCATATCTTTTTCTCTGGTTTCGCAACAATTTGTTGTAACAGCAATTCCATTCTTCCCAGTAATGTCTGAATTTCCCCAGCGGCATATTTGCGAGAATCATACATAATATTAAGCATTAACGATTCACGCATAAACGCACTAACGGAAATACCATAACTTGTCTGCTCTCTGAAGCTCTCCACATCTATTTTCAATCCACTTATACATTTGTTAATTGATTCATCTACATAATAGTTCTCAAAAACAAACAATGTCTTAATCAAATTACTGCCCATCGCACTTTTACTTAGTACTTCTTCCAGGGGACAATAGTCATATTTCATACTCTCTATCGACTGTCCCTGCATTTGTTCCAGTAAATCTTTTGCTGTTGTGCTTTCTTCGCATTTAACTCTGGTTGGTATCGTATTATTAAAAAGTCCAACAGCCTGCTCAATTCCTTGTATATTGGCATTTCTTCCTGATACCACTTTGCCGAATACGATATCGGTATTCATGTTATATTTTTGCAGTAAAATGCCCCATACCGTTTCCACTAAAGTACTCATTGCTACATTCATCGAACCGCAAATCTTTTGCAATTGTTCGGTCAATTGTTTACTTATAGTATATGACTCTTCTCCAACCAGCTCTTTTGTATTTCCACTTTGCCCTAGAGGCGGTATCTCGGCAGCTTCATCATAATCTTCAAGCAGGCTCTCCCAGTATGAAAGTCCTTCTTCCTTATCCTGCTTTTCAAGCCAGTGGATATACTCTCCGTAAGCTGCAATTCCTTTTTGCTCTTCCCTCACTCTTTCCTTCATAGAAGACAGTTCTTTTCCTTCTACCAGTGCTTCGTAATACTGCATGAAATCTCGGAACAACAGGGATAAACACCAGCCATCCATTATGATATGGTGTGAACTCCATAAAAGAACATGCTCTTCTTCCGACTTACGCAGAATTGTCATACGAAGCAGGCTATCTTTTTCCAAATCAAATCCTCGTTGAATATCCGACTGTTGAATTTTTGCAACTTCTTTTTCTTGTTCATTCATTTTCGACAGTTCAATAACATTGCATTCGATTTTCCTCTCATGCAGTACAACCTGCCTCGGTTTGCTAACTTTTTTGTAGAAAAACATTGTGCTCAATATATCATATTTCTCTGTTAATAATGATAAGCTCTCTTTTACCTTTTCTATATCCAGTTTTCCTGACATACGAAATCTGGTTTGAAAAATATAGCTTGTAGACTGTTCATCCACTAGACTATGATACAGTATCCCTTCCTGCATCGGTGTCAGTGAATAAATGAATTTAATATCACCCTTAACCATTTATATTTAACCATCCTTATATGATTTATCTTGCATTTGCAATAGTAGTTTAAACTCTGAAATACTCATACCAGTACACCAAAATCAGATGCAGTTTTACAACTTCATTTTGTGATTTATAATTTTGCATAATTGTTTTATTAGACTCAACTACTAATTTTCTTTACTTCTTTTTCACCCTCGGCCATATAACGCTCCCCTAAAACTTAGTATTTCTAAAGGCATTGGTAGCAATCAGTACTTCGTGCATCTGAGTTGTGCCCTCGATAATCTCATTTATCCTGGCATCTCTGTAATATCTCTCAACTGGATACTCACGGGAGCAACCATTTGCACCGTGAATTTGCACTGCAGCGTTTGAAGCCTTATTTACCATTTTTGAAGCAAAATATTTTGCATTCCATGTCTCCATAATAGAGTCAGGGTCTCCTACATCTTTTAAATAGCCGGCATTAAGACACAACAGTCTTGCAGCTTTTATGTCGACAACCATTTCGGTTATCATTTGTTGTATCAATTGATTCTGACGTAAAGGTGCTCCAAACTGTTTTCTTTTTCTGGAGTATTCCAAGGACTCTTCTAGGCATGCCTGCCCAAGTCCGACACAACCCCAAGCAACTGTATACCTTCCATAATCCAAACTATTCAATGCAACATGGGATAAACCAGTACCTACTCTTCCAACAATATTTGTTTCGGGTATACTGCAGTTATCCATAAAAAGCTCAGCTACCATAGAAGCACGGCAACCAATTAAACCCGTGATAGGGTTCGTTGAAAAACCTGGGCGTGTCCTCTCTACTATAAAGGCTGTAGCCTTGTCTTCACATTTCGCAAAAATGAGGAAAATATCTGCAACCTGCCCCATTGTCGTCCATTTCTTATGTCCGTTTAATATGTATTTGCCATCCGCATAAACTGCAGTTGCCTCAACACTTTTAGCATCGCTCCCCACATTAGGCTCAGTCAGCCCGAAAGCACCTATTATCTCACCCGAAGCCATTTTCGGAAGCCAGTATTCTCTTTGCTCTTTTGTCCCCCACCGCAGGATAGCTAAAGCAACCATTCCATGAACCGTCAGGAGACCTCTGATAGATGAACACGCCCTACCAACTTCTTCATTCAGAAGTCCTATAGTAATCAGATCCATACCCAAACCACCATACTCCTTTGGTATCATAGAACCTAAATAACCTCTATCTGCCAGTTTCTCAATCAGTTCAGGCGGAGTTCTCTCCTCCAGATCATTTTTTGCCGCATAGGGTGCAATTTCTTCAGTTGCGAAAGTGTGAAACGCTTCCTGATTGTCCAACTGATCTTTTGTCAGTTCAATTTTCATACTTTTACCCCCTAAAAATTATTTAACTCCTATCCTTTGTTACAGCCATTTTGCTTACTGTTGACAAAATCAGCAATAGTCTGGATAGACCTGAAATTATTTATATCAAGATCTTCGTTTTCCACTCTTAACCCAAATTCCTTTTCCAAAAACATTACTAATTGCATCGCAAAAAGAGAGTTTACAAAGCCAAGAGCAAATATGTCATCATTATCACCTAATTCTTGCTTTCTAAAAAAACGATTAAGAAAAGTCCTTAGTTTATTTTTTATTTCTTCCATTATTTTTTTTGTATAATGAACACCTAAGAAAATTCATTATACTTATCCTTTCTTTTTTATTTTATATAATGAATATAGACGTTGTGGATTAGTTAATTTTTCTACAACGCTATTTGTCTAACTGTTTCCTTAGTCTCTAACCACGGCTTTATGTTGAGCTGAATTGTGCCTGTAGCATTTCTTTGATGTAAAAATAGGCGGAAACATTTTGTCAATCCTGCTCAAATTCAATTCAAATAGCATTAGTTGATTTTCCGGTAGAAATAAATACTGCTCCAATAATAGTACCTATTGCAGCAGCCGGTTGTATAAATGATAGATGTAATTTTGATAAATGGAAAATGTTAAACATAACCCTGATTGGCATGTTTTCTATTGTTGACCTCCTGACCTTTTATGTATTTAGTATAATTACATATGGTGAAATAATAAAAGCTTGTAGAGTTAATTCTTAATATCAGATGAGAAAGCAAGATGCCACACCACAGATTAAGCCAGTTAATACCATTATATCCTTATTATTCTTTGTGTCAACAACAAAACACTGCCTGATATATTTACAAATCCTTTGGTTTTTGCTTTTGTCTGAGTCTATGTCAATCTGTAAGGATATAATGTTTTTCATACATTATAGCTTTTATAACTATATAAAACAGCTTACACATTCTCCACGTGCTCCAATAAATAATTATTCTAAACAATTATTTATTATCATAATGAATTAATTCAAAACTCACTGTCTTCTTCATGTATGAACAATACTTTCTGTAGTCATTTCTCCAATCTAATTCCACTCTTGCATTCCAGTTGTATTTTCTTAATTGTTTAATTTCCTTAATCGCGTTTACGATAGTATTACTGGTTTTTACATTTGTACTTTACATAGTTTTAGAAAGCCTCATGTATTTTCCGGGCGAAATTCCAACCAACTTTGTAAAGCTGCGTATAAAATTAGAATAGTTGGAAAAACCAGATTCGCAACAGGCTTCAGAGACATTTTCACCATTGGAAAGCAGTCTTTTCGCCTCCTCAATACGCCGGTCAAGAATATATTCCCGAAGAGTTAATCCTGTGTGGTGCTTAAATTGTCTGCTAATATAAGTGCCATCATGATAAAATTTATTTGTCAATTTTTCTAATGAAATATCAGTAGTCAAATTCTGCTCAATATACAACATGACATTTTTGATCAGTGGAGGCATGATACTTTGTTGTGAAAAGGATGATTGACGATAGTAGCTATTTACAAGTAGCAAAAGTTGGCTTAAATAAACATTGATTAGTATATCAGAACCATAATTGTCTGATTCCAAAACACGAGATAAATCATTTGCCAGGTTTATAAACTTCTTTAAATCCTCATTTTCTAAACGAACGAAGATGTTTTGACCAAAATTTGTGGTGTTAAAGCAGGCGGATAAATCTGTTTTTGGAGTTGAAAGTCTATCAAGTACAGGTCGTTTTATGTTTAAAGTAATACGCTCATATAGATTATCATCAAGGCTAACCACACGATGCATTTCTGAAGGAGGTGTAATAAATAAGTCTCCAGTAGTCAATTGATAGCAATTATGTTCGATGTAGTAATTAATGTTTCCTTGGATAAAGAGGAATATCTCATACCCGTTATGTCTGTGATAGGGAAAAGTTTGGCAACCTGTCGTCACTTTGTGCTGACATAATATTTCAGAGCTAATTGGTTCGTAATAATAGTTTTCGAGCATATAGATTTGCCTCTCCGATCCATATAACAAATTTACTTAATATAATATCAAAATTAGTCACTTCACGCAATAAAACAGCTGCTTTGTGCAAAGATATTTCGTTAAAAACATAGTACATTTGATATATACATATAGGAAGGAGATACTTTATGGATCACAAGTTGAGAAATAAATATAAAGTGCCAGAGACAGATGTCACAAAGTTGTCTGATATCACTTATACCTTACAGGATGATTTCAATAATTTCAATTGTTGTAAAGGCCTAGGAGAATGGAATTTAGAGGGGTTTTCAGAGAATGTTTCGTTACCCAATGAAGCCAATAAAAGTGTTAGAATTTATGGAGAGGGTAGCTTTATTAGTAAAAGTTTTGAACCCATTTCCGGAAAGCTTGTGGTTTCACTTTGGGTAAGGATGGATAACAATACTCGTGGAGTGAATATAGTAACATTGTACGGAAGCAATACTCAGAACAAGAGCTCCAAACTGATACAACTTGATACAGAGGGTGCTTTTTTCTATGCATATGATGGAATGACAAAAAAGAAATTGTGTCATTATAGCAGTGATAATTGGTACTGTATATACATTACAATAGATACTGCTTCAGGAACTTTTTCCTTATACATTGATGGAGAAAGACAATTAAATAATTCAATGTGTATGCAGCAATTGTGGTCAGTCAGCTCCATATCCATGGGGAGCCATGGTGGCATTCTTTATGTAAACCAACTCCATATCTATCGGAATCCTATTCAGTCTGTATACGAAGCTGCAAAAGAGTGTCCCATATTTGATGTAAAACAATTAGGTGTAAAATCTGACGGTGAAACAGTAGTGACAGAATCATTGCAAAAGTTAATAGACCAATGTAGTAATCTTGGAGGAGGGGTTGTATATTTAAAGGGTGGTACTTATTTGTCCGGCTGCATTGAAATGAAGAAGAATGTAACGTTATATATTGAAAGAGATGCGGTTTTGAAAGGTGTACTGGACATTGATGCATATAGTACAAAGGTTAGTAAGGGCCATCCAAATTGGAACATGCTGGTACAGGGTCCACAGAAATCATTAATATATGGCGATACTCAAGAAAATATCAGAATCATGGGTGGAGGAACCATTGACGGAAGTGGCGATTTTCCCGGACCGTATGGTTCTGAAAGTCTTCGGGTCTGCACTATTCTGCTAGTTGGATGTGACAATGCAGTTATTTGTGATTTGTATGTGACGGATGCCGGCATGTGGACAATTCCAGTTGTCGAGTGTGATAGTCTGTATATTCGTGATTTGAATGTGTATTCATGCTGGTACCCGAATCGTGATGGTATTGACATCTGTGACTGTTATGATGTATTGATTGAAAACTGCAATTTAAAGTCAGATGATGACACCGTTTGTTTTAAAAGTGGAAATGAAAGCGGTTGTGACAATGTAGTGGTACGTAATACATTCATTATAAGTACAATGGCAAACGGTATAAAATTTGGAACTTACAGTTATGGCGGATTTACCAACTGTCTATGTGAGGATTGTATTATAAAAGATACACGAACCTGTGCAATCTGTATTCAAAGTGTTGATGGTGGATTTATTAAAAACTTGAGGTTTAGACGCATAACTATCCAAAATGTTGAAAGTGTTTTCTTTGTATTAATTGGAGACAAAGGAAGAACTCCTGATTGGGGTCAGCACCGAATTGGAAGTATTGATGAAATCTATTTTGAAAATATCGAAGCTGAAAACATACGCCGAAGTTATGGAACTTATCTTGGAGGATTTGAAAAAGATGGAATACGGTACTCTATAAAAAATATTTTCTTTAATAACGTAAATGTAATTTATCAAGGAAATGTGAAAGAAGTACCACCTATTCCTGATGAATTCGCCAACCAATATCCAGAATCAAACTGTTTCGGGGTTTTGCCAGCATCAGGTTATTTTATTCGTCATGCGGATAATATAGTCTTTGATGACTGCCAGACCTTAATTGCCCTTCTTGATGTAAGACAAGTATTCGCAGTAGTGGATTCCACAGGCGTTGTCGTAAATGGGGTTGAGATTGATTGATTTTGCTGCCGAGCATTAAGAGGTTCAATTTTAAAAGTAAAGCCTCACAAACCCAGCATTTGTGCTGTTTGTGAGGCTTTTTGTTTACTATTCCCACTCAATAGTAGCAGGTGGCTTACTCGTTATGTCATACACAACTCTGTTGATGTGTTTTACTTCGTTAACAATACGAGTAGAAACCTTCTCCAGAATATCATATGGAATTCTTGCCCAGTCCGCTGTCATGAAGTCTGTAGTAGTTACCGCACGAAGAGCCAAGGTATAGTCATAAGTTCTTTCGTCACCCATTACGCCAACACTTCTCATATTTGTCAAAACTGTAAAGTACTGGTTGATCGCTCTACCCAATCCTGCAGCCTTGATTTCTTCACGGAAAATGTAGTCTGTATCTCTTAGAGTATCTAGCTTTTCTTTTGTCAGATCACCGATAACTCTGATAGCAAGTCCCGGGCCTGGGAATGGCTGTCTCCAAACCAAATCTTCAGGAATTCCCAATTCCTCTCCGGCCTTTCTTACTTCATCCTTGAAAAGGTTTCTGAGAGGTTCGATAATCTCCTTGAAATCAACATGATCAGGCAAACCGCCTACATTGTGATGGCTCTTAATAACGGCTGCATCACCAAGTCCGCTTTCTATAACATCAGGATAAATTGTTCCCTGAACAAGGAAATCAACCTTTCCAATTTTCTTTGCTTCATCTTCAAATACTCTTATAAATTCCTCACCAATAATTTTTCTCTTGGTTTCCGGATCAGAAACACCTTTAAGTTTCTGCAAAAATCTGTCTTCACAATTTACACGAACAAGATTTATATCGTACTGCTTTCTGAATATCTGTTCAACCTGGTCTCCCTCATATTTTCTCAAAAGTCCATGATCAACAAATATACAAGTTAACTGCTTTCCAACAGCCTTATGAATTAAAACCGCTGCAACAGATGAGTCAACACCACCTGACAATGCACATAATACCTTCTTGTCGCCAACCTTTTCTCTAATAGCCTTGATCTGATTTTCAACAAAGGAGGACATTACCCAGTCACCCTTACAGCCGCAAATATTGTAAAGGAAGTTTCTGAACATTAATGTTCCCTTAGGTGTATGCATAACCTCAAGATGGTACTGAACAGCATAAAAATTCTTTCCTACATGCTGCATTGCACTGACAGGGCAATTTTCAGACTTAGCAATTACAGTAAATCCTTCAGGAGGATTTGTTACATGATAAGTATGGCTCATCCAACAGGTAGTATTTTCATCAACATCCTGGAAAAAGGGTTGTGATTTATCTACACAAATTTCTACTTTTCCATATTCGCGTTGCTTAGCAGCTTCAACCTTTCCGCCAAGCATAGCACTCATAAGCTGCATTCCGTAGCATATACCCAGAATAGGTACTCCCAGTTCAAATACACCGGGGTCGCATTTTGGTGCACCTTCATCTAAAACAGAATTAGGTCCTCCTGTAAAAATTATTCCTTTTGGGTTGTATGATTTTATACGTTCTAAAGATGCGTTATAAGGAATTACCTCGCAATAAACATTTGCTTCTCTTACCCGGCGTGCTATCAACTGATTGTACTGTCCGCCGAAATCAAGAACTAAGACCATTTCATTGTTCAAAACTAACCGCTCCTCTTTATTTAAATTAATTTTTATATATACATTAAAATACTTTTTTGGCACAGTATTTTTATATTATATCGAATTTTATCTTTTATGCATAGCATAAAGTGATAAATTTAATCCTTAAACCTTTCTAATGCACTTCCGTTTAAATAGTTAAACAGCCTTCCTTGATAGCAGCCATTTTCCGTCATTTTCGCCTCAATTGTATCCTGAATTTTCCACCAGCTTGTTGACCAGTTGCAAAATACTGTTCGTTCCGCCGGAGCCCGTCCCATTAGCCTTTGTACAACTATTCCAGGGTTCAGGTGTTCCAAAAATACTATTGTTCTGTCAATGAACTCATCCATTGAAACCGGTGTTATTTTACCTTGGGAGTACATTTTTTCAAGAACAGTATCCTTCAAAATATACAGGGAATGGCATTTAACCTGTTGAACACCTAGAGCCGATAAGATTTTAGCACCTTCAATAACATCCTCAATATTATCTGTAGGCAAATCAGTAATATAATGAGCACATGTTTCAAGGTCATATTTCTTTATTCTTATAACCGCATCTATGAATTCGGCTAAAGAATGCCCCCTTTGGAGGATTTTCAGTGAATGGTAATTAACTGTTTGAAGCCCCAGTTCAATTACAACATCAACACCCTTTTCCTTTTTTATTTTTGCAAGAAACTCCATATATCTGTCGTTAATACAGTCCGGCCTTGTAGAAATATATATCGCTACTATGCCTTCCTGACAAGACTCAGTGATATTTTTCTTGAATTCTTCAAAAGGAAGATATGTGTTTGAATAATTCTGAAAGTATGCAATGAAAATGTCACTTCCATAGTTTTTGCCTATGTACCTGGCGTTTTGTGCAAGCTGCTGTGATACAGACATAGTACTGGAAAGATTTTCGAAGCCTGCCCCCTCTTCACCGCAGAAAATACAGCCTAATAAACTGAGGCTTCCATCCCTGTTAGGACAGGTAACGGGAAGATTCAACGGAAGCTTGTACACCTTGGAGCCATATCTTTTTTTAAGGTAATCAGAGAATTTATTGTACAGCAATATCGTAACCTTTCTGCCTGTATTTTTCATTTACCAATTCATATACTTCCTTTATTGGCATACCGGTTTTGAGTGCAATGCTTCTGCAATCTTCATATTCAGGTGCAAACTTCATTATGTCACCAATATTTGCAACCTTTACACGAACGGCTCCGTACTGTGTATTAACCTTTACCAATTCCCTGTCCATGCAAAATCTTTGAGCATGGCTTATCCTGATACCAAGGGTAGAAGTTTCACTGAAAATTATTTCTGAAATCTTTTTTTCTTCTCCGCATTTAACCAGTACCGTCAGCATTGCCGAAGGTCTGTTTTTTTTCATATAAATAGGAGTGTAGTAAACGTCAAGAGCTCCGCTGTCAAGTAACTTTTCCATTGTATAACCCATAATTTCGGGAGACATATTGTCTATATTGGTTTCCAGTATGCTTATTTCATCGCTTGGTATCATATCCTGTTGATACAGACTACCCATGACTACTCTTAGAGCATTAAACCGTCCTGTTTCCCTTTTGCCCATACCATATCCTGTTTTTTCAATGGACATGGGAGGCATTTTACCAAACCCCGAAGATATCATTTTTATAATGCCTAAACCTGTTGGGGTAACTAGTTCAAAGGGGATGTCTTCTGTAATAAGAGGAATTTTACTGCTGCACAGCATTTCCATTACAGCCGGAACAGGAACAGGCAATAGTCCGTGGGCACACTTTACAAAGCCCTTTCCTTCATGAAGCTCGGATGCAAATATCCTTTCTATCCCCAACATATCAAGGCAAATACATGATCCTACAATATCCACAATAGAATCAACAGCTCCAACCTCATGAAAATGAACTTCATTTATATCCTTACCGTGAACCTTTGCTTCTGCTCGTGCTATCTCTCTGAAAATCTTTGTACTCATTGTCTTTACTCTTGGTCTCAAATCACTCTGATTTATAATAAGCTCAATGTCCTCAAGATTTCTCTCTGAATGGTGGTTATGTGAATGCTCATGAGTATGCTCTTGCTCTCCATGGTGATGGTGGTCTGTATGGTGTATTTCCCCATACTGATGCTCCTCACCGTTTTCATGATGTCCTGTTTCTTCCAGTACTACATGTACATCAGTACCACTTATTCCGTTTTTAACTTTTTTGTTTATATCAATAGAATAACCATGAACCTTTAGTTTCTCAAGCTCTGTTAAGAATGCAGCTTTGTCAATTCCAAGATCAAGCAGTGCGCCTAAAGTCATATCTCCGCTTATACCTGAAAAGCAGTCGAAATATAAAACCTTCATTAGCTCCTCCTAATTTACATAAATAGTTTCATATATTAAACGGGACACATGAATATGTCCCGTTATAAGTTAAAGTTTGTTGATATTACTTGCAAGATATCCTGCCCCGAATCCATTATCGATATTCACTACTCCGATTCCACTGGCACAGCTGTTGAGCATAGTGAGCAGTGCCGACAGTCCTCCGAAATTTGCACCATAACCAACACTGGTAGGAACTGCAACAACCGGTTTGTCAACCAATCCTCCTACAACGCTGGCCAATGCACCTTCCATTCCCGCCACAACTATAATTACATTTGCCCGGGAAATCACATCCATTTTAGAAAGAAGTCTGTGAATCCCCGCAACTCCTACGTCATAAATCCTGTTAACCCTGTTCCCGAGTACTTCTGCTGTAATTGCAGCTTCCTCTGCAACAGGAATATCGGAAGTCCCTGCTGTAATCACCGCAATTTCCTTTTCTGAAACAATAATCTTTTTTCTCTTAACAACAACAATCCTTGCATCTCTGTGGTATTCTGCATCACAGGTAATTTCGCTGATTGCGTCATAAACCTCACGTGAAGCACGTGTAGCAAGAATATTATTATTTTTCTCCATGAGCCTTTCAACAATTTCAACTATCTGATTAATAGTTTTTCCTTCACAGTAAATTACCTCTGGATAGCCGTTTCGTATAGCTCTATGGTGATCAACCTTTGCAAAGCCCAAGTCCTCATAAGGTAAATCTTTAATTTCCTTATACGCATGTTCAACGTCAACAGAGCCGTTCTTAACATCTTCAAGCAACTTTTTAAGATCATTTGAATTCTTATTTTCCACGTCTCCTATCAAGGCTTCATAGAATTATCAGATTTCTCCATTGAAAGGTATGCATTGATAAACCCGTCCAGTTCACCATCCATAACCGCATCAACATTTCCTTCTTCATAATTGGTTCTATGGTCTTTTACAAGAGTATAAGGACAGAATACATAGGACCTTATCTGGCTTCCCCATGCTATTTCCATCTGAACTCCTTTTAAGTCTTCTATCTTTTCCTTCTGTTCTCGTTCTTTCAATTCAAACAACTTTGCTTTCAGCATTTTCATTGCAGTATCCTTGTTCTGGAACTGTGAACGTTCTGTTTGACATGAAACAACTACTCCTGTTGGAATATGTGTTATTCTGATGGCTGAATCAGTCTTGTTGATATGCTGTCCTCCGGCACCACTGGCTCTGTACGTATCAATTCTCAAATCATCCGGATTTATATTTATCTCTATGGTATCATCCAGTTCAGGCATTACATCTGCAGATGCAAAGGAAGTATGTCTTCTACCTGATGCATCAAAAGGAGATATCCTTACCAAACGGTGAACCCCTTTTTCAGATTTAAGATATCCATAGGCATTTTCACCTATTACGTGTATGGTTACGCTCTTTATGCCGGCTTCGTCGCCATCAAGATAATCAAGTACTTTTACCTCGTATCCTTTGGCTTCTCCCCACCTTGTAAACATTCTCAAAAGCATTTGCACCCAGTCCTGAGCTTCAGTTCCGCCGGCTCCTGCATGCAATGTAAGTATGGCATTATTTTTGTCATAAGGCCCTGTGAGAAGTGTTTCAAGTCGCAGTGATTCCAGATTGTGTTTAAGTTGTAGAAGGCCTTCTCCTACCTCCGGAATTACGCTTTCATCTTGCGCTTCAAGTCCCAGTTCGGCAAGAGTAAATAAGTCCTCCCACTGTGAGGTTATATTATTAAATCTCTCTATCTTTGTTTTCAGAATTTTAGTCTTCTGAAGTATCTTTTGGGAATTCTCCATATCATTCCAGAATTCCGGCTCAGAAGCTTTATGCTCCATCTCCGCTATTTCATCACTTATTCTAGCGATGTCAAAGTGAAGCCCTCATTTCCTCTAAATTGCTTTTCAAGCCCTGAAGCTCCAGCTTGTATTCTTCCAGTTCAAGCATTTAATCATCCCTTTCAAATTAAGTAATACTTTTATTATA